>NZ_CP132204.1:2479030-2788909 GCF_030718995.1 Arthrobacter oryzae
CCTCCCCGGAACCACCAGATCGGCCACCAGCGCCTTCACCGTGGAGTCCTGGATGCCGGTGGCTGCTCCCCACACCAGCACCCCGGCCAGCACCGGTCCCATGCCCGCTGAGAACGCCAGCACCGGGACCAAAGTGACCAGTAGTGGCAGGACCAGAAGCACAGCACCTCCCGCGCGATCGTAGGCATATCCGCTGGCGAGTGCTCCAAGGGCCGCTGCCGTCATGGCAGCTGCGTAGACGAGCGGGACGGCCGGGACGGGGACTTCAACCGCTGTCGTCAGATGGAATCCGATGACTCCGAAGGCCACCAGGCCGGCACTCCAGAAGAAGGCGGAGACGGCGAAAAGGACGAACACCGCAGAGAGGCGTTCCCTTGGCGTGGCGGCAGGACCGCTGGAGTCCGCTGCTCCCTGCGCCTCCAGCACGTCACGCGCGGCCCGCGGCCCGTGTGGTTCGGGGATGCGGCGCCGCATCCAGAAGAGGAGGGCCATGGCAAAGGCGCCGGGAACAGCCAGGACCGCGAAGGCCGGCCACAGTGCTCCGGTGGCCACGATGACGGCGGAGGCGATCAGCGGCCCCGAAAACGCTCCGGCAAGGTCAAGGGTTTTGTGCACGGCGAAGCCGCGTCCTCGCCCGACGGGCCCGGCAACGTCGGCCAGCAGGACGGTCTTGGCGGGGCTTCTGACGGCCTTGCCCACGCGGTCGCCGATGATGAGCACGGAGGCCAGCACCAGCCCGGCGGCACCGAGGGCAGGCGTCACGGCTAGCAAGGGAATGCACAGCGCTGTCAGGGCATAGCCGGCCAGTGTGAACGTCCAGTATTTTCCCGTGCGGTCCGCCCACGGCCCAAAGACCAGGCGGAGACCCTGGGCTGCGGCTTCGGCGCCGCCGGTGACCAGCCCGACCAGCAGGGCGGAGGCACCCAACTGGGCCAGGAGCGGGCCGGCGAGCGGGCGGGCGCCGTCGGACACCGCATCGACAGCCAGACTGACCAGACCGAACCTGATCACCATGCTCCACGGGGAGCCCGGAAGTGCCTCGCGGTGGCGGCCCGTGCGGTCGGGCGGGAGCTGTTCCACAGCCCCAGCGTTTCGGACTGCCCGCCGGAATTCAATAGCGACGGCGTGCGGAGGGCAGGCGCCCGCCGGCAGGCAGCGGATAAGATCGCAGGGTGACCAACTCACAGGGAGCGGAACGCTACGTCGTTCGCCGGTGGTGGAGGAGCCGGGCGCTGCCGTGGGCGGGCCTGGTGGGTGTTTCCATCATCCTGACGGCCATCTCTTTGGAGCGGACAATGTTGTCCGCCTATGAGCCCGTACCGGAGTTCGTGGAGCGACTGCGTGTGGGCAGGTTGTTGATGCTCGGTGGGTCGGCTGCGTCGATTGCAGCTGCCGTCTGGTCCCAGATCCGGCAGTATCCGCTATGGGTGACGCTGTGCGTTGCCGCCCCGGTGGCGCTCGTGGGCCTGGCCACGATGATCACCACGCCGCCATCCTTGATGCCGCAGATTATTGGTCTGTTCGCCCTGCCGGCGGCCGTGGCAGGGCTCATCGGAGGAGTCACCTTCAAACGCAGGTGACCGTGATGACGGTGACCAGGATGCCTGTGACCGGGATGCCTTCGAGGGGCGGATCGTGGCAGCCCGGTCCTTTTGACTCTGGGGCCCGGCACCGCGCACTGCCACACTGATGCGATGAGTGGTGAGCTGCCGGTGATTCCCCCGGGCGAACGCAACGTGGCCCCCAACCTGGCGCTCCAGGCTTTACTCGTGGCCGTGCTCGTACTGTTCCTCGCCGCATGCTCTCAGCCCGGGGCCCAAAACGGGCCCACGTCCTCAGGTTCGGGAAGCCCCGCCTGCGAGCTCATTACCCCGGAGATCGCGGCGAAGGCTATACCCGGCATCGTGCCTATGGGCCAGAACAGCCGGGCCAGGCCGTTCGGAACCAAGGCCTACCTGTGCACCTATTCGAGCAAGTCCGAGGCAGGCATGACGGCCCTGTCTGTGTCACTCACGTCGCCGGCCTCGGCCGCCGACATCGCCAAGGCGAAGTCGACGTCAGACTGCTCACCCGTCACGGGCATCGGCGACTTCGCATGCCTCCAGTGGACGGGATATTTTCGTGGTGAGGCCGGCGGCGCGTCCGCGAATGTCGTCCTGACGGCTGTCCGGGGGAACGAGACGCTCGAAATGCCCTATGTGGCGGGCCCGCCCATGGACGGGGCCGACGCCCCGGATGGAGACGCTATGGCCCGTGCGCTTACGCAGGCGGCAGTGGACGCCGGCTGGGGCAACGGGTCCACCCTCAGCGTCCCGGCGGCCCCGCCCGTGGGTCCGCCCGCCACCACTGACAACCCGGTGTGCGCCCTGTTCAGTCCCGACGAGGTCAGGCAGGCATTCGGGGCGAGCACCCAGCCTCAGATTCTTCCGCGTGAGGTCAGTTGCCGGTACACATTCGGAGACCTGGGCACACCGGGCCCCGACTCCCTCGTCTTCTCGGTCGAAGTCCTCAAGGGTGCAGCCCCGGCGCTGGGCGGTCCCGGCGGACGCGGCGAGCCGCTCGACGGCATCGGGGACAAGGCGTCCTTCACTATGACAACCGAGCCGGCGGGCCCGAAGTCACTCCGTCCGGCGGGCGACGTGCCCATCACGATCCTGTCCGTGTCAGCGGTAAGGGGCCGGAACCTGGCGACATTCACCGCGCAGGTCTTGATCGCGCCGGAGGGGCCAACGGCCGAGCAGACGAAGGATCAACTCATCACGCTGTTGCGCGGCGTCGAGTTCTGACGCTGCTCGGAGGTGCGGGCTATGCCCAGGAAGCCGATCATCCTGCTCGGTATCGACGGGGTCCTCAACCCGGTGGCGCGGGCCGACGCCGAAGCTCCGATCAGTGATCCGGTGGCTGGCCAGGATGGAAACGTCGGGCTGCGCGGACTGGGACTCAGTCGTGTGGATTGACGACGTGCTTGGGCAGGACGCGCGCAAGTGGGCACATGGATATGGGCAGCCGGTCCTCCTGGGGAGGCCGGTGCCGGACCAAGGCCTGAGCGCCATTCACGTCGTGGCAGTCGAGGTGTTCGTTGACCCCCCTTGTGTGCGGCCGTGCGGTCAACAGTAGTGCCCGGGGACGGGGCCAATGACGGACCGCGCGAAGTTGTCCGCACCGCACTCATCGCGTATGCCCTTGGCGTGGGCGATCTCATGGAAGAGGAGGTACTCGGTCAGTTGACCCGGAAGGATGGTGATAGCCGCGGCGACCTGCCCCGTGGCGGGGTCGAGATGGTACGAAGTGCATCCGTGCGCCCCTTCACAGCCAGGCGGCATCGACCCGATCCCCACATGGGTTCCGGCTGGAGGGTAAATCCCGTGCCTCGCCATCGTCGACTGAATCCAGTCCTGATCGGACGCCGGGGTCTCAAGCGCTTGCTGTTTTGCCGGTGAACGTTTCGGCGGTGCAGGTTCCGTGGAGACTTCGACGTTGTGGTTCGCCAGGTGGGCGTCCGGGTTAGCTTTGATCTGTGTCGGAGCGACAGTTGATTGCACACCGGGAAGGGGGCCCGGCACGGCGCAGCCGGTCAGAAGCAAGACGATAAGAGTGACGCTGAATCTGGGCATGGCGACATAGAAGTGTGGTGCAAGGGGCATTGGTTGGATTAGTCCTTGGTGATGAGAGTCAGGGCAACGAAGTCGCGAACACTGTCATTGCCGCGTTTAAGGTTACGGCAGCGTTGGATAACAACCGCATTCCGGGCTGGCTCCGGGTCATTGAGGGTGTCGCAACCTAAAACTGGAGGGAAGCCACCCCGCTGATCCGGGCCATTAAGAACCGGCTCTCGTAGTCGAATGTGGTGGGGCCGTACCTTGGTGCGGCCTCCGCAGTCGCACGCCGCTACCTGGACAAGGATGTGGAAGGCCTCCTGGGATGGATGAAGGAGAACGTCAACGGCGTGAAACCGGAGCCGGAGCCTGACACATCCTCGCCGGCCTGGGACTGTCAGTGCCCGGGAGCACCATGGAGCTATGACGGCTCCAACTGTTGAGGCCGCGATCCATTCCTGGGTGGAAGACCTCATCCGGTACACGGTGGTCCACTCCCGGACGGTCGCGGTCCTGTTCGTGGATACCCGGCCGGTGGACGCCATCGCCTTCCACCATGACCTCCTGGGCGCCGACGATGATGTCCGCAGGATGATGGGCAGGTGGCGGCCGCTAACCCCGCCCGGCGGAAAAATCCAGTCTTGTATCCGGGGATGGCCGGCCCGAAACTCTCCCAATGGGAGTCATCGAAGAATTGCGGGCGCTTGACCATGTAGTGGACCGGCTCGCCGAAAAGTACCCGGCGGTTCCGCGGCAACACATCGAAGACCTCGTCGAGCAGGAACACCGTTCCTTGGACACCGGCAGGGTCCGTGACTATGTTCCGATCCTGGTCGAACACTCCGTCAAGGACCGGCTAAGACGGTAGCTGCCCGAGTCCCGAGGCTTCTCCGCCCAGATACATGGAAGCCCCTACCCAGTGAAGGGGCAGGAGGCTTCCAGCGGCCTGGCTAGTGGTCCGCTTGTTGCCAGGGGAACAACGGGTCGCCGGTGGTGACAGGTGCTGTGTCCCGGCACTTCCGGGCGCTGATTGCGGTCGTGGGTGACGACTTCGCGGCGTCTGGGCCGTGCCGGGCTACGGCTTGCGGCCGGGGAGTACGAGAAGAGCGTCGCCAACCGGTCGTTCGCCAGTAGCGTCCGACGGGGAGTTCACGACCTGTCCATCCTGAACCATCGCGGTGGATCCGCCTCCGTCCAGGTTGATGGCGTTGACCATCCCAAGGGACCGGGCCACATCGGCGGATTCCTTGATACTCAGTCCCAGGCTGGTGGTCTGCCGGCCGTCGGCGGTGACCAATAGGGTGCGGCCCTGGGCGTCCACTCCGGCGATTGTGCGGGGGTTGCGCTTGTGGACCCAGCCGTAGAAGAAGCTATTGCTGTCGTTGTTGCGGACCATGCCGTCGCGCTTGGCGGTAACGTTCAGCTGGCCGTTCTGGACCAAGGTTGGCCCGCCACTTACGACGTCAGTGGTGGCGCCGGCCTTCAGTTCCTTGCCGTCTTCGTCGAGCACATCAGTGTCGACGCTCAGCTTGGCGCCCGGGACAGCCAGGGCCGCGAGCTTGTCCGCGTCCGCTCCAATGGCCTGCAGCGTCTGCCCGCCACCCGGTACCGCAGTGCCACGGGTGTGGTTGACCGCTGTGACGGTGCCATGGGCATCCAGGACGACCTCGAGTCCCTGCCCGGACGGGGTCGTGGGGCCGAACTCGGGGGTGAATGCGAGGATTTCGTCCGCGTCCGTGCAGGTGAAGTCGTGCAGCGGCAGGTTCGTCGGCGTATCGTCGGTGCCGCCGCAGTTGCGGATCAGCCCGGGCACCCGGTTGAGCCCGTCCAGGGGGAGTTCTGCGTTGCCCGGCGCGGTGACCGTGCCGTGCCAGTGCAGACGCTGGATGGAGGTGCGGTTCTTATCGATGACCAGGGAGGGCCGGTCCCCGACGGGTTCGCTGAGGACCTTTCCATCCTGTACCGCGGCTCCGGAGGGGTCGCCCGGGGCGCCTGCGGCGGGGTCCATGACGAAGTAGCCGCCGTTTGTTGCCGCGAGGGCGCCGGCGGCGGCGGCGAGTGAGCTGGTGGTTTCGCGGTCCTCGAGGTTCGGGCCGAATGAGGAAGTGAGGTTTCCGCGAAATTCCTTCGGGTCAATGGTCAGCACCTGCAGGTTCCAGGGGCCACGGTCATCCTCGCTGGAGCCCGCGTCGCCATCCCAACCGGTGTATATCACCGATGCCTTGTAGCCCGTGGCTTTGATCTGCTCGACAGTAGGGGAGCCCTCGGCTTTGGACCCGAACCGGCCCGCGCGCACCCGGTAGCCGAGGTCCCCGCCAGCGTCGGCCAGCTCGGGGGACTGGACGTGCTCAACCTTCGTAGGAACCCCGGCGGCACTGAGCTTGTCGGCAACCATCTGCGCCTGCGCCTGGGTGGACAACGCGGACGTGGGAGCATCGGGCGACGTCGACGGGATTGCCACTTCGACGGTCCAGAAGAAGTCCTGGTTAGGGGCACCCCGGGTGATTGTGGTCCGGGTAAGGCCCGGGGCCAGAGTGGTCACGTTGCGCATCTCGGGCAGGTCCTGCGCGCCCAGATCCAGGTGGGAAGGCTGAAATGATCGGGCGGTCTGCCGATCCAGTTCCAGAGCCGTGGGTGCCGCGGTGGAGGCGCCTGCTGGTGCCAGGAAGGCAACGGGGAGGGACACGGCAAGCGCGGTGATAACCGCACGGCGGTGACGATGATGGGGACTGATCATGGTTACCGACACTAGGGTGTTGCGGGGCCGGACCTATCACTCCGGGGACCACGTTAACTATGCTTTCGGCAAGTGTTCTCCCGCTGTTCTTCATGAGCCACCCCGAGTAGGCGATGCCGCCGGCGATGCTCAACTGGGCTGCAGCAATGAGGCCAATGACCGGAAGCCCCTCCGGGGATTCGCCCTTGGGTGTGAAGATAGCCAAGGCGGCGAGAGTCAGCATGGAGCCGATCACCGAGAATTTAACGACCCCCGGGTTGGTCTGGAGGGCATGCTCCACACGCGGAATGTCGGTGGCAGGCTTCGGAAGCTTCCGTGAGAACCGCACGCCCAGTGTCACGAGCCAGTCCAGGGCCGAGATGGCTGCACCAAGAATCATCATGAAGATGCCGCGCTCAGTCTCCCGAGCCTGTGGAGTTGCGCTGGGCCGTCCGCATGCATGCCGGCCAGAACTCTTGGTCAGTTTCAGAAGTCGGTCCACTCCAGCAAAGGGCTAACGCCCCTACTCCGCCCACATGTGTCGGTGCGATCATCTGAACTAAACAGCAAACGAGGATCCCCATGGCGAGCAGGAAAAGCGGACACGTGGACGCTGGTGCACCAACGGCCGGCGCTGCAGTGACCAGAGAGGCTGCAGACCGTGCCTACCGGCGGGCGTGGTGGTCTCTGGCGCTATACCCGCTGTCGTTCGGTGCTTCCTTCGGCATCGGTGAAGGCATCATCACAGTGCTCACGAACGACACCATCGCTGCGGAATTCTGGTAAATGCTGGTGGCTGTCATTCCGGCTCTCCTCGTGTTCGCGATCCCCGGCATCCTCTCGGTGGTCCAAGGGCGTAAGGCGATGAGGCTCGGGCGCAAGGACGGAAGAGTGCCGGCCATGATCGGGGCCGGCATTGCTGTCGGGTTCGTCTTGCTTAACGTTGCCTCGTATCTCTTCGGCCAGCCCGCCGGCTGAAGCCACCGTCGTGCTCGGGGCACTTGCTTTGGCTGCCACCGTGTTCACTTACGTGCTGAGCCTCAGCGAAAACTTCAACCCTCCCGGCTGGGTGCGGGCTGCGGGTCTGGTCTGGCTGCCCATCGGGTTCTTCGGTACTGCGTTCGCTTACATGGCTGCCCGCAAAGGGTCCGGGCGGCGCCGCGGCAGGATCGGCCTCACCCTTGCCGGCGTCGGGCTCGTCGCTTTTGTGGTGCTGCTGTTCATCGCCGGGTGACGACTTGGCCATGGAGGCGCTGGGTCCCGATGACTGACTGGTTGTCCGTTTCAGAAGTCGCCTGCACGAACCGCGGCCGGCGTTCGGGACTTTTAGGCGTCCGGCTGGGTCTCGGCTGGGCGGCATAGGCAAGCTTCGCTGGATCGATCACGCTGGGCCGGCCGATCCTTTTGCCTTGAGCAACATGACACTTCCGCGCAGGTTGCTGGCCGGAGGTGTCAGTGCCGTTGTCTAAGCGCGTGCCCCTGTGGGTTCTGAATGGATGCGGCGGAAGGCTGGTTTGGATGGAGTCGAAAATGAAGTTGTTCGCGCTGATCCCGCGCGCAGCGTTTCGAACCCCGGAAGTATGGGACTTGTGGGAGCCCCTGGTTAAGCCGCATCAATGAATTAGTCGAACTGACGTGTGGTGGGCTCGGGGGTTCCGCGTTCCGCGCGCAGACGTTTTGCCTTGGCTGCCACTCCCGTCATCCTCACGGCGTACAAGACGCCACCCACTCCGACGGCGGTCAGGAACAGGGCGCTCCACATGGGGTCTTGGCCCCTGCTGGTGGGGCCGGCCACCAGCAGGATGGAGAAGACTGCAACGGCAGCGAAGAAGACAGCCATCGCAAGGAAACCGCTGGCGGACCGCACCTGAGGGTGGGAACTGGCGGTAACCACTCCCAACTCATCCTTGGCGTAGCTGTGAAGCCTGCCCTCCACGGTGCGGAACAGGACCCTGTTGTCACCGCGTGCCAGTGCCTGTTCGTGGTAAGCGCGGACTTGGTCGTCATAGTTGGGGCCGCTACCCGTGTTGTTGCCTGGAATGCCGTTCTGCACGTGAGTCCTGTGGGTTCGATCGGATGTGGCCCAGCACCTGGCTGTCGGTGACACCCTGTCCTGGGCGGGTTGAGAGGGTGCACGATGCACTATCTAAGAGGCTAAAGCAAAAACGCCGGCCGTGTTTGACAGGAGCTTTCGATGAAGCTCGGACACGCACGCATTTCCACCTCAGACCAGGATGCCAGCATGCAGGTCGAGGCGCTCCGCCGGGGTGGATCCCGAGAGGATTTTCACCGACGAGCCCTCCGGGGCCAGGGAAGCGAAGGAGCGCCCAGGCATGAAAGCCCTGATGGATTACGCGCGCGACGACGAGGATGTCCACACCCAGAAGTTCGGCGTCCGGTTCGGGTCGGCGCCGATGGAGGAGGCGATTGCCAGGGACCGGGTGAACACAGCGCGCCAGCTGATGGCACAGGGCAAGACGGCGGCACACGCGGCCAAGACCGTCGGCTGGTCCAAAGCCACCCTCTACCGGTACATGAAGACCTACGACGGAGCTCTTGCACCCCGGGAAGCAATCCGGCCCAAGAGGGCAGCGGCTCGGTCGCGGTACGTCGAGAAGGACACTCTGCCGGCACGTGAATAATCTGGGCACAAGCGCGGTACGTTGAACGGGACGCCCGGATGCGCTGTGACTGCGCGTGGCCGAGGAAACCATCATTGGGGGAATTATGGTCTATCAGAACTATGCACCGCGGCAAGCATCGATGAAATGGGTTTGGTGGATGCTTGCGGGTATTGGCGCCCTGATCCTCGCCGTCATCACTACCGTTCTGGTTACTGCCAACCTCAGCGAATCAGCCAAAATCGAAAGGATGGTCTCAATAGCGGACGGCATCCCCGCCGCTGACTGGGAGCTCATGTCCTCCTCTGACCCGAAACACGACATCCTCTGCATCCCGTTTGACCAGTCCTGCCACAAATTGTCCCGGGCGTGGCAGGCGGCGGAGTCGGTGAACGTTGAGGAGTTGGCTGTTTCCACCGGATATGACCTGGAGGTGGGGACGGTCTACCGGCCGGACTGCGCTGAGGGCTGGGTGGACGGGGTGCACATCCGGCTCTGCGTTGACGGGTCGGAAATTGGCCTCAACATGTACGACCGATAGGTGCAGGGCGGACTCGCGTAGTACGAATCCGGGGGAACGAGATGTCACGTTTGAAGCTAGTTGCTGGAGCAAGCCTGGTGCTGGTTATGACTTCGTGCGCGAGGGCCTCCGTCGAGGAGATGGGACGCAACGCCATCCGCCAAGAGGCCGCCGAGGGCAAAGACTGGTTCACCCGGTTCACGGCAGCCACAGACACGACGAACAGGGACCTGGTGGCCTCCCGACTCGGAGAGCTCGGCGATAACCGCGACCCGTACGCCTTCGGCTGGGACCCCGACGGGAATTTCCACACCGATCACTACTACCGCGAGCACCTGACGACCAGCGGTGGATTCTGGGCAGAGCATCGAACGGTCAGTGCCTGCGTACGGTTCGAGGTGCACTTGGGTTCGGTGATTGCGACTTCCATCGACTGCCCCGACGGGCCTCCGTTCTCCGACGACACGGACGAATGGGTGGTGGTTTCATGAGCAGCGGCCTGCGCCTAGGTGGAGGCCTCGCGTGCGCGTTGGCTGATCTGCCCTGGGCCGTGCCCTGAGTTTTTCAAAGTGTAGGCAAGGCCCTCTGCCCACTCGGTTGGCGTCGCGTCCCCAATCATGGCCTCACAGGAGCGCCGAATCCGCTAAGGACGTATCTGCTGCGCAGCGTGCATCCGCTGAAACCAGTAAAAAACCCCGCATCATCGCCGAACCAGCGACAACACGGGGTTCTTCCCGAGCTTCCTATCAGAATCGAACTGATGACCTTTTCATTACGAGTGAAACGCTCTACCGACTGAGCTAAGGAAGCACCGCATAGAAACTCCCGGAAGAACCGGGCGGATCATGCAAGAGACAACTGTAATAGAGTCCCCTGTCCGGGTCAAAATGAGCGGTTCAGGACCCTGCCGGATGGCCGTGGCGGACGTTGTCTGGATGTTCACCCGGCCGTCGGTGCTGGTTTAGCAAGTCGTCCCGGAGCGCCTGCACTGTGGAACGACCAAACGCGGCCGCGTCGGCGGCTGCGTGCCAGCGAAGGGGCTTTTCCATGACTCCGGACACCGCGGACACGTCCGCACAAGCAGCCGCATCTGCCCTCGAAGCCGCACCCGCACTGCATCGCACGCCGGGGTCAGCCCAAGCGGACGCCGCGCATGACGTCGAGCTCGCCGTGCTGGCGATGGTGGGAACCACGGTGTTCGACGGCGGTCTCCTGGAGCGCGCCATGACCCGCACCCTGACTAACCAGGGCGTCGAGGAAGGCTCGGATCAGTTCGAACGAATGCTTCGTTACGCCAGGGACACCGCGGGCATGTCGAAGCTCGCTGTCTTCAGCCACCTGTTTGAGGACCGGACCCGTGCCGCCGCAGCCAACACCTTCTTCGAACGCTGCTGCGACGAGCTGATAGCGGACGGCATCATCCAGGCTGTTCCCGGCGCAGAGGACGCCATTGGCTGGCTCCGCGAGGCCGGGATCATGGTCTGCCTGGCCACCGGCTTCGGCCGCCACACCCAGAACGTGGTGCTGGAGAGCCTTGGCTGGATGGGTCTGGCGGACCTGAGCCTCTGCCCGGCAGACGCAGGGCGTGGCCGGCCGTACCCGGACATGATCCTCACGGCCGTCCTTGCCCTGGACGTGGACGACGTCCGGAAGGTGGCCGTGCTGGGGGACAGCTGCGCGGACATCCAGTCAGGGCTCCGGGCCGGCGCCACCACGGTGGCAGGCGTCCTGACCGGGGCGCACGGGGAGCAGGCGCTGCGCGCGGCGGGGGCAACCGCCGTCGTGCAGTCCATCCGCGATCTGCCAGTGCTGCTGGAGCCCCGGTCCGCCTAGCCCGTTACCACTACGCCTGTTACGCCAAGGAGGCCCCGGCCGCCTGTCCTAGCACTTCGTGTTGTCCGCGGGCGCCTCGCCGGTCAGGAGGTAGCTGTCCACGGCATCGGTGACGCAGGTGTTTGAGCGGCCATAGGCAGTGTGGCCCTCACCTTCCCACGTCACGAGGGATGCGTTGCCCAGCTGCTTGCGCAGGGCGCCGGCCCATTCCACGGGGGTCGCGGGATCGCCCGTGGTGCCCACCACCACAATCGGGGCCGAGCCGGAGTATTCCACGGGGGCCGGCGTGCGGGTGCTCTTGTAGGGCCAGTCCTGGCAGTTGGTGCCGCCGTAGGCGAAGAAGTAGCCCAGCGTGGGGGAATCCTGCCGCAGCTTCTGCTCTTCGGCCCGCATGGCAGCGGGGTCCGACACCATGGGGTAGTCCAGGCAGTTGATGGCGTTGAAGGCGAAGGCACTGTTGGACGTGTACTTGCCGCTCGGATCCCTGTCGGCGCCGAAGTCGGCCAGCCGCAGCATCGGTGACGGGTCGCCCTTGAGTGCCGAGTCCAGCGCCTGGGTCAGCAGCGGCCAGTTGTCGTCATTGTAGAGGGGCAGGATAAGGCCGCTGACGAACGCCGAACCCGTGACCAGCCGGCCGTCCTGTGCGCGCTGCGGATTGGCATCCACGGCCGCCACGACGTCGCGGATCTGCTGAACGCCGCTGTCCACGGTTCCGCTCAGGGGACAGCCGTCGTCCCCGAGGCACTTCTCCACGTAGGCGCGGATGGCTTTCTCAAACGCGCGGGCCTGGCCGCTGGTGAGCTCCTCGTTGCTGAGGGAAGGGTCCAGTGCGCCATCGAGCACCATGCGGCCGACGTTGTCCGGGAACAGCGAGGCGTAGGTGGATCCCAGGAAGGTGCCATAGGAATAGCCCAGGTAATTCAGTTTGGCGTCGTTGACCACGGCACGCATGATGTCCAGGTCCTTGGCAGCGCTGACCGTGTCCACGTGCGCCAGCACCGGGCCGGTCTTTTCGGCGCACTTGGCCGCCGTCGCCCTGTTGTCGGCCAGTGCGGCCGCCAGGCCCGCGTCCGAGCTGAGGTCGTAGTTCTTTGCCCGGGACTCATCGCGTTCCTGGTCCGTGAGGCACGTGACCGGGGCGGAGCGCTTCACTCCGCGGGGATCGAAGCCCACCAGATCGTACTTGGCGCGGACCTCACTGGAGATGTTCGTCGCCCCTGCGTCCTTGACGAAGTCATAGCCGGACCCGCCCGGCCCGCCGGGGTTGACCAGCAGGCTGCCGGTCTTTTCGCCTTCTGCGGGCATTTTGAGGGCCGCGATCTCAATGCTGTCGCCGTCGGGCTTGCTGTAGTCCAGGGGCACCTTGATCTTGGCGCACTCCAGATTGTCCTCGCAGGAGGTCCAGGCAACCTCCTGCGAGTAGAAGTTCCTGAGCTCCTCGGGAGCCGCCTCGGCAATCGACGGATCGGCCTTGCCGGTGCTGCCTCCGTTCGATCCGCCGTTGGACGAGCCGAACAGGGTGCAGCCCGTCAGTGCCAGCAGTACGGCCAGTGAGCCGGCAGCTGCCTTTGCGGCGGTCGATCCGGACCGTGACCGTAAGGGCAGGCGTCGGGCAGGCTTCATGCAGGGCTCCTTGGGGGACGTGGCGTGGGCTCGGGGGAACATACGTCGGCGGGACGGGGCTGGACGCGGCGGCACTAGATCAGGCTCGCGGCCATGGATTCGATGGCCAGCAACGGCGCAACGTTCGTGGTGGTGATGCGCTGGCGCGCCTTGTTGATCGCATCCATCCTCGCTAGCGTCGCCTCCGGGCCGGAACGGCCGGCAAACTCCGCCAGCTCGCTCCTGAGTTCAACGTTCACCAGTTCCACCGCGTTCCCCATCTGGATGATCAGCACGTCGCGGTAGAACGAGAGCAGGTCCGTGAGGGTGCGGTCAAGGGAATCGGTGATGGAGCGTTTGGCGCGCCGCTTCTGGTCATCCTCGAGCTGCTTGATCTGGCTTCTCATGGCAGGCGGCAGGGTGCCGCTTTCCGGCGCACCGAGCGTGGCCAGGAGCGCTGCCTTTTCCTCGGCGTCGCGCACTTCATTGGAGCTGTTGGCTTCCTCAGTGGCGATCTTCACCAGCTTTTCGGCCATCAGGACTGCCGCGGTGATGCCCCGCAATCCCAGCGGGAACCGGACGGTTTCCATCCGGCGTTCGCGGGCGGCCTCGTCCCGGGCCAGCCGGCGGGCAATACCCACGTGGCTCTGCGCCGCGCGGGCCGCACGTTCGGCCAGTGCGGGGTCCACGCCGTCGCGCCTCACCAGCAGCGCCGCGACGTCGGCAGCCGGCGGGAGCCGCAGCGCCACCGGGCGGCAGCGGGACCGGATGGTCACCAGGACGTCCGCCGGTGACGGCGCGCAGAGCATCCACACGGTGCGGGGAGTGGGCTCTTCAATTGCTTTAAGGAGGACGTTGGTGGTGCGTTCGGCCATGCGGTCGGCGTCTTCCACCACGATGATCCGCCACCGCCCGGACGAGGGGCGGTTTCCCGCGGTCGCCACAAGGTCCCGGGCTTCATCGATGGTGATGGTGACCTTCTCGGTGCGGACGAACACCACGTCCGAATGCGTTTCCCCCAGGATGGTGCGGCACGCCGCGCATTCGCCGCAGCCGCGCCTGGTGACGTCCTCCTGGTCGCAGTTGAGGGCGGCGGCGAAGGCCTTTGCCGCGTTGGAGCGGCCTGACCCGGGCGGGCCGGTAAACAGCCACGCGTGGGTCAGGCCCTCGCCCTGCGCGGCCTGGCGGAGCTGGGCGACGACGGCGGGCTGGCCCTGCAGGTCATCCCAGACGGTCACGGGGCCACGCCTTCTCTGGAAACCTGCGGGGCAACGTTCCGGGCCACGATCAGTGCGTCCACCCGCGCCAGGATGAGCCCGGCCAGCTCGGCGGCGGGCTGACGGGCCGGCAGCACCAGATAGTGGTCCGGTCGGTCGGCGGCGAGGTCCAGGAACGCAGTGCGGATGGTGGCGTGGAATTCGTCCGCCTCGGACTCCATCCGGTCCTCAGCGGCGTCACCGGCTGTGCGGCGGAGGCGGCCGACGGCGGGGTCGACGTCGAGCAGTACCGTGAGGTCCGGCTGCAGGCCGGACGTGGCCCACTCGTTGAGCTGGCGCACGGCAGCGGTGCCGAGCCCCCGCCCGGCGCCCTGGTAGGCCACGGATGAGTCGATGTAGCGGTCCGTCAGCACGATGTCGCCGCGTTCCAGCGCCGGGAGGATAACCTGTTCGGCATGGGCCGCGCGGGAGGCGGCAAAGATCAGGGCTTCGGTGCGGGCGTCGATGTGGCCGTGGCCGTGGTCCAGCACCAGGGACCGCAGCTTTTCGCCGATCGGGGTGCCGCCCGGCTCCCGGGTGCGCAGCACCGTGAAGCCGCGCGATTCAAGGGCCCCGGCCAGTGCTGCGGCCTGCGTGGACTTGCCTGCGCCGTCGCCGCCTTCGAAGGCGATGAACAGTCCGGGGTTCTGGGTAGTCACAAGACCAGCCTACCGACAATCACCGACACCGCAGGTGCCCGGCCGTAACGCCTTTCCGGGGCTGCGGGCCTCCCACGTACTCTTTGACCATGAGTCTTTCCGAACAGCAGGCCGCCGCGCTGTCGGCCGAAACGGTGGTCGTGGCCGCCGGCCGCCCGCCCCGTAAACGCGATGCGCCGGTCAACCAGCCCATCGTCCTGTCCTCCACCTACTTCGGCACGGGGCCGCTCGCCGACGGCGACCGCGGCTACGGGCGCTACTCCAACCCCACGTGGGACCCGTTCGAGGAAGCGCTGGGCCAGCTGGAGGGTGCGTCCCTTCCGGGCCTGCTCTACGCTTCCGGCTTGGCCGCCGTCAGTTCGGCGTTGTCCCTTATCCCCGCCGGGGGAGTGCTGGTCATGCCCTCGCACAGCTATGCCGGGTCCCTGGTGATGGCCACGGAATTGGCGGAGAAGGGGCTGTTCGAGCTCCGCACCGTGGACATTGCGGACACGGACGCCGTCAAGGCACTGCTTGCGCCGGCCGAGGGCAAGGCTGCCAGCATGCTCTGGCTGGAAAGCCCCACCAACCCGATGCTGGGGATCGCGGACATCCGCGCCCTGACGGCTGCCGCTCACGAAGCCGGTGCGATCGTAGTCACCGACAACACCTTTTCCACGCCCCTGGTCCAGCAGCCGCTGAGCCTGGGGTCCGACGTCGTCCTGCACTCGGTCACCAAGTACCTTGCCGGACATTCCGACGTCGTCCTGGGCGCCCTGGTGACCTCGGACGCCTCGATCCGCGCCGCACTGCTGCACCACCGCATCATCCACGGCGGCATTGCCGGCCCGTTCGAAGCCTGGCTGGCGCTGCGCGGGCTGCGGACGCTGGCGCTGCGCATCGAACGCTCGCAGGCATCGGCGGCCGAGCTCGCCGCACGGCTGAGCGACCACCCCCAGATCGAGGGCATCCGGTTCCCGGGACTGGAAACGGACCCCGGGCACGAACGCGCCAAGTCGCAGATGAAGGGCTTCGGTTCGGTGCTGTGCGTGCAGATCGCTCCCGTCGGCGGCCTGAGCGGTGCCGACGCGGCGGACAAACTGGTCCGCGCGCTGCAGCTGTGGCTTCCCGCCACCTCTTTGGGCGGCGTTGAGTCCCTGATTGAACGGCGACGGCGCCACGCGGCTGAGCCGGTCAGCGTACCGGACAACCTGGTGCGCCTGAGTGTCGGGATCGAAAACATCGACGACCTGTGGGCCGATTTGGAGCAGGCACTGGACGCTCTTGGCGGATAGGCTGGGGGCGTGGACGGAAAACAGTTGATTATGTTCGTCGAGAACTGGGTGTACTTCATCCTTGCGCTCGTCGCCCTTGGCATCGAGGTGTGGGCCTTCTTCGATTGCCTGCGCCACAAGGCGAATGCCTTCGAGGCCGTGTCCAAGCGGACCAAGACCTTCTGGCTGGCACTGACGGGCGGTGCCCTGGCCATCGGCGCCCTCTCCGTCTTCGGAGGCGGTGGCGGCGGGCTTCTCGGCCCGCTCGGACTGTTCGGCCTGGCCGCAGTGACCGCCGCGTCCGTGTACCTCGCCGACGTGCGGCCCGCAGTGAAGGACGCTGGCCGCGGCGGCAGCCGCAACATGGGGCCTTACGGGCCCTGGTAGCGGGGCTGCCCCGCCAGCCGGGCGGGCACTAACCGAGCGGGGCCACAGCGTCCCAGCCCACCGTCATCTCGCCCAACCGCCAGCGGGACGGTCCGTCCTGCACGGGCCAGCCGCCGTCGAGCATTGACCGGCACATGGCTGTCCACCGTTGCCGGTTCCCGAATGCTGCCAGTGGTGCAGCGTCCAGCCAGGCCTTGTCCAGTGCCTGCAGGAAGCCGTGGATCCTCTCACCGGGCACATTCCGGTGGATAAGGGCCTTCGGCAGCCGTTCGGCAATCTCCGAGGGCAGCACGAAACCGCCGAAGCGCATGGAGATGCTCAGGCTCAGCGGGCCGGAGGCGTCGAGCGCCACCCACGTCACGCGCCGTCCGATCTCGTCGCAGGTGCCGTCGATGAACAGCCCGTCCGGTCCGAGCCTGCTCCGGACCAGCGCCCAGATGGCTTCGACGTCCGCTTCCTCATACTGCCGCAGGACGTTGAAGGCGCGGACGATCACTGGCTGACCGGGCACGGGAATCTCGAACCCGCCCACATGGAAGCTCAGCCCGGCCCGTTCCAGTTCCTGGGCCGCCCGGACCCGCTCCGGCTCGATTTCGATGCCGGCCACCCGGACATCCGCGCGCACCGCGGACAGGCGCTCGAACAGTTCGACGGCGGTGGCCGGGGAGGCGCCATAGCCGAGGTCGACGACCAGCGGGTCGGAGGCCCGGCGCAGCCGCCAAGCCTGCGTCCCGGTGAGCCACCGGTCGAGGCGACGCATTCTGTTGGGGTTGGTGGTGCCGCGGGTGACGTTGCCTACCGGCTTGCCGCCGCGGCCGGCGCCGCCGGTTCCTCCGCCGGCGCCCTTTCCGGTCCGGGCAGGGGCGACCCGTTCAGCTTTCTGCACCACCGGACAAGCTTAACGGTCCTGCCCTTCTCGCCGCGCACCGGCGATCCGGTCGCGGTTCCTGCCACCCGGTGTAACGCTCGGCGCCGCCGCCGCCTGCTCGGCTAGGATGAAAACCATGACTTACAAGCTGATTCTGCTGCGCCACGGCCACAGCGAATGGAACGCCAAGAACCTGTTCACCGGCTGGGTGGATGTTGACCTGAACGACCAGGGCCGCGAGGAAGCGGCACGCGGCGGTGAGCTTCTGGTTGAGAACAATGTTCTCCCGGACGTCCTCTACACCTCCCTCCTGAAGCGGGCCATCAACACTGCGAACATCGCTCTGGACAAGGCCGACCGCGGCTGGATCCCGGTCAAGCGCGACTGGCGCCTCAACGAACGCCACTACGGCGCCCTGCAGGGCAAGGACAAGGCACAGACGCTGGCCGAATACGGCGAAGAGCAGTTCATGGAGTGGCGTCGTTCGTACGACACCCCGCCGCCGCCCCTGGATGACAACAGCGAGTTCTCCCAGGCGCATGACCCCCGTTACGCGGACCTGGGCGACGCCCTGCCGCGCACCGAGTGCCTGAAGGACGTCCTCATCCGCCTGATGCCCTACTGGGAATCGGACATCAAGGAAGACCTCAAGGCCGGCAAGACCGTCCTGGTCACGGCCCACGGCAACTCCCTGCGCGCCCTCGTCAAGCACCTTGACGGCATCAGCGACGAAGCCATCGCCGGCCTGAACATCCCCACGGGCATTCCGCTGGTCTACGACCTCGACGAGGACTTCAAGCCGCTGAACCCGGGCGGCACCTACCTCGACCCCGAGGCGGCCGCCGAGTCCATCAAGGCAGTCGCCAACCAGGGCAAGAAATAAGGCAACGCCTTAACAGACGACGGCGGGCCGGTCACCTCTCAGGTGACCGGCCCGCCGTCGTACTTTCCACTCCCGGAGTTTTTGTCCAGATAACGGGGCCAAAATGCCGTCAAAAGGCCATTATCTGGACAAAAACTCCAGAGATGTCAGCTGATTTCGGTGCTGTGCGGGTGCCACGCGCCGGTGACGAGGTACGTGACCTTCTGGGCGACTGACACGCCGTGATCAGCGAACCGCTCAAAGTAGCGGCTTGCCAGGGCGACGTCCACCGTGGTGGCCGGGGATTCATTCCAGTCGCTGCGGGCGATGGCCTTGAAGACGCTCAGGTGGAGGTCGTTGACGGTGGCGTTCGCCTTGAGGATGTCGCGGGCAACTTCCAGGTTGCGCGTTTCCAGGAGTTCGGTGAGCTTGTCCGCGATCAGCTGGTCCTGCTCGGCGAAGTTCTTGAAAGTGTCCGCGAGCTGCGGCGGAATCACGTTGGCCGGGTACCGGAGCCGTGCCAGCTGGGCGATGTGCCGGGCAAGGTCTCCCATGCGCTCCAGCGAGGCGCTCATCCGCAGTGATCCCACGATCATCCGGAGGTCGCTGGCCACGGGACCCTGGAGGGCCAGAATGTCGATGGCCCGCTCGTCCAGGCTGTTCTGCAGGAAGTCGATTCTGGCGTCAGCGGCGATGACATCCTGGGCGAGGTCGACGTCGGCCCCCTCGAAGGCGGTCGTGGCCTTGGAAATGGCCTCGCTGACCAGCTTTGAAATCTCGACGAGCTGCTCGCCCACCTGTGTGAGCTCCTCCTGAAAAACCTTACGCACTTCGCGTCCTTTCCTTGGAAATCCGTCTCCCACCGCAATGGGAGGCAGATTTCGTGTCACCGCTCTGCAGTCCAACTAATTACTCTGTCAGCGGCCGGTGAACTGTTACGCACCTATAGGTGAACGTTAGCTGAACCCGGCGGTGAAACGCATCAGATTCGACTTCGACGCCCGGAGCAGAGCATAAGCTGGAGCCGTGGATCCTATGCTCATCGGTGTCATCGCAGGCCTTATCGGCCTGTCATTCGGCATCTTTGGCGTGCTCGCCTTCCGGGTCAGCGAACAGCAGCGCAAGCTGGTGGACGTCGAATTCGACGAACCGGCACTGCCTCCCGGTGCCGCGGAGGTACTTGCCGTCGTCGGCCGCGCCTTCGTGGTGGTGGATGCGATCGACGGTGTGGTGCGGGCGAGTCCGGCGGCATACGCCTTCGGCCTGGTCCGCGGGCACACCGTCGTCCACGAACAGCTCCTGGACATGACCGCCAGGGTGCGGCGCGACGGCGTCATCCTCGAAAAGCAGTTCGAACTGCCGCGCGGCCCGCTCGGGCAGGGGACCATCGTCGTCCAGGTGCGGGCGGCCATGCTCGGTGAGGAATACATCCTGCTGCTGGCGGACGACCGGACCGAGCTCACGCGCACCGAAGAGATCCGGAATGACTTCGTCGCCAACGTCTCCCACGAACTCAAGACGCCGGTGGGCGCCATCTCCCTGCTGGCAGAGGCACTGGAATCATCGGCGGACGATGAAGTGGCCGTCCGCCGCTTCGCCAAGCGCATGCAGAAGGAATCGACGCGGCTTGCTGCGCTGGTCCAGGACATCATTGAGCTTTCCCGGCTGCAGGGTGCCAACGTGGCCCAGCAGGGACACCCCGTGGACATCAACGCCGTGATCACCGAAGCCGTTGACCGCTCGCAGCTGCCCGCCGAAAGCAAGAACATCTCCATCGTGGTCGGCGGCCACGTGGACGCCATGGTCTACGGCGACCAGGACCTGCTCGTGACGGCGCTGCGAAACCTGATAGACAACGCCATCCGCTACTCGCCGGAAAACACCCGGGTGGGGATCGGCGTCCGTGCCAAGGAAGGCCTGATCTCCGTCTCAGTCACGGACCAGGGCGACGGCATGAGCCCGGAGGACCAGGAACGGGTCTTCGAACGGTTCTACCGTGCGGATGCCGCCAGGTCGCGGCAGACCGGTGGCACCGGACTGGGCCTGAGCATCGTGAAACACGTGATCTCCAACCACGGCGGGGAAGTGACGCTGTGGTCGCAGCCCGGCCAGGGATCCACGTTCACCATCAGGCTTCCCGAGATGGAGGGCCAGGTCGACGGCGACGCCCCCGCGGCGCCCGCACCGGCCGCCCGCAGCACCTCACCCCACAGTAACGACGCCACCGGCGTCCATGAGCAAGGAGCCAGCGCTTGAGCAGGATTCTCATAGTCGAGGATGAGGAGTCGTTCAGCGACCCTCTGTCCTACCTTCTGGGCAAGGAAGGATTCGAGGTGGAAGTCGTGGACAACGGCCTGGACGCCATCACGGAGTTCGACCGGAACGGCGCCGACCTGGTGCTCCTGGACCTCCAGCTTCCCGGCCAGTCAGGCACCGAGGTGTGCCGGCAGCTGCGCCAGCGCTCCACCGTGCCGGTGATCATGCTGACCGCCAAGGACGCCGAGATCGACAAGGTCGTGGGACTGGAACTCGGTGCCGACGACTACGTCACCAAGCCGTATTCGTCCCGGGAACTCGTTGCGCGGGTCAGGGCCGTCCTCCGCCGGCAGGGTGAGCCCGAAGAACTCATCACCAACACGGTCCAGGCAGGCCCCGTGAGGATGGACGTCGAACGCCATGTGGTGAGTGTCGACGGCGAACAGGTCTCACTGCCGCTCAAGGAATTCGAACTGCTGGAGATGCTGCTGCGCAATTCCGGCCGGGTGTTGACCCGCGGCCAGCTGATCGACCGGGTGTGGGGGTCGGACTACGTGGGGGACACCAAGACCTTGGATGTCCACGTCAAAAGGCTGCGCAGCAAGATCGAACCGGACCCGTCAGCGCCGAGGTACCTCGTAACGGTCCGCGGCCTGGGCTACAAGTTCGAGCCGTAGGCAGGCTGCGCAGGCAGGCGCACCGCACGCTGGCGCGCTGCAGGCTGTCTCGCCGGGGGAACAGGCGCGCAGACAGCTTGCACGGACATGCAGAAAGGAGGGCCCCCGCGCGGCGGGAGCCCTCCTTTCTGCTGTGCGGACTAGTGGCTTTCGCTGCTCGTGGGAGTCGGCGTGGCAGTCTCCGAGACCGTCGGCTCGCTGCCTGCCGGCAGGTACTCCTTGTACTCGGGCAGGGTGGCGTCCAGGACAGGCACCTTGACCTTGGCGGTCTGGTTTGTGCCGTCCTCGGAGATGGTCACATCGGACAGGGAGCCCGGGATGGCTCCTGTGCTGCTGAGGATCGCCGGATCCGTGGATTCGTTAAGCAGGGTGTAGGAATTCTGCTTCACGGACACTTCCGTCTGCGAGCCGGCAGCCCCGCTAATGGTGAGCTTGACGTCGCTGGACGAGGAGTTGTAGACGGCGCCGATGACGCGGCCCGGCTTGTCCTCGCCGGTGGAGATGATCATGAAGTTGCGGATCTGGAGCGGACCAAGATCTTCCCGGGTCCCGTCCGAGGCAGAGTACTGCTCAGTGGTCTGCTGGGCGTTGATGTAGCCGCAGCCGGTCACGGACAGCAGGCCGATGGCAAGTGCTGCCGTTGCCATTGCCAGCTTGCCGCGCTGGCCCCGGTTCATCGCAGTGAAACGCACGTCACGCACTCCTTGAGAGTCTTGAAACATTATTCAGCCATAGCCTATCCTCAAACGGTCTCAAACAAGGATTCGGGGCGTACACATTAGCGTCCGGAAACCCGCCCTCCCGCAACGCCGCATGCAGCCCCGCGCTGGCCGGAACCAGACCGGGCAGCCGCTTCCCCGTGCCCTTGGCACAGCCCCCGCCATGCACTAATATCCGCATCCGTCAAGGGGTTGGAGGGGGTGGATTACCCCCAATTTCCCCGTATTTACGCGGTTCGCGGCCCGTATCCGTGCCAGTTGTATGCCTGAATCGTGATAAACTGGTCTGCGGGAAAGGGGAAAGTCCACATGGTTTTTGAGGTCGGCGAGACAGTAGTTTACCCTCACCACGGTGCAGCAAAAATTGAAGAAATCAAGATGCGCACCATCAAGGGCGAAGAGAAGATGTATCTCAAGCTCAAGGTGGCTCAGGGTGATCTGACCATTGAAGTTCCAGCAGAGAACGTTGACCTAGTAGGGGTTCGCGACGTAGTGGGCAAAGAAGGTTTGGAGCATGTCTTTGACGTGCTGCGGGCCGAGTTCACTGAAGAGCCTACCAACTGGTCACGTCGTTACAAGGCAAATCTGGAGAAGCTTGCTTCCGGGGACGTCATCAAGGTTGCAGAGGTCGTTCGCGACCTGTGGCGCCGTGATCACGACCGCGGCCTTTCCGCAGGTGAGAAGCGTATGCTGGCCAAGGCCCGCCAAATTCTGATTTCAGAACTGGCGCTGGCTGAAAAGACGGATGAAGAGAAGGCCGCAAGCGTTCTCGACGAAGTCCTGGCTTCCTAAGAATTGAACCCCGGTGGCTCACCAGCCGCCGGGGTTTCTTTTTGCCCTTTTTTGGGAGAATCCCGGGATTTTGCCGGGCGCCTGATGCGCGCAGGCACGTAGTGTTGTGCCCATGAGTGCAACAGAATTCCCGACCGGATCCGGGCCGGCGGCGGAAGACCGCCCCGCCCGCCCCGTCGTCGCCGTCGTACTGGTCGCGGCCGGATCAGGGCAGAGGCTGGGTTACGGCATGCCCAAGGCAAGGGTTCCCCTCGGCGGGGAACCCATCCTGATGCATGCCCTTCGCGGGATAGTCGCCTCCGGCGTCGCGCAGCAGGTCTGCGTCGCGTTGCCGGCGGGCGACGGCGCCCTGCGGCGGATGTGCGATGAGTTCAAGGCCGAACTTGTCGACGGCGGGCCGCTGCTGACCGTCGTCGACGGCGGCCTGACGCGCGCCGAGTCCGTCCGGTCCGCTTTGGCGGCACTGGAAGAAGGCACCCAGGCGGTGCTCGTCCACGATGCCGCACGCGCCCTGACGCCCGAAACCGTCTTCCACCGGGTGGTCGACTCCCTGGCGGCCGGCGCGCTGGCGGTCATTCCGGTGATGCCCGTAGTGGACACGGTCAAGACCGTCGAAGCAACGAGTGAGGCAGACGCCCGTATGGCGCCGGAGGTGGTGGTGGGCACGGCTCCGCGGGAGAAGCTCCGGGCTGTGCAGACCCCTCAGGGATTCGACTACGACACACTCATGAAGGCGCACCGGCAGGCGGCAGGATTGGACGACGCCGAGGCTGCAGCCGTCACGGATGACGCCATGCTTGTTGAGCGCCTGGGCGTCGCGGTCCATGCCGTCCGCGGAGCCAGCCAGTCACTGAAGATCACCACGCCTTTGGACCTCATCATTGCCGAGGGCCTGCTGGAGGGCCCCCTGGGCGCCCGCTGGGTGGAAGGCTGACATGGCCGTTCCGATCATCCCCAGGACCGGAATCGGTGTCGACGTCCACGCTTTTGCCACCCCGGACAACCCGCGGGCCCTGTGGCTGGGAGGCTTGCTGTGGGACGGTGAGCAGGGCCTGGCCGGCCACTCCGACGGCGACCCCGTGGCCCATGCAGCCGCGGATGCGCTGTTTTCGGCTGCCGGGATCGGCGACCTGGGCACGCACTTCGGCACGGACCGGCCGGAATTCGCGGGTGCCTCCGGCGTGACGCTCCTTGCCGAGGCCGCCCGGATCGTGCGTGCGGAAGGCTTCGAGATCGGCAACATCGCGGTGCAGTTCGTTGGCAACAGGCCCAAGTTCGGTCCGCGCCGGGAGGAGTCCCAGGCTGTCCTCAGCGCAGCCGCGGGCGCCCCCGTCAGCGTCAGCGCCACCACCAGCGACGGACTCGGTTTCACCGGCCGGGGGGAAGGCATTTCCGCCCTCGCCACTGCACTGGTGTACCGGGCGGGCTGAAGAAGGGCACGCCTTTCGCCTAGGCTTAAGGGAGCCATTCCTCTGCCCAACACTCCAGGAGACCCCTCGTGAAGAAGCCGTTTGCCGCCGTCGTACTCGTTGCCGGGATGCTGCTGAGCGGTTGCGGCACTCCGAAGATGAGCGTCGAGGAAAGCTGCAAGTTCCTCAACGGGGACACTTTCGTGCCCAGCGGAAACGAGCAGCAGCAGGCTGACCAGATTGCCAAGCATTACCAGGAAGTGGCGGACAAGGTGGCCCCTGAAGTTGCCGAGCCCATCCAGAAAATGGCCGACATCATGAAGAAGGTCGCCGCCACGTCGCTGGGCACCAAGAGCGCAGAACAGACAGCACAGCTGAGCGAGCAGAACAACAAGATCGGCGAAGTCTGCAAATAGCGCTTGTGGGGGCACCTCCGGGGCCATCGGCTAATCTGGAGCGGTGACCCTGCGCTTTTACGACACAGCATCCGCCGAAGTCCGCGACTTCGTCCCTCTGAAACCGGGCAACGTGAGCCTGTACTACTGCGGCGCAACGGTGCAGGGCCTGCCGCACGTGGGGCACATCCGGTCCGCCATCGCCTTTGACCAGCTCACCCGCTGGCTGGAGTACCGCGGATTCCGGGTAACGGTGGTCCGGAACGTCACGGACATCGACGACAAAATCCTCGCCAAGTCCGCGCTTTCCTTTGAACCGGACTTCGAGGAAGGCCCGGACGACATCCGCGAAGAAGAGTGGTGGGCCCTGGCCTACCGCTATGAACAGGCGTTCCTCAAGGCCTACGACACCCTCGGCGTTTCCCGCCCCACGTACGAGCCGCGGGCCACCGGCCACATTCCGGAAATGCATGCACTGATCCAGCGCCTCATCGACCGCGGACATGCCTACCCCGCCCTCGACGACTCCGGCGACGTGTACTTCGACGTCCGCTCCTGGGACCGCTACGGCTCACTCACCCGGCAGAAGATCGACGACATGCAGGGAGCCCCGGACGCTGACCCGCGGGGAAAGAAGGACCCGCGGGACTTTGCGTTATGGAAGGGGCATAAGGCCGGAGAGCCGACGACGGCGAGCTGGGTTTCGCCCTGGGGCACCGGCCGTCCGGGCTGGCACCTGGAGTGCTCCGCCATGGTCACCAAATACCTCGGCACCGAGTTCGACATCCACGGCGGCGGCCTGGACCTCCGGTTCCCGCACCATGAAAACGAGATGGCCCAGTCCCAGGCGGCGGGCCACGCCTTCGCCAACTTCTGGATGCACAACGGCATGGTGACGTACCAGGGCGAGAAGATGTCCAAGTCCATCGGCAACACCGTAAGCCCCGCGGAGATGCTGGAGCTCGCTTCACCACGCGTGGTGCGTTACTACCTTGGCCAGGCGCAGTACCGTTCGGTCCTGGACTACCAGCCCACGTCGCTGCAGGAAGCCACCGCCGCGATGGAGCGGATTGAGGGTTTCATCGCCCGGGCAGTGCGTGCGTTGTCTGACAGTGTTGTTTCCGGCGCGGCCGAACTCCTGTTCGGAAGCCCCGGCACAGTTCCGGACGCCTTCGCCGCGGCCATGGACGACGACCTGAATGTTCCGCAGGCGCTGGCTGTCCTCCACGACACGGTGCGGGCCGGCAACACCGCCCTTACGGCGGGCGACAACGCCGCGGCCCGGGCAGCGTTGCACTCCGTCACGGACATGATGCGCGTCCTGGGCCTGAACGACGTCGCGGCTCCCACCCGCGACGAGCAGGCGGACACGGCCCTCGGCGTGCTCATCGACGCCCAGCTTGGAGCGCGGGCGCAGGCGCGGGCCACCAAGGACTGGGCGGCTTCGGACGCCATCCGGGACACGCTGGCGGCGGCGGGAGTCCTCGTGGAGGACGGTCCGGACGGCGCCACCTGGAGCCTGAGGCGAAGCTAAGGCAGGGCGGATCGGGCGCCGGGCCGGCGATTTAACCTGAGTAAGTAGACTGGAGGTCAGACTTACTCAACAAAGCAAGGGTGAAACTCATGGCCAACAACGGTCGCCGGTCGGTCAAAGCAAAGAAGGGCCCCACCATCGGAACGGGGGGCCACGGCCGCAAGGCCCTCGAGGGCAAGGGCCCCACTCCCAAGGCGGAGGACCGCCCCTACCACAAGGCCCACAAGAACAAGCAGCTCGCCGAGCGGTCCGCCGCCAAGCGTCCGGGCGCAGCCCGCGGTGCCGGCGCCCGCTCAGGTCCGAAGGGCCGTGCCACGGAAGAAGTGGTCACCGGACGCAACTCCGTCGTCGAAGCGCTGCGCGCCGGAATCCCGGCGAAGGCCCTCCACGTTGCCATCCGCATCGAAATGGATGACCGCGTCAAGGAGTCCCTCAAGCTTGCGGCCGAACGCGGCATTCCGCTGCTGGAAACGGGCAAGCCGGAATTGGACCGGATGACGGACGACGCCATCCACCAGGGCCTTGTGCTGCAGATTCCGCCCTACGAATACCAGGACGCCTACGAGCTGGCCGAAGAAACGGTGGAAAGCTGGAAGAAGGGCCACGTTGCCAACGCTCCGCTCTTTGTCGCCCTGGACGGCATCACGGACCCGCGCAACCTTGGTGCCATCATCCGCTCCGTGTCGGCCTTCAGCGGCCACGGGGTCATCGTGCCGGAGCGCCGCTCCGTCGGCGTCACTGCCTCGGCATGGAAGACCAGCGCCGGCGCAGCCGTCCGCGTCCCGGTGGCACGCGCCGCCAACCTGAACAACACGCTCAAGGCGTTCAAGGGCATGGGCATCTATGTGCTGGGCCTGGACGGTGACGGCGACGTCTCGCTGCCGGACCTTAGCCTGGCCAAGGAACCCGTATGCATCGTCGTCGGTTCCGAGGGCAAAGGCCTGAGCCGCCTGGTCCGCGAAAACTGCGACCAGATCGTCTCCATCCCGATCGACTCCGCCATGGAATCGCTCAACGCCTCCATGGCTGTGGGCATCTCGCTGTACGAAGTTTCCAGGCAGCGCGCCGCTAAGTAGCAGGTGGGCGGCTGGCGAGGAGGGGCGGCACGGCCGCCATCCTCCGCGTGCTGCTCCTTCGTCGCTTTGACGCAGGCTTCCGGATGCCAGCCGTGCCGCCCAACGCTCTATTACTTCCTGCAACAAAACCAGAAACGCTCTCTCACCTTCGGTGGGGGAGATTTCTGGTTTTTAGAATGTGTGCCGGTTGGCCAGGACCGGGAGCTTTGTCCGGGCGTCCTTGACGACGGCGGGGTCCAGGTCGGCGAACAGCAGCCCGGTCCCGCCGTCGAGCTCTTCCAGCACCTCACCGAGCGGGGAGACGACGGCGGAGTGCCCCACGCCGGTAGGCGCTGAGCCCTTGGCCTCGATGCCCTCGGTGGCCGGATCGCCCTGGCCGCAGGCGAGGACATACGTCGTGGTGTCCACGGCGCGGGCCCTTGCCAGCAGGCGCCACTGATCGACCTTCCCCGGCCCGGACCCCCAGGAAGCACACACAATATTGGCCTCGGCACCCAGATCGGCATTGGCAGTGAACAGTGCCGGGAACCGGATGTCGTAGCAGGTGGCGAGCCCGAAAACGATGCCGCCCAGTTCAAACGTGACCGGTCGCGTGCCGGCCTCCACCGTGTCTGATTCGGCAAAGCCGAAGGCGTCGAAAAGGTGGATTTTGTCGTAGCTCGCTTCCACGCCGGGACCGGTGGCTACGAGGGTATTGCGCACCTTCCGGGCGCCGGCCAGCCCCGGGGTAAACATGCCCGCCACGATCACGATCCCCAGTTCGGCGGCGATTTTGCGCAGCCGGGCGGCCCAGGGTCCGTCCAGCGGTTCGGCAATGTCCAGGAGGGAATTACCGAATGCGCGCATGGTGGCTTCGGGAAAGACCACCATTTCGGCGCCGCCTTCTTTCGCTTTGCGGGAGAATTTCTCCACAAGGTCCAGATTCCCGGAAATGTCGCGTCCTGTTACTACCTGAGCAAGTGCAACTCGCACAATTACCTCCAACTTGGCTGTCACTCCAGTATGAACGCTGAACAAGGCCAGCCCATTTCCCGACACATGACAAGGAATATCGGACATTTGTGCGGCACAGCTAATATTTAAGCAATGGTCATGCCTCTCCTAGACACAGCTTCAACCGTGGACGCCTCCAGGCCGTTTCCACTGGGTATCAGCGTGCCGCGCACGGGTTCGCCGGCAATGGACGATCCCGAAGGTGCCTGTGCCAACGTCGCTGTCTACGCCCCCGGCGTGGCCACACTGGAAATTGCCTACTGCCCGCCCGGCGGGACCTGGCAGTTGAAGACGCTGCCGAACATCACCAACGACGTCCACCACGGCATTGTGGACGGTTTCCCCGCGGGATCGCGCTACGGGTTCCGGTCGTCACCCGAGGATGATGCCTTGCCGGTGTCTGTGCCCACCGTGGCTTTCGACGACGACGCCGAGCAGCCGCTGCTGCTGGACCCTTACGGCCGCGCGGTGGATCAGAGGGATGATTTCCTCACCAATGTGCGCATGTCCAGCGGTTTCGACTGGGGTGGGGACCGCAATCCGCACACTTCCTGGCGCAACACCATCATTTACGAGGCCCACGTCCGCGGCCAGAGCATGCTGCATCCGGATATCCCCGAAGACCTCCGGGGCACGTACGCCGGAATGGCGCATCCGGCAATGATTGAGCATCTCACGGGCCTGGGCATCACCTCGGTCCAGTTGCTGCCCGTCCATTTCCACCTGGACGAGCCCCATCTCCAGAACCTGGGCATGACCAATTACTGGGGTTACAACACGGCGGCGTTCTTTGTTCCGCATCCCGCCTACGCCACCCAGGCTGCCCAGGCGGCCGGACCGCAGGCCGTGCAGGATGAATTCAAGGGCATGGTCAAGCTCCTGCATGCGGCAGGCCTGGAAGTAATCCTGGACGTTGTGTACAACCACACGGCCGAGGGCGGCCGCGACGGGCAGACAATCAGCTTCCGCGGGCTCGGGGAGATGCAGTATTACCGGAACGACGGCCATGGCCGGTACGTGGACACGACCGGATGCGGCAACAGCCTGAACTTTGGGCACCCCCGTGTCGTCCAGCTGGTCCTTGATTCGCTCAGGTACTGGGTGGACGAGTTCCACATTGACGGATTCCGCTTCGACCTCGCAGTCACGCTGTGCCGCAACGCCGCGAACGACTTCGATCCGCACCACCCCTTCCTCGTAGCCATCGCCGCGGACCCGGTGCTGTCCTCCGTCAAGCTGATCGCCGAGCCGTGGGACATTGGCTACGGGGGCTGGCAGACCGGGCGCTTCCCGCCGGGTTGGGTCGACTGGAACGACCACTACCGCGACGCACTGCGTTCGTTCTGGCTCGCGGACCGGGCCGCGATCGACGCCGGTGGCCACGGCGGTTCCGTGGCCCGGCTCGCGGATTCCATTTCAGGCTCCGCGAGTCTCTTTGCGGAATCGGGCCGTTCCCGGATGGCCTCGGTCAACCTCGTCACCGCGCACGACGGTTTCACGTTGGCCGACCTCGTGTCCTACGACCGCAAGCACAACGAAGCCAACGGAGAGCAGAACCGCGACGGCCACGGGGACAACCGCAGCTACAACCACGGCTTCGAAGGACCCACCGAAGACGAAGACATCCTGGCGTTGCGGGCGCAGACCAGCCGCAACCTGATGGCTACCCTGATGGTGTCCATGGGCATCCCCATGATCACCGCGGGCGACGAGCTCGGCCGGACGCAGCAGGGCAACAACAACGCCTACTGCCAGGACAACCCCATCACCTGGCTGGACTGGACAAGCACACCCGAATCGCATGCCATGCTCCGGAGCACCAAGCGGGTGATCCGGCTTCGCAAGGAATTCCTGGCCGGGCAGCCGCACCACTATCCCACGCGGGACAAGCAGTCCTACCTGCACTGGTTCGACGAACACGGCAAGCCAATGTCCATGGACCGCTGGCATGATCCCCAGCACCGCGTGGTCCAGCTCCTGCTGGGCTCGGACGACGGCCAGGTGGACGGACTCGTAGTGGTCAACGGCAGCGCCCATGACATCAAGATCACGCTGCCCGAGATCAGTAACGACGAAGGCACGGGCAAACGGCTCTTCGAACTCCGGCTCACCACGTCCGAACTCCATGACCGGCGCCAGGGAGTCAGGGTGGCTGCCGGCGAACGTGACGTCGTGCAGTCCTACACCATCAGCATCTACCGCACCTAGGATTCGACACATGGTGAATGCATGAGGGGGATCGCGAAGCTGCTGACGCTGGCCGCGGTTCTGGTGCTGGTGGTCGGCCTGGGCATGGTGCTTTCCGGCACGCAGGAGGCCCCTGTCAGTCCGGGCGCTTCAGCGGGTTCGACGGCGGCGCCCACCCCCGTGACGTCCGCCCCCGCAGTCACCGATTCCGGGATGGAACCGGTCCCTGTTTCCGGCCTCCCGCCGGAGGCGCGGGAAACCCTGGCCCTGATTGCCCGCGGCGGGCCGTACCCGTACGAGCGTGACGGCGCAGTCTTTAGCAACTTTGAGCGCCTGCTGCCCCGGAAAGCCGGCGGTTACTACAAGGAATTCACAGTCAGGACCCCCGGGGAATCGGACCGGGGCGCCCGCCGGATCGTCACGGGGCAGAGCGGCGAGAAGTACTACACTCCCGACCACTACGAATCGTTTCTTTTGATCCTGGAAGGCCAATAGAGCACCCATGAAGATCTACTCCGCTGACACCTGGACTATAGATGAGCTCCGGGAGCAGGCGTCCGACGCCGGCCGCCGGGTCCTGGTGATCCCCGCAGCCGATACCAAGAAAGCGGTGCTCCACACGTTCGGGGAAGTCCTGGACTTCCCCGAACACTACGGCGTGAACCTCGACGCCCTCAATGACTCGCTGCACGACTTCGCGGACACGGTCACGGACGACGGCAAGAAACCGCTCACGTTCATCTGGCAGGTGCCGGCCGTCTTCCGGTCGGACCGCTCCTTCGGCATCATCTGTGAAATCCTGCAGGACGCGGAGAGCTATGCGGGCAAGGACCTGTCCGTGATCACCGTCTGCCTCTGACGGACGCTCTCTCACTTTTCGCCCTGAAACGGCAATCGCTCTCTCACCCGGTGAGAGAGCGATTGCCGTTTTGCTGTAAAAAGTGAGAGAGCGTCGGAGCCCGACGGCGGGTCAGGCGTTGACGATGAGCCCAAGCTCCGCCCGCGAAGCGAGGGCCGAATGCTTCGGGAGAACGCGGACGGTGTAGCCGAAGGACCCGGAACGGTCGATCAGCAGTGATCCGCTGAAGAGGTAGCGGCCCTTGCCCAGGTCCTCCTTGGGCACCAGATCCGCGACTGTCACATCGGCCAGTTCGTCGCTTTCCTCGGCACGACCGAACGCGACCTCTACGGCGACGTCGTCGGGGTCGAGGTTGTTCAGCGCGATGTAGGCGTTCACCTGGAGCGTGTCGCCGATCTGTGGGTCTTCGGACACGCCCACCGAGTCGACGTGCTCCACCTGGATCTGGGGCCACGCTGCGCGGATCTGCGACGTCCAGGCCGCCAGGGACTTGGACTGGGCGAAGTTGTCCGCAACGGCCCGCCGCCCGGCGATCGCAGCGGGGCGGTAGAGGGTGTTCACGTAGTCCTGCAACATCCGGTCAGCGGACACCGCCGGGCCCAGATGAGCCATGGTGTGCTTGATCATCGACACCCAGTGTGTGGGCACCTTCTGACGCCCGGGCTCCGAAGGCCCTGCAGCCCCCGCGCCGTCGGAAACGGTGAGGCCATAGAAGCGCGGTGCAACCTGCGTCTCGAGCAGCTCGTACAGAGCCGCGGCCTCGATGTCGTCCCGTTCCTCGGGCGAGGCATTGTTGTTGGCAGTGGGGATGGCCCAGCCGTTTTCGCCGTCGTACATCTCATCCCACCACCCGTCCAGCACCGAAAGGTTCAGCGACCCGTTGATGGCCGCCTTCATACCGGACGTTCCGCAGGCTTCGAGCGGGCGCAGCGGGTTGTTCAGCCACACATCGCATCCGGGGAAGAGAGTGCGTGCCATGGCGATGTCGTAGTTGGGCAGGAACGCGATCCGGTGCCGGACTTCGGGGTCGTCGGTGAAACGGACGAGGTCCTGGATCATCTTCTTGCCGGCATCATCGGCGGGGTGGGACTTGCCAGCAATGACCAGCTGGATCGGGTGGGTCTCGTGCAGCAGCAGGGCCTTGAGCCGGGCCGGTTCGCGGAGCATCAAGGTCAGCCGCTTGTACGTGGGCACGCGCCGTGCGAAGCCGATGGTGAGGATGTCCGGGTCCAGGACGGAATCGGTCCAGCCGAGCTCGGCATCCGCCGCCCCGCGCTTTTTCCAGGCCGCGCGCAGACGTTTGCGGACGTCCTCCACGAGTGAGACGCGCATTTCGCGGCGGAGGGCCCAGACGTCCTCGTCACTGACGTTGTAGGCAAGATCCCAGCGGCCCATGGCTTCGGCCTCGGTGCCGAACTGCTCGCGGGCCAGCTTGGAGACGCGGCTGTCCACCCAGGTGGGAACGTGCACTCCGTTGGTCACCGAGGTGATGGGAACTTCTGAATGATCGAACCCGGGCCAGAGCGCCGAGAACATGCCGCGGGACACCACGCCGTGGAGCTTGGCCACACCGTTGGCGCGCTGAGCCAGGCGCAGCCCCATCACGGCCATGTTGAAGACCGAAGGGTTGCCGTCCGTGAAGTTTTCCCGGCCGAGGTCCAGGATCCGTGATACGGGAACGTCGGGAGCCAGCCCGGCCTCGAAGAAGTGCTGGATCTGGGACACTTCGAAACGGTCGATGCCCGCCGGCACCGGAGTGTGCGTGGTGAATACAGTGGAGGCGCGCCCGGCCGCGAGAGCCTCTTCCCAGCTCAGCGGGCTGTCTGAGGACATGAGTTCCTGGATGCGTTCGACGCCGAGGAAGCCTGCGTGGCCCTCGTTGGTGTGGAACACCTCCGGTGCCGCGCAGCCCGTGAGGCTCTGGTAGGCGCGCAGTGCCTTCACGCCGCCCATCCCCAGCAACAGCTCCTGCTGGAGGCGGTGGTCACCGCCGCCGCCGTACAGGCGGTCCGTGATGCCGCGGGCGGCGTCGTCGTTCCCGGGAACGTTCGAGTCGAGCAGCAGCAGCGGGACACGCCCGACGTCGGCACGCCAGATGTGTGCCAGCAGCCGGCGCCCGTGGGGGAGCGGCAGCGAGATCTGGATCGGCTTGCCGTTGCCGTCGGGGGTTTCCTCGCGGAGGAGCGTCAGGGGAAGTCCGTCGGGGTCAAGGACCGGATAGGTTTCCTGCTGCCAGGCGTCCCTGGACAAGGATTGCTTGAAGTAGCCGGCCTGGTAAAGCAGGCCGACGCCGATGAGCGGCACGCCGAGGTCCGATGCTGCCTTGAGGTGGTCGCCGGCCAGAATTCCCAGGCCGCCGGAATACTGCGGCAAAACTTCGGTGATTCCGAATTCCGGTGAGAAGTAGGCAATGCAGGCCGGAGCGTCGTCGCCCAGGCTCTGGTACCAGCGGGGCTGTTCCAGGTAGCGGTCCAGGTCTTCGGCGGCGGCGTGAACGCGGCGGACAACATCCTGGTCCGCGGCCAGCCGTTGGAGTTCTTCGCGGCTCACCAGGCCAAGGAAAGTGACGGGATCGTGCGCGCTTTCGTCCCAAATTCGGGGGTTGAGGCCCTCGAAGAGCTCCCTGGTGGGCCGGTGCCATGACCACCGCAGGTTGGTGGCCAGCCGGGCCAGCGGCCGGATGGATTCCGGAAGTACGGTTCGGACGGTAAATCTGCGGATAGCCTTCACCTGCGTCACACTAACGGACAAGGTGGGCCGCCGGAACAGGTTTAGGTTTCTTTTAGGTAAATGACGGATTGCTGGGGAAAAAACGGAAGTTCCCTTAGCAAAATGGGGGATTTGTCGATAACGTCGAGTCCGTGACGACTAATACGCGAACCAGTGCCGGATCCAGCAAAAAGCCTAAGGCCCTGATCACGGAAGGCCTGCAATTTGGCCGGTTCCCGATCACTGCCGTACAGCCCGTTGTGGACGGAGGTAGGTTTCCCGCGAAGGCGCTACCCGGTGAAGGGCTTGTAGTCGGCGCGACGGCATTCCGTGAAGGACACGACCAGCTCGGAGTCAGCGCGGTGCTGTTCGATCCCAAGGGCAAGGAACGCCAACGCGTCCGGCTGGCGCCGCCCCGCGGCGACCGGGGCAAGGGCACCGACCGGTGGGAGGGCATCATCACGCCTACCGGCACCGGCAACTGGTCGTTTGCGATCGAAGCCTGGCATGACCGGTACGGGACGTGGCACCACAACGCCGAGGTCAAGGTCGAAGCGGGCATCGACGTCGAACTGATGCTGGCCGAAGGAGCGGCACTGCTGTCGCAGGCAGCCGAAGACCCTGCCCGTCCCTCCGCCGACAGGCGGACGCTCCGAACTGCCGTGGTGGTGCTGTCCGACACATCGCTAACCCCGGAGGAGCGGCTCGCCGCCGGGTTCGGACACGAGGTGACCGACGTCGTTGAACGCCAGCCCATCCGGGAACTTGTCACCGTTTCGGAACGCTTCCCCCTCCTTGTGGAACGCGATCTGGCCGGCCGCGGTGCCTGGTACGAGTTCTTCCCGCGTTCCGAAGGCGCGGTCCGCAACCACGAGACCGGCGAGTGGCAGTCCGGCACGTTCCAGACGGCAGCCAAACGGCTCGACGCTGTCGCGGGAATGGGCTTCGACGTCATCTACATGCCGCCCATCCACCCGATCGGCATCCAGCACCGCAAGGGCCCCAACAACACCCTGATTGCCGGACCGCACGATCCCGGTTCGCCGTGGGCCATCGGCGCCAAAGAAGGCGGACACGACGCCATCCATCCGGACCTTGGCACCTTCGAGGACTTCGACGCGTTCGTGGCACGTGCCCGGGACCTGGGCCTCGAAGTCGCTCTCGACCTCGCACTCCAGGCAGCTCCGGACCATCCCTGGGTGAAGTCGAACCCGGAATGGTTCACCACCCGGGTGGACGGCAGCATCGCCTACGCCGAGAACCCGCCGAAGAAGTACCAGGACATCTTCCCGCTGAACTTCGACAACGACCCCGAGGGCCTGTCCAAGGAAATCCTCCGGATCGTTTTGCTCTGGGTGAGCCACGGCGTCAAGATCTTCCGGGTGGACAACCCGCACACCAAGCCGGTGTGGTTCTGGGAATGGCTGATCGCCAAGGTCAACAAGAAGCACCCCGAGGTGGTCTTCCTCGCGGAGGCCTTCACCCGGCCGGCCATGATGCATGCGCTGGGACGGGCCGGATTCCAGCAGTCCTACACATACTTCACGTGGCGCAACACCAAGACGGAACTGGAGGAATACTTCACCGAGGTCAGCCAGAAGTCCCCGGCGTATTTCCGCCCGAATTTCTTTGTGAACACCCCGGACATCCTCACCGAGTACCTGCAGTTCGGCGGTCCTGCCGCGTTCAAGATCCGCGCCGCGCTTGCAGCAACGGCCAGCCCCCTGTGGGGCGTCTACGCCGGCTACGAACTGTACGAGCATGTGGCCCGGCCCGGCGCCGAGGAGTACATCGACAACGAGAAGTTCGAATACAAGGCCCGGGACTGGGACGCTGCGGCCGAATCCGGCCGGACGCTCGCTCCGTACCTGACCCGGCTCAATGAAATCCGCCACAGCCACCCCGCGCTGGGGGATCTCCAGAACCTGACGCTGCACCACAGCACCGATGACGCCACGATCGTCTATTCGAAGCACAAGACGCTTCCCGACGGGACCAAGGACACCCTCATCATCGTGGTCAACGTCGACCCGCACGGAACCCGGGAGAGCACCGTTTCCCTGGATCTGGCCGCACTTGAACTCGACCCGGCCGACCTCACGCACAACGGCGGTTTCAGGGTGGATGATTTGCTGACCGGCGAGAGCTGGGAATGGGGCGAGTACAACTACGTGCGGCTTGACGCCCACGTGGAGCCGGCACACATCCTGAACATCCGGAGGTAGCATACGTGAGTTTCAGTCCGCAGAACCCGAGCCAGCATTTCACCCCGAAGGGCACGTTCGAGCTCAACGCCCCTGGCCTGCAACACGATCCCCTGTGGTACCGCAAAGCAGTCTTCTACGAAGTCTTGGTCCGCGGCTTTGCCGACGGAAACGGCGACGGGTCCGGTGACTTCCACGGACTCATCGACAAGCTGGACTACCTGCAGTGGCTGGGCGTCGACTGCCTCTGGCTGCCGCCGTTCTTCCAGTCGCCGCTCCGTGACGGCGGCTATGACATCTCGGACTACAACTCCGTCCTGGATGAGTTCGGCACGATTAGCGACTTCAAGCGGCTGGTGGCCGAAGCCCACGCCCGCGGTGTCCGCGTGATCATCGACCTGCCGTTGAACCACACCTCGGACCAGCACCCGTGGTTCCAGGAGTCCCGCAAGGACCCCGACGGACCGTTCGGCGATTTCTATGTCTGGAGCGACACGGACGAGAAGTACCAGGACGCCCGCATCATCTTCGTGGACACCGAAGAATCCAACTGGACCTTCGACCCCATCCGGCGGCAGTTCTTCTGGCACCGGTTCTTCAGCCACCAGCCTGACCTGAACTTTGAGAACCCCAAGGTCATCGACGCTCTTTTTGACGTCGTCCGGTTCTGGCTGGACCAGGGCATCGACGGTTTCCGCGCCGACGCCATCCCCTACCTCTACGAGGAAGAGGGCACCAACTGCGAAAACCTGCCGGCCACCCATGATTTCCTGCGCAAGTTGCGGAAGATGGTGGACGACAACTACCCCGGCAGGGTCATCATCGCCGAGGCCAACCAGCCGCCGGTCGAGGTCGTGGAGTACTTCGGGACCGAAGAGGAACCGGAATGCCACATGGCCTTCCACTTTCCCATCATGCCGCGGCTCTACTACGCGCTGCGTGACCAGAAGGCGGCGCCCATCATCGAGACGATGAAGGATACGCCGGACATCCCGGAAGGCGCCCAGTGGGGCACTTTCCTGCGGAACCATGATGAACTCACCCTGGAAATGGTCACCGCCGATGAGCGTGCGGCCATGCTCGGCTGGTACGCGCCGGACCCCCGGATGCGCGCCAACATCGGTATCCGCCGCAGACTGGCACCGTTGCTGGACAATTCCCGGTCCGAGATCGAGCTCATCAATGCACTGCTTCTTTCGCTGCCCGGGAGCCCCTTCCTGTACTACGGCGACGAAATCGGCATGGGCGACAACATCTGGCTCGAGGACCGCGACGCCGTCCGCACGCCCATGCAGTGGAACCCGGACCGCAACGCGGGCTTTTCACACGCCGACCCAGGCAAGCTCTACCTGCCGGTCATCCAGTCGCTGGTGTACAACTACGGCATGGCGAATGTGGAGGCCGAGGCAGCACATTCCGGTTCACTGCTGCGGTGGACCCGCCAGATCCTCAGCGTGCGGAAGAACCACCCCGCCTTCGGGCTGGGCGCCTTCAAGCACGTCGAAGCGGATCACGACGTCGTCCTTGCCTACTTGCGCGAACTGGCCCCTGACAATGCTGCGGGTGAAGACGCCGAGTCGATCCTGTGCGCGTTCAACCTTTCGCAGCACCCGGTGGCCACCACCTTGCGGCTTCCGCAGTACGCCGGCCGCGGCCTTCGGGACGTATTCGGCGGCCAGCCGTTCCCGGCCATCGGCGACGACGGCCGGCTCACGCTGACCCTCGGCAGCCATGATTTCTTCTGGCTCCGGATCCGTTCGGCTGCTTCCAACCCGGCCTCACCGTTCACCCAGGCCCTCCCGGTCCTGTCCATCGAAGGCTGAAATGACCCAATCCACACTCAACCCCGCCCTTTCCGAACTGCTCCGGGCCTGGCTCCCGCGCCAGCGCTGGTTCCCCGTCAAGACGGGTGACTTCACGTTATCTCCCGTCGGCGGCGTGCGCCTTGACGACGGCAGCGGCGAGGTGGGCCTTGAGGTGTTCCTCGCGGCGGTCACGTACGCCACGGCCGACGGCGGCACCCGCACCGACGTTGTGCAGGTCCCGCTCAGCTATCGGATTGAGCCGCTGCCCGGCAAGGAGGCGGCGCTGGTGGGCGAAGGCGGCGACTCCTCGCTGGGGCGGCGCTGGATCTACGATGCCGTCCACGACCCCGTGTTCGTGTCGGCGTGGCTTGAGCTGATGCGAAGCGGCGGCACGTCCCCGGAAGGAGACGCGGTTGGCCACCTCGTGCCCTCGGACTACCGGCTGCCCACAGCCACCGGCACCGTCAAGGTCCTCTCCGGTGAGCAGTCAAACAGTTCGGTGATAGTGGACGACGGCGGCTCGGCGGCGATCGTCAAATTCTTCCGCGTGCTGTCCGAAGGACGGAACCCCGAGGTGGAAATCGGCGCGGCCCTTACGCAGGCCAGGACGTCCGAGGTGCCTGCCACGCTCGGCTGGGTCTCAGGGGAGTGGCAGGCTCCGCTGGACGGCGCCGGAGGCCAGCCGCGTTTCGTTCAGGGTGAACTGGCCGTCGCCCATGAGTTCCTGGCGGGCGGCCGGGACGCGTGGCGGCTGGCCGTTGACGCCGCGAGTTCCGGCACGGATTTCTCGGCCGAAGCCCACGCCCTTGGCGCGGCAACCGCAACAGTGCACCGGCGCCTGGCCGAGGCCCTGGGCCTGGCCGCGGAATCGGCGCCGGGAAAGGACATCGCACCAGGAGTAGCCCAGCGCGTCCGGCAGTCCTGGACGGAAGCAGGTCCCGCCGTCGGGCAGTATGACGACGCCCTGGCTGGCCTGCTCAGCCAGCTGGAAGGCAGCAACGCCGGAGCTCTGCAGCGCATCCATGGCGACCTGCACCTGGGTCAGATCCTGCAGGTGCCGGCGCACTCGGGGGAGCCTGAACGCTGGGCCATCCTGGACTTCGAAGGCGAACCGCTGCGGCCCATCGCGGAACGCAACTTCCCGGACGTGCCGCTTCGCGACGTCGTCGGCATGCTGCGGTCCTTCGACTACGCCGCCGGCGCAGCCGAACGCGAGCGGAACGGCGTTCATGTCCCAGACTCCTGGGTAGACGACTGCGCCGAGGCGTTCTTGGCGGGGTACGCCGAAATTACGCCTGGAACCATTGACCGCCACTCGCCCTTGTTTGTGGCATTGTGGCTGGACAAGGCTTTGTATGAAGTTGTTTATGAGTTGCGGAACAGGCCCGGATGGCTGGACATTCCGGTGAACGCCTCACGACGTCTCCTCAGCAGTAAAGGTTCCGGCGCTTCAGCCGTAGCCGCAGCGGAAGGTAACAAAATGACAGGCTCAGCACGTACAGACCGACCCGGTGCGCCACTTCAGGTGGACCCGGAGACGCTTTCGAAGGTGGCGTCAGGCGAATACCACGCCCCGCACTCCGTCCTGGGCGCGCATCTTGATGATCACGGCCACGTCACCATCCGCACCGTCAAGCACCTTGCCTCCGCCGTGTCAGTGGTCACCGCAGCAGGTTCAGTACCCATGACGCATGAAACAAACGGTGTCTGGGCAGCTGTGCTGGAACCCCTTCAGCCGGGCCATGTACCCGACTACCGGCTGGAAGTCACCTACGAGGGCGTGCCCGCCCAGGCCACAGACGATCCCTACCACTACCTGCCCACGGTCGGGGAGGTGGACCTGCACCTGATCGGTGAAGGCCGCCACGAGAAGCTCTGGGAAGTCCTGGGCGCGCACGTCCAGCACTACAAGTCCTCCCTCGGCGACGTGGACGGCGTCTCGTTTGCCGTCTGGGCGCCGAACGCCCAGGCTGTCCGCGTCAAGGGCGACTTCAACGCCTGGGACGGACGGGAGAACTCGATGCGTTCACTCGGCTCATCCGGAGTCTGGGAACTCTTCATCCCCGGTGTTTTAGCAGGGGCGTGCTACAAGTTTGAAATCCAGACAAAAGCCGGGCACTGGGTGGAAAAAGCGGATCCACTCGCCTTCGGAACCGAAGTCCCGCCGCTCACTGCATCCCGGGTTGTGGAATCGGCATACGCCTTCAAGGACGACGAGTGGATGGCGGCCCGCTCTGAGCGGGACCCGCACAATTCACCCATGAGCGTTTACGAGGTCCACCTTGGATCGTGGCGCCTCGGATTGGGCTACCGCGAACTGGCCAAGGAATTGGTGGAGTACGTCAAGTGGCTCGGTTTCACCCATGTTGAATTCATGCCGGTGGCAGAGCATCCCTTCGGCGGTTCCTGGGGCTACCAGGTCACGTCCTACTTCGCACCTACATCCAGGTTCGGCCACCCGGACGAATTCAGGTTCCTGGTTGATGCCCTGCACCAGGCAGGCATCGGCGTCCTGCTTGACTGGGTGCCGGCCCACTTCCCGAAGGATGCCTGGGCGCTGGCGCAGTTCGACGGTGAGGCACTCTACGAGCACGCCGACCCGAACCTTGGCGAGCACCCGGACTGGGGAACCCTGATCTTCGACTTCGGCCGGACCGAGGTTCGCAACTTCCTCGTCTCCAACGCGCTCTACTGGCTCGACGAGTTCCACATCGACGGCCTTCGCGTGGATGCCGTGGCGTCGATGCTGTACCTCGATTACTCACGTGAGGAAGGGCAATGGCAGCCCAACAGGTACGGGGGCCGCGAGAACCTTGAAGCGATCTCCTTCCTGCAGGAAGCCAACGCCACGGTGTACAAGACCCACCCCGGCGCCGTGATGATCGCAGAAGAGTCAACGGCGTTCCCCGGCGTCACCGCCCCGACCAGCGTCGGTGGCCTGGGCTTCGGACTGAAGTGGAACATGGGCTGGATGCATGACTCCCTGAAGTACGCATCGGAAGACCCGGTGAACCGCAAGTGGCACCACGGCACCGTCACCTTCTCCATGGTGTACGCCTTCACCGAGAACTTCCTCCTGCCCATCAGCCACGACGAAGTTGTGCACGGCAAGGGCTCCATGCTCCGGAAGATGCCCGGTGACCGCTGGCAGCAGCTGGCCAACCTGCGCGCATTCCTGGCGTACCAGTGGGCACACCCCGGCAAGCAGCTGATCTTCATGGGCACCGAATTCGGCCAGGAAGCAGAATGGTCCGAACAGCACGGCCTCGATTGGTACCTGGCGGATATCCCCGCACACCGTGGCATCCAGCTGCTCACCAAGGAACTGAACGAGCTGTATGCCTCCACTCCGGCACTCTACGAGCGGGACAATGAACCGGGCGGCTTCCAGTGGATCAACGGGGGCGACGCCGACCGTAACGTCCTGTCGTTCATCCGGTGGGATACCGAGGGCAACCCGCTGGTATGCGCCATCAACTTCTCCGGCGGCCCGCACCAGGGCTACACCATGGGCGTGCCGGCGGCCGGCGCGTGGCAGGAAGTCCTCAACACGGACCATTCCAGCTACGGCGGATCCGGTGTCTTGAACGGGGGAGCCCTCGTCGCTTCGGCAGAGGGGCAGGACGGCCAGCCGGCCACGCTAACCGTCACGCTGCCTCCCTTGGGCGCGGCGTTCTTCAAGCCGGCGTCCTAGCGCTCAAGCATTACGAAAGCCCGGAATCCTTGTGATTCCGGGCTTTCGTGCGTCCTGGACGGGCGGCTTTGTATCCCCGCCGAAGTAGTGGTAGAGTTTATTTCCGCGCTGCTCCCCGGAGTTGGCCAGCCAAGACATCACGGATCGCCACAGGCACAGTGAGTCGGGGTGGCCGATTTGACTCGGGTGAAGCAAGCGGGTAAGTTTGAAAAGTTGCTCCGGAGCGATCCACGGCTGGGATGTTGTGGTGGTGCCGGGTGTGTCTGTTGTTTGAGAACTCAATAGTGTGCCAAGTTTGTTGATACCAATTTATTGTATTGAATTGGTTGAATTTGCCGGATTGTCCACCCCGTGGATGGTTTGGTGTTTTTAGCTGGTTTCAAATTTTGTGCAGCCTGGTTCCGCGTTTTCCCGTGGTGCCTGGTTGTGTCTGTTTTTGTTTTACTTCAACGGAGAGTTTGATCCTGGCTCAGGATGAACGCTGGCGGCGTGCTTAACACATGCAAGTCGAACGATGATCCCAGCTTGCTGGGGGATTAGTGGCGAACGGGTGAGTAACACGTGAGTAACCTGCCCTTAACTCTGGGATAAGCCTGGGAAACTGGGTCTAATACCGGATATGACTCCTCATCGCATGGTGGGGGGTGGAAAGCTTTTTGTGGTTTTGGATGGACTCGCGGCCTATCAGCTTGTTGGTGAGGTAATGGCTCACCAAGGCGACGACGGGTAGCCGGCCTGAGAGGGTGACCGGCCACACTGGGACTGAGACACGGCCCAGACTCCTACGGGAGGCAGCAGTGGGGAATATTGCACAATGGGCGAAAGCCTGATGCAGCGACGCCGCGTGAGGGATGACGGCCTTCGGGTTGTAAACCTCTTTCAGTAGGGAAGAAGCGAAAGTGACGGTACCTGCAGAAGAAGCGCCGGCTAACTACGTGCCAGCAGCCGCGGTAATACGTAGGGCGCAAGCGTTATCCGGAATTATTGGGCGTAAAGAGCTCGTAGGCGGTTTGTCGCGTCTGCCGTGAAAGTCCGGGGCTCAACTCCGGATCTGCGGTGGGTACGGGCAGACTAGAGTGATGTAGGGGAGACTGGAATTCCTGGTGTAGCGGTGAAATGCGCAGATATCAGGAGGAACACCGATGGCGAAGGCAGGTCTCTGGGCATTAACTGACGCTGAGGAGCGAAAGCATGGGGAGCGAACAGGATTAGATACCCTGGTAGTCCATGCCGTAAACGTTGGGCACTAGGTGTGGGGGACATTCCACGTTTTCCGCGCCGTAGCTAACGCATTAAGTGCCCCGCCTGGGGAGTACGGCCGCAAGGCTAAAACTCAAAGGAATTGACGGGGGCCCGCACAAGCGGCGGAGCATGCGGATTAATTCGATGCAACGCGAAGAACCTTACCAAGGCTTGACATGGGCCGGACCGGGCTGGAAACAGTCCTTCCCCTTTGGGGCCGGTTCACAGGTGGTGCATGGTTGTCGTCAGCTCGTGTCGTGAGATGTTGGGTTAAGTCCCGCAACGAGCGCAACCCTCGTTCCATGTTGCCAGCGCGTAATGGCGGGGACTCATGGGAGACTGCCGGGGTCAACTCGGAGGAAGGTGGGGACGACGTCAAATCATCATGCCCCTTATGTCTTGGGCTTCACGCATGCTACAATGGCCGGTACAAAGGGTTGCGATACTGTGAGGTGGAGCTAATCCCAAAAAGCCGGTCTCAGTTCGGATTGGGGTCTGCAACTCGACCCCATGAAGTCGGAGTCGCTAGTAATCGCAGATCAGCAACGCTGCGGTGAATACGTTCCCGGGCCTTGTACACACCGCCCGTCAAGTCACGAAAGTTGGTAACACCCGAAGCCGGTGGCCTAACCCCTTGTGGGAGGGAGCTGTCGAAGGTGGGACTGGCGATTGGGACTAAGTCGTAACAAGGTAGCCGTACCGGAAGGTGCGGCTGGATCACCTCCTTTCTAAGGAGCACCTACAGCAACCTCACCCCGTGTATGCGGGTGTGGTGGTGTTGTCAGGAAGTTGCCCGTTGCGCAGACGCAAGTTCTGCGGCGGGTGCTCACGGGTGGAATATCAACAAATAGCGGCCGCTGGTTTCCTGCCGGCACCCAGTACGGATGTTCTTCACTTGTGGAGGGTTGTCCTGGAACGGTGCGGGGAGGGTTGCGGGTGGTTTAGTGTTTGGCACACTGTTGGGTCCTGAGGCAACAGGGCCATGGCATTGCGGGGTTTCCTTTCGGGGAGGCGTTCGTGGTGGTGTGGGTTTTGTTTGTTTCTGGTTTCCTGGCTGCACCGATCACACGGTTTGTTCTTCCTTCGGGAGGGGTGGTGTGTGGGGTGTGTGGTACGGGGTTGTTGTTTGAGAACTACATAGTGGACGCGAGCATCTTTTATAAGAAGCAATTTCCAAGAATATGAACCTGGATCTGTTGTGCTGTCTTTCGGGATGGTGCAGTGGTTTTCGTGGTTCTCTCGAAAATTAGCGTTTTTGATCTTTTGTGGTCAAGTTTTTAAGAGCACACGGTGGATGCCTTGGCATTAGGAGCCGAAGAAGGACGTAGGAATCTGCGATAAGCCTGGGGGAGTCGATAACCGGACTGTGATCCCAGGGTGTCCGAATGGGGAAACCCCGCCAGGGGCGCGAGTTGCCTGGTGACCCGCATCTGAACACATAGGGTGCGTGGAGGGAACGCGGGGAAGTGAAACATCTCAGTACCCGCAGGAAGAGAAAACAATAGTGATTCCGTTAGTAGTGGCGAGCGAACGCGGATCAGGCTAAACCGTTCCATGTGTGATAGCCGGCGGGCGTTGCATGGTCGGGGTTGTGGGACTTTCCGTATCAGTTCTGCCGGACTGGTGAGGTGTGATGTGCAGGCATAGGTGAACGGTCTTGAAAGGCCGGCCAGAGAGGGTGTGAGCCCCGTAACCGTAATGTTGTGTACCGCCTGGAGAGTATCCCAAGTAGCACGGGGCCCGAGAAATCCCGTGCGAATCTGTCAGGACCACCTGATAAGCCTAAATACTCCCTAATGACCGATAGCGGACCAGTACCGTGAGGGAAAGGTGAAAAGTACCCCGGGAGGGGAGTGAAACAGTACCTGAAACCGTGTGCTTACAATCCGTCGGAGCCAGTCTGATTCTGGTGACGGCGTGCCTTTTGAAGAATGAGCCTGCGAGTTAGTGTTACGTCGCGAGGTTAACCCGTGTGGGGCAGCCGTAGCGAAAGCGAGTCTGAATAGGGCGTTGCAGTGGCGTGATCTAGACCCGAAGCGAAGTGATCTACCCATGGCCAGGTTGAAGCGACGGTAAGACGTCGTGGAGGACCGAACCCACTTCAGTTGAAAATGGAGGGGATGAGCTGTGGGTAGGGGTGAAAGGCCAATCAAACTTCGTGATAGCTGGTTCTCCCCGAAATGCATTTAGGTGCAGCGTTGCGTGTTTCTTACCGGAGGTAGAGCTACTGGATGGCTAATGGGCCCTACAAGGTTACTGACGTCAGCCAAACTCCGAATGCCGGTAAGTGAGAGCGCAGCAGTGAGACTGTGGGGGATAAGCTTCATAGTCGAGAGGGAAACAGCCCAGACCACCAACTAAGGCCCCTAAGCGTGTGCTAAGTGGGAAAGGATGTGGAGTTGCGAAGACAACCAGGAGGTTGGCTTAGAAGCAGCCATCCTTAAAAGAGTGCGTAATAGCTCACTGGTCAAGTGATTCCGCGCCGACAATGTAGCGGGGCTCAAGTACACCGCCGAAGTTGTGGCATTCACATTTTATCCAAGCCTTTGTGGTTCAGGAGTGTGGATGGGTAGGGGAGCGTCGTGTGGGCAGTGAAGTCGCGGTGTAAACCAGCGGTGGAGCCTACACGAGTGAGAATGCAGGCATGAGTAGCGAAAGACGGGTGAGAAACCCGTCCGCCGAATGATCAAGGGTTCCAGGGTCAAGCTAATCTGCCCTGGGTAAGTCGGGACCTAAGGCGAGGCCGACAGGCGTAGTCGATGGACAACGGGTTGATATTCCCGTACCGGCGAAAAACCGCCCATGCTGAACAGGGGATACTAACTGCCCGAGACCTGCCCGATCACCCTTGTGGTGTGAGGGTTTTGGTGGAGCGCGGGACCTGATCCTGGGAGGTAAGCGTATTAACAGGTGTGACGCAGGAAGGTAGCCGAGCCGGGCGATGGTTGTCCCGGTCCAAGGATGTAGGGCGAACGGTAGGCAAATCCGCTGTTCATGATGCCTGAGACCTGACGGGACCCCCGTAGGGGGGGATTCGGTGATCCTATGCTGCCTAGAAAAGCATCGACGCGAGGTTTTAGCCGCCCGTACCCCAAACCGACACAGGTGATCAGGTAGAGAATACTAAGGCGATCGAGAGAATTATGGTTAAGGAACTCGGCAAAATGCCCCCGTAACTTCGGGAGAAGGGGGGCCCCAACCTTGAACACCACTTGCTGGTGGGAGGGGATCGGGGCCGCAGAGACCAGGGGGAAGCGACTGTTTACTAAAAACACAGGTCCGTGCGAAGTCGCAAGACGATGTATACGGACTGACTCCTGCCCGGTGCTGGAAGGTTAAGAGGACCGGTTAGCCGCAAGGCGAAGCTGAGAATTTAAGCCCCAGTAAACGGCGGTGGTAACTATAACCATCCTAAGGTAGCGAAATTCCTTGTCGGGTAAGTTCCGACCTGCACGAATGGAGTAACGACTTCCCCGCTGTCTCAACCATAAACTCGGCGAAATTGCAGTACGAGTAAAGATGCTCGTTACGCGCAGCAGGACGGAAAGACCCCGAGACCTTTACTATAGTTTGGTATTGGTGTTCGGAGTGGCTTGTGTAGGATAGGTGGGAGACGTTGAAGCCCGGACGCCAGTTCGGGTGGAGTCATCGTTGAAATACCACTCTGGTCACTTTGGACATCTAACTTCGGCCCGTAATCCGGGTCAGGGACAGTGCCTGATGGGTAGTTTAACTGGGGCGGTTGCCTCCTAAAAAGTAACGGAGGCGCCCAAAGGTTCCCTCAGCCTGGTTGGCAATCAGGTGTCGAGTGTAAGTGCACAAGGGAGCTTGACTGTGAGAGAGACATCTCGAGCAGGGACGAAAGTCGGGACTAGTGATCCGGCGGTACATTGTGGAATGGCCGTCGCTCAACGGATAAAAGGTACCTCGGGGATAACAGGCTGATCTTGCCCAAGAGTCCATATCGACGGCATGGTTTGGCACCTCGATGTCGGCTCGTCGCATCCTGGGGCTGGAGTAGGTCCCAAGGGTTGGGCTGTTCGCCCATTAAAGCGGTACGCGAGCTGGGTTTAGAACGTCGTGAGACAGTTCGGTCCCTATCCGCTGCGCGCGCAGGAAATTTGAGAAGGGCTGTCCTTAGTACGAGAGGACCGGGACGGACGAACCTCTGGTGTGTCAGTTGTACTGCCAAGTGCACCGCTGATTAGCTACGTTCGGATGGGATAACCGCTGAAAGCATCTAAGCGGGAAGCTCGCTTCGAGATGAGATTTCCATACACCTTGTGTGTGAGAGGCCCCCAGCCAGACCACTGGGTTGATAGGCCGGATGTGGAAGCGAGGACTAACGACTCGTGAAGCTGACCGGTACTAATAGGCCGATAACTTACACCACACACCACCCCCGCAAACCGTTCAAAAGAGGTTTGCACCCAGGGGTGGTAAAAAGAAAACAAGACTGCTTGCGTCCACTATGTGGTTCCCAAACAACAAACCCGTTGCTTTGGCGAACCGACAACTAAATAACAACACCACAATGTTGTAACCACATTTTTCCCACCCCCCAGGGCACACAACCGACGGGGGAACGGGTAACAGGGTTACGGCGGTCATAGCGTGGGGGAAACGCCCGGTCCCATTCCGAACCCGGAAGCTAAGACCCACAGCGCCGATGGTACTGCACCCGGGAGGGTGTGGGAGAGTAGGTCACCGCCGGAACATCATTCAGGTCGAGAGCCTCCAAACACCCGTTTGGAGGCTCTCCCGCTTTAACCACCCAAACCCCCACCCTCACCCCCTCTCTCACATCCGGCACCCCTTTTGCCGGATCCTCTCGCAGTACCCGCACCTTTTCGACGGACCCTCTCGCACCCGTGCCGGGACCCGGCACACCCCACCCGGCACACCCGCCGTCGAACACCCACCCCCGGGAACTGAGAGAGCGCCCGGGGAAACCCGGCAGCAACTGCGAGAGCGCCCGGGGAAACCCGGCAGGAACTGAGAGAGCGTCCGGTGAAACCCGGCAGGAAGTGAGAGAGCGTCGCAGGCCGGGGCAGGTCGGTGCGTCCTCGCGGCCGGGTAAAGTTGTTGACCATGGACAACCTCTTCAGCCACGCGTCCCCTGCCGACGGGGCCTCCGATCCCGTGGATGACCTGGACGCCGTGGTGCACACCGTGGTGGTGCCCGGTGCAGTCTCCAAGGCATTTATCGGGTTCACCGAACACACCCACCTCTGGTGGCCACTCGGGGAGCAGAGCGTGTTCGGTGCCGGCTCGTACGTTGAGTTCGAAGAGAACCTGGTCTTGGAAACCGCTGACGATGGCCGGACTGCGGTCTGGGGGAGCATAGACGACTGGCAGCCACCGTTGTCATTCCACGCCAGCTGGCATCCCGGGACTACGGCGTTGTGGTCCACGGAGGTTCGCGTCGCTTTCCGGGCTGTTGAGGGCGGAACCGAAGTCCGGGTTGTGCACGACGGGTGGGAGGGCGCCGAGGACCCTGCCCTCGCCCGGGAGCAATACGACGCCGGATGGCCCGTGGTTCTGGCCCGTTTCGTCCGCTTCATGGGCGGCCGCGTTGGCTAGGGTGCGGCGCCTGACCGAAGGGGAATGGGAACTTCTGCGCGCCGTGAGGCTTGAGATGCTCGCGGACACCCCTACGGCCTATGTGGAGTCGCTGGCTTCGGCCTTGGCACAGACTGAGGGGCAGTGGCGGAGCCGCGCCGCTGCGATGACCGGCCCCGGGAGCATCACTTTCGTGGCCGAGGACGGCTCAGCGGCCAACACTTGTTGTGGCCTGATGCGGGTGGTGGTGAAACACCCGCAGGAAGCCAACCGGCCGCTTCAGGCCATGCTCATCAGCGTCTATGTGGCCGCAGCCTATAGGGGAAGCGGTCTTGCGGACGGGTTGCTGACCGGGGCCGTGGACGCCGCTGAAGGCGAACTGGGGGCCGGCATCCTGCAACTGGGTGTCCACCAGGACAACGCGAGGGCCCTTGCCTTCTACACACGCCACGGCTTCCGCGACACCGGCCTCCGGGAGGCCTACCCGCTCGATACGAGCAAGATGGAAATCATCATGGAACGGCCGCTGTCGCTTGCCGTCCCGGCCGTCCAACAGTCGGGAGCCGCCCAGCACTCGGGAGCCGTTTAGCAGCGGGGAGCAGTTTAGCGGCCCGGAGCCGTCTCGACCGGCGGCACGGCCGTACTGGACCGCACCACGAACGTTGTGGGGTACTCCGTATCGGTTGCACCGCCGTCGGCTGCGTTTTCAAGGCCTGCGAGCAGGAGCCGGACCGCCAGGGCCCCCTGGCCGCGGGCGTCCTGGTCAATCGTGGTCAGGCCGAACACTTCACCAAGCTCGTGGCCGTCGATGCCGATGACGGACAGGTCCCGGGGGATGTGCAGGCCGAAATCGCGGGCCGCGAGGATGGTTCCGATGGCCATCTCATCCGAGGCAGCGAACACAGCGGTGGGACGTTCGGAACTACCGCCGAGGAGCTGCCTGGCACTCGCGTAGGCACCCTGGATGGTGAAATCGGCTGTGACCTGCCACTCCGGGCGGACCTGCAGACCGGCAACCGCCATGGCCTTTTCAAACCCGCCCTGACGCGTACCCGGCAACCGGAAATCCTGCTGGTACGAGGCATCACCGGTCATATGGGCGACGCGGGAGTGGCCCAGCCGTATGAGGTGGTTGGTTGCTGCCTCGGCGATGCCGGAGTCATTGATCCTGATGGTCGAGGCGCCCGGCAAAGGGCCGCCAATTCCCACGATAGGACGGTGGATGGCCAGAAGCTGTCGTATCTCGGCTTCACTGAGTTCAAGTGACACGGCGATGACCGCATCCACGCGTTTCCGCAGCAGAAAGTCATTCAGGACACTGTGCCGCCGGTCGGGGCCTTCGCTGACGTTGTACAGGGTCAGGTCGTAACCGGCGTCGAGCAACGTTGCCGAGACCCCTTCCACCACCGATGAGAAAAACCAGCGGTGGACCGAAGGGACCACCACACCTACGTTGTGGTTTCGGCCGGAAGCCAGGCTGGAGGCGTGATACGAGAGCACGAAACCGAGCTCCGCCGCGGCAGCCTGCGCACGTTCGCGGCTGCGGGCGGACACATTGCCTTTGCCGCTCAGCGCCCGTGAAACAGTGGCGATGGAAAGGCCCGCGCGCTCAGCTACGTCCTTGATGCCGGGCATATTCAGTTCTCCATGTTCTCAACTGCGGATTCAACGACAGCGGCGTCACCCGGCCGGAAGGCTCAGCCAGGCCGTCTCACCTGAGCCTAGCTGATGACCGCCGTCGTGCGGTCCCGGTGACGCCGGGAGGTGCTCGGAGGCCGCCGGTGAGCTACGCAGCAGCACGCTGCCCGCCGGGAGGTCCAGCGGATCCCGGCCCACGTTCATCACCACCACGGTGGTGCCGTTGAGGTAGGCCAGGCACGTATCGCTGCACCAGCTTTCCAGCCAGGCCAGCGAACCCCGGCCCAGGTCCAGCTTCCTGCGCATCGCCAGCATCCGGCGGTAGAGGTTCAAATGCGACGTCGGCTGTTCCGACTGCGCATCCCGCGCCAGTTCGGTGAAGCTCTCCGGCTGGGGCAGCCAGGGAGCCTGTCCGGATCCGAAACCGGCGTGGAGTTCGGCGGCGCGCCACGGCAGGGGCACCCGGCAGCCGTCGCGGCCCAGCCGTTCTCCGCCGGTCCGTGCAAAGGTGGGGTCCTGGCGCTGGCTGTCCGGTATGTCGATGCCGTCGGGAAGGCCCAACTCCTCGCCCTGATAGAGGTACGCGCCGCCGGGCAGTCCCAGCATGAACATGGAGGCTGCCGCTGCGCGCGACCTGCCCTTGGCAATGTCGGGCTGCTGGTCGAAGGGTCCAATCCCGTCGCCGTCCCGCGGTGCGGGGCCGTCGTAACCGAAGCGGGTGGCGTGGCGGACGACGTCGTGATTGGACAGCACCCAGGTGCTGGGCGCACCGACGGCGTCAAGGGCCACCAGCGAGTCGGTGATGACGCCGCGGAGCCGGTGAACGTCAAGGCCCGCGTGGAGGTACGGGAAATTGAATGCCTGGTGCATTTCGTCCGGGCGGACCCAGTCGGCCAGCCGGGGGAGTGGATCCACGTTTGCTTCGGCGCACAGGATGCGGTCCGGACCGTATTCTGCCAGGATGCGGCGCCAGGCCCGGTAGATGTCGTGCAGGGCCGGCTGGCCGAACATCGGCGCATCGTGGCCCGGGTAGCCGTCACAGCTGTTGCCGTCTGCCCTGCCGCCCCACTCCGGCAAACCGGGAGCTTTCACCAGTGCGTGGGCAACGTCCACGCGGAATCCGGAGACACCACGGTCCAGCCAGAAGCGCAGCACCCGCTCGAATTCTTCGTGGACGGCCTGGTTGTCCCAGTTGAAGTCCGGCTGGGACGTGTCGAAGAGGTGGAGGTACCACTGCCCGGGAAGGCCATCCGGCTCCGTGACTCGCGTCCAGGCAGGTCCGCCAAAGTGCGACTGCCAGTTGTTGGGCGGCTCCGCACCAAAGGGGCCGGTGCCGTCCCGGAAGATGAACATGTCACGTTCGGGGCTGCCGGCCGGGGAGGCAAGGGCGGCCTGGAAAGCGGCGTGCTGGTCCGAGCAGTGGTTGGGTACGAGGTCCACGATCACGCGCAGGTTCAGCCGGGTTGCTTCCGCCGTCATGGCGTCAAAGTCGGCCAGGGTACCGAAGAGCGGGTCCACGTCGCAGTAATCGCTGACGTCGTAGCCGGCATCCTTCTGCGGGGAGCGGTAGAACGGCGAGAGCCATATGGCATCCACGTCGAGCCGGGCCAGCTGCGGCAGCTCTGCCGTGATGCCGGCGAGATCTCCAATGCCGTCCCCGTTCATGTCCCGGAAGGACCTCGGATAAACCTGATAGATGACAGCCGACCGCCACCAACCCGACGCCTCATCGGCGTGGTGGACCAGGGTCAGCGGGCCGGCCGCCGCGGCGGGGGCTTGGAGCATTGAGTCAACGGACATGCCGGTAATCGTAAGACGGAATCGCGCCAAACTGAAAACGCTTCCAATTGTGACGTGCGCCTCATTGAGTTTCGTTCGAGGTCCTTCGCTGGGTCAACTGCCGCGCAGTGGCAGCCTGACCCGCGACAACTCCGCGCCCCGATCAGTTTGGTGCAGCTGGCTACCGCCGAGTAGGGTGGCTTTCCAACATGGAGCATTCCGTGTACTTTGGAAGCGCTTGCAGCTGTGAGCCACATCACCGACGATGCCACAGGGCCCGAGGGCCAACGCGTGGATGCAGGATTTTTTATGAAAGGGACACCAATGAAGGTGCAGAACACCCTCACGAGCGGGACCAGCCGCCGCGTCTTTACGGCGGGCGCGCTCTCCGTAGTGGCGGCCCTGGCGCTCAGCGCCTGCGGCGGCGCGTCAGCGACCGCACCGGCAACCGCCACCGCCAAGCAGGACCTGAAATCCGCCGGTGCCGGCACGATCACCATGTGGGTCGACGCCGAACGGTCACCTGCGCTGAAGGACATCACCGCTAAGTTCCAGGCCGATACCGGCATTGAGGTGAAGCTCGTCGTCAAGGACTTCGCCGCTGTCCGCGACGACTTCATCACCCAGGTCCCCACGGGCAAAGGGCCGGACCTGATCGTCGGACCCCATGACTGGGTGGGCAAGTTCGTCCAGAACGGCGTGATCGCTCCGATCGAACTCGGAGACAAGTCGTCGTCCTTCCAGGATTCCTCCATCAAGGCCATGACCTTCAACGGTTCCGTCTATGGCGTCCCCTACGCCATCGAGAACATCGCGCTGCTGCGCAACACCGACCTGGTGGCCGAGAGTGCGGCAACTATGGATGAGGTCGTGGCCAACGGCAAGAAGGCTGTGGCTGACGGCAAGGCCACGTTCCCGTTCCTTGTCGGCATGGACCCCAAGCAGGGCGACCCGTACCACCTCTACCCGCTGCAGGCGTCCATGGGTTCCCAGGTCTTCGGCCAGGCGGCCGACGGCGGCTACGACCCCAAGCAGCTCCTCATCGGCGACGCCGCGGGCGTCGAGTTCGCCAAGAAACTGGTGGCCTGGGGCGACAGCGGTGAAAAGATCATCAACTCCAACATCACCGGAGACATTGCCAAGGAGAAGTTCCTGGCCGGCGAATCCCCGTACTTCCTGACGGGCCCGTGGAATGTTCCGGACGTCCAGAAGAAGGGCATCAAGTTTGCGGTTGACGCACTGCCCACCGCCGGCGACAAGCCCGCCCAGCCATTCATCGGCGTCAACGGCTTCTTCATCAGCGCCAAGAGCGCCAATGCGCTGGCCACCAACGAGTTCGTGACCAACTACCTCACCTCCGAGGACGCACAGGATTCCATGTACAAGGCCGGCGGCCGCCCGCCGGCGCTGAAGTCCTCCTTCGAGAAGGCTGCCAGCGACCCCGTCGTTGAAGCATTCGGCAAAATCGGTGCCACCGGTGTTCCCATGCCGGCCATCCCGGAAATGAGTGCCGTCTGGGCCGACTGGGGAGCCACGGAACTTGCCCTGATCAAGGGCCAGGGCGACCCGGCTGCCGACTGGGCCAAGATGGCTTCCAGCATCAAGGCAAAAATCGCCGGCTGACGCCTTCCATCAGGCTCGCTCCTGCCAATGACAGGCCGGGCGGCTCTCGCCGCCCGGCCTGTCCGCTGCAGCCCCGCTGCGGCCCCTGCCGTTGCGCCCGCCACGGCAGCGCCACGGCAGCGCCCCGAACTCTTCACGGCCCCGCTTCTCCCAAGGACCATAGACAGCCATGCCCAAAACAGACCTTTTCCAGGATTCTCCGCCGCCCCCGTCGTCGGGAGCCGAACCAACGTCGGGAGCGGGAGCCGAATCAACGTCGGGAGCCGCAACAACACCGGGCGGCCGCCCCCAGGGCCGGCGTCCGGGACTGCCGAACCGCCGCTCCCGCGATGACTCCGCCAGGGGGACCGTCGCCAAGATTGTGCTCCTGGGCCTGGTCGACGCCCTGGCTGTCTATGTCCTGATGATGCTTTTCCTGAGCCAGTCCTGGGGTGCCCTGGCGGTCTCGTCCGCCGTCGTCCTGGCCATTAATTGGATTTACCTCCGCAAGGGGGGACTGCCCGCAAAATACCTGGCACCGGGCGTGCTGTTCCTGCTGGTGTTCCAGGTCTTCGTGGTCCTGTTCAGCGGCTACATTGCCTTCACCAATTACGGTGACGGGCACAACAGCACCAAGGACGACGCCATTGCGGCCATCCAGCTGACCGCCCAGAAGCGCGTCCCGGACTCGCCGGCCTACAAGGCAGCTGTGCTCACCAAGGGCAGCGACTTCTACCTGCTGTTCACCGACCCGGACGGCAAGGCCTCGATCGGCAGCACCGGCACGCCCCTGCAGGAGGTCCCCGACGCCGGCACCGACTCCACGGGCAAGGCCAACTCTGTTGACGGCTACCGGACACTCAATTTCCAGGAAATCGTCGCCAACCAGCAGGAAATCCTGGCCATCACGGTACCCGTCTCCGACGACCCGGCTGACGGCACGCTGCGCACGGCTGACGGCAGCAACGCCTACGAGTTCAAGCCGGCGCTGACGTATGACGCGGCAGCCGACACGTTCACCGACACGGACACCGGCACCGTTTACCGCGACAACGGCAAGGGCGCCTTCGCGGACAGCAACGGCGAGACCCTCACCACCGGCTGGAAGATCGACGTCGGCATGGAGAACTTCGCACGTGCCTTCACCGATCCGAGCCTCCGCGGGCCGCTGCTGGGCGTCATCCTGTGGACCTTCACCTTCGCCGTCACCTCCGTGGGCCTGACCTTTGCGCTGGGACTCTTCCTGGCCGTCACCTTCAACCGCGAAGACCTGCGCGGCAAGAAGGTGTACCGGATCCTGATGATCCTGCCGTACGCTTTCCCCGCGTTCCTCTCCGGACTCGTCTGGTCCGGCATCCTCAACCCGCAGTTCGGCTGGCTCAACCAGACGCTGCTGGGCGGTGCCACGATCGGCTGGCTGACCGACCCGTTCCTGGCCAAGATCAGCGTCCTGGTGGTCAACCTGTGGCTTGGGTTCCCCTACATGTTCCTGGTGTGCACCGGCGCCCTCCAGTCGCTGCCCACGGAGCTCGATGAAGCTGCACGCATGGACGGCGCCGGACCGTGGCGGGTGTTCCGGTCCATCAAGCTGCCCCTGCTGCTGGTCTCCATCGCACCCCTCCTGATTTCGTCCTTCGCCTTCAACTTCAACAACTTCAACGTGATCTACATGCTTACCGGCGGCGGACCGCGCTTCGGGGATACAGACCGCGACATCGGGGCCACGGACATCCTGATCACGCTTGTCTACAAGGTGGCGTTCGGGCAGGGCACAGGACGCGACTACGGCCTCGCCAGCGCGCTGGCCATCATCATCTTCATCATCGTGGCCACCGTTTCGGCCATCAGCTTCAAGCAGACCAAGGCACTCGAGGACGTGAACTCATGAACGGGTCAACGGCACGCACGGGCACGACGGCGGCACCCGCCGCAGGCTCCGCCGTCACCGCTTCCGGCACCACCGACGTCGAACAGCTGAAGCAGCTGCAGCGGCGGCGCACCTTCGGTGCCTGGTTCAAGGACAAGGGCTGGCGACACCTCGTGGGAATTGCGGTGACCATTTTCGCGATCTTCCCGCTGCTCTACGTGCTGTCCGCCGCGTTCAACTCCACCGGCACACTGGTGGGCTCGAACGCACTCTTCAGCAGGCTGGACCTCGGCAACTTCACCGCCCTGTTCAACGACCAGTCGCGGCCCTTCGGACGCTGGTTCGTCAACACAATGGTGGTGGGCGTGGTGACCTCGGCCGCGACGGTCTTCCTGGGTGCCATGGCCGCGTACGCATTCTCCCGCATGCGCTTCAAGGGACGCCGGATCGGACTGCTGAGCCTGCTCCTGCTCCAGATGTTCCCCCAGCTGCTGGCCGTGGTGGCCATCTTCCTGCTGCTCAGCGGAATCTCGGAGGTCATCCCTGCCCTTGGCCTGGGCAGCCAGCTGGGCCTCATCATGGTGTACCTCGGCGGTGCGCTCGGGGTGAACACGTACCTGATGTACGGCTTCTTCAACACTGTTCCGCAGTCCTTGGACGAGGCGGCGAAGATCGACGGCGCCAGCCATGTCCAGATCTTCTTCGGCATCATCCTGCGCCTGGTGACACCGATCCTTGCCGTGGTGGGCCTGCTGGCCTTCATCGGCATTTCCAGCGAGTTCGTGATCGCCAGCGTGGTGCTGACAGACCCGGACAGCCAGACGCTCGCCGTCGGACTCTACTCGTTTGTCGCCCAGCAGCGCTCGGAAAACTGGGGCGTCTTTGCCGCCGGCGCTGTGCTCGCAGCAGTCCCGGTGATGGCCCTGTTCCTGTTCCTCCAGCGCTACATTGTCAGCGGGCTTACCCAGGGATCGGTCAAAGGCTGAGCATGGCTCCATTTCCTGCGCACTGCCCCCTCCCGCACCACGACGGTTCGCCCCTGCACGCACCCCGGCGCACTGAACTTGGCGATACTGCCCGGCTCCGGGTGAGGGTCCCTGGGGCGTGGGGACGTGCCGCCAGGATCTGGCTCCGGTCCGTTCATGACGGTGAACCGAGATACGACGCCGCGCGCATCGTGGGGGAGTGCGACGGCTGGACGTGGTGGGAAGCGGAAATGACCGTCACCAACCCGGTGGCCCGGTACCGCTTCCTGCTGGAGGCCGACGGCGGGTACTGGAGCCTCAACGCGCAGGGGCTGTTCCGCCGCGATGTCTCCGACTACGCGGATTTCCGCCTGACCTCGTTCCCGGCTGCGCCGCAGTGGCTGCGGCGGGGAACGATCTACCAGGTGTTTCCGGACCGGTTCGCGCGCTCGGCCGGGGCCGGTTCGCATCCGGCGCCCGACTGGGCCGTCCCGTCCGACTGGGACCACACCGCGGTGGAGGGAACCGGACCGGCAACGCCGCTCCAGTTCTACGGCGGAGACCTTGCCGGGGTGGCGGAAAGGCTGGACCACATCCAGGAACTCGGCGCCGACGTCATCTACCTGACACCCTTCTTCCCGGCACGCTCCAACCACCGCTACGACGCCTCCACCTTCACCACGGTGGATCCGCTGCTTGGCGGGGACGGTGCGCTCGTGGCGCTCGTGGAAGCGGCCCATGCCCGCGGGATCAAGGTGCTGGGCGACCTCACGGCGAACCATTCCGGCGACGCCCACGAGTGGTTCCGGCAGGCGCTGGCGGATCCGAAATCAGAGGAAGCCGGCTACTACTATTTCAGCGCGGACCACCGGACCTACGAATCCTGGTATGGCGTGGCCTCGCTGCCCAAGCTCAACTGGTCCTCCGAAGGGTTGAAGCGCAGGTTCGTCCTTGACGACGACTCAGCGGTGGCGCGGTGGCTCAGGCCGCCGTTCAGCCTGGACGGCTGGCGGATCGACGTCGGCAATATGACCGGGCGGCTGGGTGCCACGGACCTCAACCGCGAGGTGGCCCGGCTGATCGCCGAACGGGTGCGGGAAATCAACCCCGGCGCCGCGTTGCTGGCCGAAGCCACGAACGACGCCGCGCCGGACTTCACCGGCGAACACTGGCACGGGGCCATGACCTACGCGAACTTCACCCGCCCGCTCTGGTCGTGGCTAGGAGGGGACGCCGCGCACGTGAATTTCTTCGGCACGCCCCTCGCCGGGCCGAACAGGGTGGGCGCAGAGGACTTCCTTGCCACCCACCTGGACCTCGCGTCGGGCTTCAGCTGGGACCTACGGTTGCAGAACATGAACGCCCTGAACAGCCATGACACGGCACGGGCGGCCACAGTGATGATCGACGGCGGGCAGCTGCTCGGGGCCGTCATGATGTTCACCCTTCCCGGTGTCCCGGTGGTCTTCGCAGGGGATGAATTCGGACTCAAAGGCTCCAACGGTGAAGACTCCAGGACGCCGATGCCCTGGAATGACTCCCGCCGGATCGAGAAGGACCTCCGTGCCAGCTATGCAGCCCTGGCAGCCCTGCGGCGGGGGCAGGCGGCGCTCACCGAGGGCGGAATCCGCTGGCTGTATGCGGAAGGCGATGCGATCGCCTTCATCCGGGAAACTGCGGGAAGTGCAGTCCTGGTGTTCGTGGCCCGCGCGGCCGCCCGGGCCGACGTCGCGGCCGGCTCACTGTCCCAGGCACAGTTGGCCGCCCTGGCAGGCCAACCCGCATTCGGCGTCGGAAGCGTCAGCGTCGCGGCCGGGAACGGGTGCACCAGCATCCGTGCGGGCGAAGCAGCGGCCGCTGTCTGGGTCCTTCCCGGGACGGACACGCCCGCCGTCTAGATGTATTGACCTGAGAGGTTAGTGACGCGGCTGGCCGGTGTCTGACCCTTAAGGGCAGTGTGGGCTCGGTGGTGATTGTAAGCATGGAGCCAGTCGGGGAAGGCGGCAACACGCTCGGCCTCGGAGCGGTAGGGGCGGGCGTAGGCCCATTCCTCCAGCATCGTGCGGTTGAACCGTTCGACCTTGCCGTTGGTTTGCGGGCGATAGGGGCGGGTGCGTTTGTGCTTGATGTCCGGGCCCAGGGCTTGGGCGAAGGCGCGGGACCGATAGCAGTTTCCGTTGTCGGTCAGGACGCGCTGGACCGTGATCCCTTGGGCTTGGAACCAGGCGTTGGCGCGGTGCCAGAAGGCTGCTGCGGTTTCCTTTGTCTCGTCGGTGAGGATCTCGGTGTATGCAAGGCGTGAATAGTCATCGACGGCATTGTGGAGGTAGTGGTAGCCGGGCCGGCGGTTGGATGGAGTCCGGGCCTTGTTCCGGCGTCCGGTGGCCCTGCCGAGGGCGCGGTGTCCGCCGCCGTCCGGGATCCGACCAAGTTTCTTGATATCGACATGGACCAGGTCCCCGGGCTTCTCGTGTTCGTAGCGGCGGATCACTCTTCCGGTGCCACGATCAAGCCAGGCCAGTTTCGCCAGCCGGTAGCGGGACAGGACGCGGTGCACCGTGGAGGGGTGGATTCCCAGCAGATAACCGATCCTTGCCGGCCCCCACCGGCGGTTCACGCGCACGGCGATGATCCGCCGCTCCGTCCGCGTTGCTGTCCGCCGGGGCGAGGAATGCGGGCGGCTGGAACGGTCATTCATTGCCTCCGGGCCGTGCTCGCGGTAGCGCTGCGCCCAACGAGCCGCCGTTGGCACTGAGACCTGGAAGCGTTCAGCGGCACGGCGCAGACTCCAGCATTGGTCAACGACACATTGTGCGAGCTGCAGCCGGCCACGAGGGGTCAGAAGAGCGTTAGGGTGGGACATGAAGACCTCCGTGCGTGGAATTGGACTCTAGACAAGCCCCACTCCACCCGGAGGTCTTCTTCATGTCACCAAACCACGCCGCATGTAACTAACGTCCGTGGTCAATACATCTAGACTGGAGGCCGGATTCGACGGACCTGGAGGCCGCATGGGCAATATCGTTGACGAGCTCAAAACCATTCTGGAGCCCGGCAAGCTGGCCGTGGACGAGATGACCTTGGCGGCCTACGCCGTGGACCAGGCCCCGGTGGTCGACTACCAGCTGCCGCTGGCCGTCGTCCGGGCCGAAACTGTCGCGGACGTGCAGGCTGTGGTCCGTGCCTGTGCGAAACGCGGCGTGCCAATCGTTGCCCGCGGGGCCGGTACAGGTGTCTCCGGCGGCGCCCATGCCAGCCCGGGCTGCATTGTGCTGGGCCTTGAACGGATGAACCGCATCCTTGCCCTGAATGCGGACGACGAGACCGCCGTCGTCGAACCCGGCGTGATCAACGCCGACCTCAACGACGCCGCCGCCGCCCACGGGCTGATGTACGCGCCGGATCCCGCCAGCTTCCGGACGTCCACCATCGGCGGGAACGTGGCCACCAACGCAGGCGGCCTGCGCTGCGCAAAATACGGCGTCACGCGCGATTCGGTGCTGGCCCTCGACGTGGTGCTGGCGGACGGATCCCTGGTCCACACCGGGCATCAGACGTTCAAGGGTGTTGCGGGCTACGACCTGACCGGGCTGTTCGTCGGCTCCGAGGGGACGCTCGGAATCGTGGTGGGGGCAACGGTGCGGCTGAAATACCTGCCCCGCGAAGTGCACACCATTGCCGCGTTCTACCCGGACTTTCGCAGCGCTGCGGCAGGCGTGCTGGCTGTGGGGAAAGCGCGGGTCCAGCCCGCCATTATGGAACTTCTCGACGGCGGTTCGCTGCTTCAGCTCGACGCGATCCACGGCTCGGACCTGAGCTCCCGCGGAGCCTCGCTCCTGTTGATCCAGACAGACGGCTTCGGGGCAGCTGCGGAGGCAGACGTGGTCCGCGAGGTCCTTGCCGCCGGCGGAGCCACGGTGACAACGGAGGCCAGCGCCGAAGCCGAGCGGCTGGTGGAACTCCGGCGTAACAGCCGCGGTGTGGAAGTGGACGACGAATACCGGGTGGGGGAAGACGTTGCCGTGCCGCGCTCGCGGCTGGTGGATTACGTCGGCGAACTCGAAGCCATGGCGGCGGAGCACGGCGTGCAGCTCAAAGTTGTGGCGCACGCCGGCGACGGCAATCTGCACCCCACATTCTGGGTGGACCGCGTGGACAACGAGGTGGACGCCGATGCCATGCAGCGGCTGGGCGACTGCCTGGACAGGTCAATCACGGTGGCCCTGGCCATGGGCGGCACCATCACGGGCGAGCACGGGATCGGGCAGTACAAACTGCGCTGGCTGGGCCTGGAACAGCCCGAACCCGTGCGGGAACTGCAGCGCCGAATCAAGCATCTCTTCGATCCGGCCGGCATCCTGAACCCCGGAAAAGCGATTTAGCTCGGCGGCTTAGTCGTCTGCGTCCGGGTATTCGTCGATGTCCTCGTCGCCGTAGCGGGACTGCTCGGTCTCGACTTCGAGGATCTTGAGCAACTCCGTGTCGGGGTTGAGCATGATTGCCGCCTCGTCGCGGCGGTGCCGGAGGATGGAATCGATGTAGGACTGCACCGCTTCGGCGAGTGGAATGTGCCGTTCCTGCTTCTCGGACATGTACCAGCGGTGTTCCAGCACCTCGTGGACAGCTTCCGCGGGTTCGAGCTTGCCGGAAAGGTCTCGCGGGATTGAGCGGACAATGGGCTCGAAGATCTGGCTGACCCACAGGTGGGCGCTGTATTCCTCGTCCATCGCCGGGTTGTTGTCGGCGCGGAACGAGTCCATGTCGTTGAGCAGGCGGCGGGCCTGGTTCTCCTGGGCGTCCAGTCCGGTAAGCCGCAACAGGCGGCGCTGGTGGTGGCCCGCGTCCACTACCTTGGGCTGGAGCTGGATGGTGGAGCCGTTCTGGGTGGTCTTGATGGCGTATTCCTCGACGTCGAACCCGAGCTCGTTGAGCTTCCGGATCCGGGCGGCCACTCGCCACCGTTCGCCGATCTCGAAGGATTCCTTCTCCGTCAGCTCGGTCCAGAGCCGCCGGTAGCTGTCCATGATGAGTTCGCTGGTGGCCACCGGGTCCACCTTCTCCTCGATCAGGCCGCCGTCCAGCAGGTCCATCAGCTCACCGGCAATGTTGACCCGGGCGATCTCGAGATCGTACTCACGCTGGCCCGTGGACAGGTCCGGATACAGCTCGCCGGTCTCCGCGTCCACCAGATAGGCGGCGAAGGCACCGGCGTCGCGGCGGAAGAGGGTGTTGGAGAGCGAGACGTCGCCCCAGTAGAACCCGATCAGGTGAAGCCGCACCATCAGCAGCGCCTGGGCGTCGATGAGGCGGGTGAGCGTGTCCTTGCGCAGCATCTGGGAGAAAAGAGCCCGGTATGGCATGGAGAACTTCAGGTGCCGCGTGACGAGGACCGGGTTCAGGGGCCTGCCGTCGGGCGTGGTGCGGCCCGTGATGACGGCAACCGGCTCAACGCACGGCACGTCCAGGCGGGCCAGCTTGCGGAGCATGTGGTACTCGTGGCGCGCCACGTGTTCGGACGTTTCCTTGATGGCGATCACCGATCCGCCCAGGTGGGCGAAGCGCACGATGTGCCGGGAAATACCGCGAGGGAGCGCCGCGAGGTATTCCGCAGGCCAGTCCTCCAAAGCGATGTGCCACGGCAGGTCCAGGAGCTCGGGATCAGCCGATGCGGCGGTGATGCTCAGGTTGCTGGAGACGCTGGAACTCTTGTCGTCGTTGGCGCTGGCCGCTTCAAACCGAGGCAGTTTGCCGATCTGGCCGTAGTCGGTGGGTTCGTCGTGCCATTGGGCGTTGCTTTCCTCGGTCATGTGCCAATTCTTCCGTACGTAGGGGCGGCCCGCCTAAAGAAAGCGGGGAAACCGCGCTTAAATCACGACGGCGGCCCGTCCAGTGAGGAGGGGCCGCCGTCGGTTGGTGCTAAAGGCTAGTCGCCGAGGCGCAGGCCGGTCTTGGTGTCGAACAGGTGCACGTGTCCGGACTGCGGGCGAACGTAGATGGACTCGCCCTTCATCGGGGGACGGCGGCCGTCGACGCGGGCCACGATGTCGTGGCTCTTGCCGTCCAGCGTGGTGTGGCCGTAGACGTAGGCGTCGGCGCCGAGTTCTTCGACGACGTCAACCTCAACCTGGAGGCCTTCACCTGCGGCGACCTGCTCGAGGTCCTCAGGGCGTGAACCCAGGGTGACTGTGGCGCCGTGTGCCTCTTCGAGGATGTTGCGCGGTACCGGGTAGACGGTTCCGCCGAACTGGACGCCGCCGTCGACGACGGGGAGTTCCAGCAGGTTCATGGCCGGGGAGCCGATGAAGCCGGCGACGAACACGTTCTTGGGCTTGTCGTAGAGGTTGCGCGGGGTGTCAACCTGCATCAGCAGGCCGTCCTTCAGCACAGCCACACGGTCACCCATGGTCATGGCCTCGACCTGGTCGTGGGTCACGTAGACGGTAGTGACACCTAGGCGGCGGGTCAGGGACGCGATCTGCGTACGGGTCTGGACGCGGAGCTTGGCGTCAAGGTTGGACAGCGGCTCATCCATGAGGAAGACCTGCGGGTTACGCACGATGGCGCGGCCCATGGCAACACGCTGGCGCTGACCGCCGGAGAGTGCCTTCGGCTTGCGGTCCAGGTAGGGCTCGAGGTCAAGCAGCTTGGCTGCTTCGCGGACACGCTCGGCGCGCTCTTCCTTGCTGACGCCGGCGATCTTCAGCGCGAAGCCCATGTTGTCCGCAACGGTCATGTGCGGGTACAGGGCGTAGTTCTGGAAGACCATCGCGATGTCGCGGTCCTTCGGGGGAACATCGGTGACGTCGCGGTCGCCAATGAGGATGCGGCCTGCGTTGACGTCCTCAAGACCTGCAAGCATGCGCAGGGAGGTGGACTTACCGCAGCCGGAGGGTCCGACGAGGACCAGGAATTCGCCATCGGCGATGTCGATGTTGAGCTTATCGACGGCGGGCTTATCTGTGCCCGGGTACAGACGTGTTGCGTTATCAAAAGTAACTGTTGCCACAGTTATCAATCCCTTCACCGGCAGGTACGTGCCGGACGATCCGTTGTGAATGGTTCATGTTTATTCAGTTGTCCACGGTTTTTCAGCCGTGTACTCCCCGGCCGAAGCCGAGGAGTATCGCATGACGCCGCACGGTCTCTGTGCGCCACATCACAAACAGAGTATGTCAGATTTTATGCAATTGGGTGCAAATGTTACGGGCGTCACATATGAGATTCGTAACAGGTGCGGTGTGGGGCCGGGGGCTCGGCCGCGGAATTACGCGGATTTACGGGGATTCAGCCAAGGCCCGGGTCCGTTCCCGGAGCAGGGTCTCCAGCAGTTCGGCGATGTGCACGGGTGCCTCGACGCGGAACTGCGCCTGCGTGAAGTCCAGCCCCACCTTTACCCCCACGTCGCCCGGATACAGCCGTCCCAGCGCGTCCTCATCGGTGGTGTCGTCGCCGGCGAACACCACGGCCGTGGCATCGGTCGCCTGGCGCAGGAAGGCCATGCCCTCGCCTTTGGACGCGTGGACCACGGACGTTTCCAGCACGCGGTTGCCGTTCTTCAGGTAGACGTCCCGCCGGCCCTGCAGGGCTGCCCGGGCGGCAGCGACGGCGTCCTCGGCCACGTCGTCGGCCGCGAGGCGGGTATGGAGCACCACCCCGGCAGGTTTGTCCTCCAGCAGCGTGCCAGGCGCCTGCTCCACGATCTCCTCAAGGATGCGGCGGACCTCCGCCAGCAGGGCAAGCTGCTCGGGGTCGAGCGTCAGCTCGGACGAGCCCGGTCCCAGCCAGGCCTCGGCCCCGTGGCTGCCGATGAGAAGGGTCTCCGGGGGCGGCGAAGCGACCGCCCGGAGGCTGCCCAGTGCCCGGCCCGAGATGAGTGCCGTCGTCGTTCGCGGGAGGGCCGCGAGGGCGGCGAAGGCTGCAGCGGAGCGGGGGAGCGGGCGGGCATCGGCCGCATGGTCAACGAGGGGGGAGATGGTCCCGTCGAAATCCATGGCCACCAGAAGGTGATCGGTGGCGGCAACTGTCTTGAGGGCGGCCAGGAGTTCGGGCTGAAGCGTCAGGGGCGCCTTGCCGGGGGCTGCATCAGGTGTCATCGCGGACCACTTTCTCTTTGAGTGCTGCAAGGAACTCGGCTGACCAGTGGTCGACGTCGTGGTCCAGGATCTGCTTGCGCATGGACCGCATCCGCCGGGCCGCCTCGGCAGGCTGCATGTTGACGGCCCTCATGATGGTGTCCTTGAGTCCGTCGATGTCATGCGGATTCATCAGCAGCGCCTGCTTGAGCTGGTCCGCGGCACCGGCGAATTCGCTCAGCACCAGGGCGCCGTCGTTGTTGGTACGCGCCGTCACGTATTCCTTGGCAACCAGGTTCATGCCGTCCCGCAGTGCCGTGACCAGCATGACGTCGGCGGCAAGGTACAGCGCCACCATTTCGTCGATCGGGTAGCTGTGGTGGAGGTATCGGACGGCAGTGTTCTGCATGGTGTCGTAGGTGCCGTTGATGTGGCCCACGGTGCCTTCCACTTCTTCACGGAGGAGGCGGTACTGTTCCACCCGTTCCCGGCTGGGGCTCGCCACCTGGATCAGGGCCGCGTCCTCCACCGTGACCTTGCCGTCGGCCAGCAGCTCTTCATAGGCCTTGAGCCGGTGGCGGATGCCCTTGGTGTAGTCGAGGCGGTCAACGCCGAGGAGGATGGTCTTGGGGCTGCCGAGGTCCCGGCGGATCTGGCGGGCACGCTCGATGATCTCGGGCTTGCGCGCCAGTTCGCTGATCTGCTTGACGTCGATGGAGATCGGAAACGCCTGCGCCCGGGCAATGTGGGTGGTTTCGCCGTCGGGACCCTTGACGTGGACCTGCTGCTGCTTGACGCTGGCACCCAGGAAACGCCGGGCGGAACGCATGAAGTTGCCGGCGTCGCTGCTCCGCTGGAAACCGACCAGGTCGGCACCGAGGAGGCCGTCAATGATGGCGCGGCGCCAGGGGAGCTGGGCAAAAATCTCCGGCGGGGGAAACGGTATGTGGTTGAAGAACCCGATTTTGAGGTCAGGGCGTGCTTCGCGGAGCATCTTGGGAACCAGTTGCAGCTGGTAGTCCTGCACCCAGACGGTGGCCCCCTGATCGGCGTGGCGCACGACGGCGTCGGCGAACCGCCGGTTCACCTTGCGGTACGAATCCCACCAGGTCCGGTGGAATTCCGGCGGCGCGATGACGTCGTGGTACAGCGGCCAGAGGGTGGCGTTGGAGAAGCCCTCATAGAAGAGCTCGACGTCGTCAGTGCTTAGCTGCACCGGGACCAGGTCCATGCCGCCGTGGCTAAAGGGCTTGACGGTTTCATCCGGGGCACCATGCCAGCCCACCCACGCGCCGTCGGTCTTGGTCATCATGGGGGCCAGCGCAGTAACGAGGCCGCCCGGCGACCGGCGCCAGCCGTCCTCGCAACCCCTGTCTTCCGGGGAGCAGCGGTCAACCGGCAGCCGGTTGGACACCACCATGAAGTCGTAGAGCGCGGCAGCCGCGTGGCCGGCGTGGGCGGGCTTTCCTTCGGCGGTTGCTTCGGACTTTTCACGGTGCGTAGTGTGCATTGGTGTCCCTTGGGTTGCTAATGGCTCGAAGTCAACCCTAGTCGGACGGAATCTTCCGTGCTATCCATCCGTTGGGCAGACAGGCGGAAACTTGAAGGCGCAAGCTCTCAGGTTTCTCCCCTAGACTGAAAAAGTTGCCACTGATGTGGTCCGCACCTGGCCGATCGACCCGAGGAACTGATGAGCGCCGCAAACGAACCCCGCAAATCCAAAGCAGAACGCACTGCCGAGGCCCGCGAGAAAGCCCGTGAGATCCGTGAAGCGCAGCTGAAGAAGGACAAGCGCAACAAGCTCCTCATCGGCTGGGGCATCGTGGTGGCGGTAGTAGCCATCCTCGCGATCGTGGCACTGGTTGTCAGTTCCAACATCCGGAACAACGCCCCGGTGGCGGACGAAGGTCCCACCCCGGCCAACGGCAACATCCACGGCGGCGTGACGCTGCTGGCCAACTCCGAGGTGCTGAAGTCCGAGCCCGCCACGGTCAACGTGAAGGACGTCCCCGCCAAGCCGGAAACGCCGCCCGCCGAGGTGACGGCTCCCGGCGCCGAGGCTGAAGCCGGCAAGCCCGTGAAAGTGGTCGTATACGTCGACTTCATCTGCCCCGTCTGCAAGCGGTTCGAAACCACCTACAACGAACAGCTGACCAGCCTCCGCAACGAAGGCAAGATCTCGGTGGAATACCGGGCCCTCGGTTTCCTGGACCAGCAGTCCACCACCAACTACTCCTCACGCGCGGCCAACGCCGCTGCCTGTGTGGTCAATGAATCGCCCGAAAAGTACGCCGACTTCGTCAATGCGCTCTTCGACAAGCAGCCCGCAGAGGGTGGTGCGGGCCTTTCGGATGACGAACTGAAGAAGATGGCCACGGACGTGGGCGCCAAGAGCATCGATTCGTGCGTGGAAGAGAAGAAATTCCGGCCCTACGTGAAGGTGGCCACCCAGGAAGCTGCGGCCATCGGCGTGACCGGCACCCCCACCGCCTTCGTCGACGGCAAGCAGTGGGGCAAGGGCGACTCTGCCAACACTGACCTGATCCCGTTCATCCAGGCTGCCATCGACGCCAAGGGCTAGGAACCACCGCCCCGCGCAGCAGCCCAGCGGCCCGGCTCCGGAACCCTCCGGAACCGGGCCGCTGCCGTTTTTACCAGCGGGGCGTCCTTGGGCTACCCTTATCTAGCACTGCACCTGGTGCCGCTGTTGAGCCGGATCCATCCGGCAGAAACAGGTACGCCTCCTTAGCTCAGTTGGCCAGAGCACCGCTCTTGTAAAGCGGGGGTCGTCGGTTCGAATCCGACAGGGGGCTCCACGAAGGCTGCCATTGTTCGCGCCTATTGCTGGCTCCCCGTGAGGCCTACACTGTGTTGCATCCAGCGGTGCAAGGCATGGAGGAGGACGTCATGGCGGTCATTGAGCAGGTACGTGAGGGAATGCACGTGGTTGCACCGGACGGGAAGAAGATCGGCAAGGTCGAGGACCTGAAGATGGGTGATCCGGAGGCGGTTACCTCGGACGGCCAGACCGACGCTGAAACAGGAGGCCTGGTTAGCGCGGTGATCGACCATTTCGCCGCGACCTCCAGTCTGCCCCGCCACACAGCGGAGAGGCTGCTGCGGATCGGTTATGTGAAGGTTGACAGATCCGGTCTGTTCGCCGGGCATGCGTATGTCGCCTCGGATGAGCTCGACCGTGTTGAGGGCGACACGTTGTGGCTCAAAGAGGGCGTGCGCGCCCATCACTGAGGCCCGCGGGCTGCTTGGCGTGCACCGGGGCCCGGGTCCTTCGACCCTAGGCTGCAGCGTTCGCGCCGCGGATGGTTGGCGTATGAGCCATGAAACCGAAATCCGCCTGGTCCAGCGCACCGAGCAGCCCACCGCCGTCGTCCGCGAAAACGTGCCCATGAACGAGCTGCCGGAATTCTTCGGCCGCGCTTACGGCGCTGTTATGGCAGCGGCCCAACAGCAGGGCGTGCAGTTGGGCGGCCCGCCTTTTGGCCGGTACCTGAACATGCCCACCGACTCCGTCGACGTCGAGGCAGGCTTTCCGGTCTCGGCGCCGATCTCTGCGTCCGCAGGAGTGGCGGCCGGGACCCTGCCGGCGTGCCAGGCCTTCGAAGCGACCCACACCGGTCCGTACGACACCCTGAGCACGACGTACGACGCCATCCAGGAGCGGATGACCGAAGAGGGTTTCAGTCCGGCTGGTTCCATGTGGGAGTACTACCTCAGCGACCCCGCCACGGAGCCGGATTCCTCCACGTGGAAGACCCTGGTTGTGTGGCCCGTGGCTGAGTCGTAACGACCGGGGGCCGCGCTGAGTCCCGTCGCCTAGTCCTCGGCGTCGATCTTTTCCAGCAGGTCCTTGGCGGCCTTGGCGATTTCATGGTGGTTGTGCTGGGCAGCCCGGCTTTCCAGGGAGGCCACGGCGCAACGGTGGACCTTCTTGAAATCCCCGAAAGGAAAACTCACGCTGCCCTTGGTTCCTTCCGACTCGTCCGGGTCCAGGCCCAGGTGCCACTTGGAGAACTCCGGAAAGCCGTGCTTGTCGATATAGGCATTTTCCTGGTCCGCCGACGGCGCGTGCTCGCTCCAGTCGTCCCGGGTATCGCGGACAACTTTTCCGTCCTTGACGAGGCTGCGGGCGTGCTCCAGTGCCTTCTTGTTGAGTTTCGTGGCCATGCCATACCTCCGGAGGTCTCGGATGCTGTGCATCAAGGCTAAATCCACGGTTCACGGGCCGCCAGCACCTCTCCATTTGCGAATGTCGGAAATGTAACGCCGCGGAGACTGCGGCGAAATGTTCCCACAACATGCGTCGCCTACGTTTGGCCCTATGACAACGCGCCTGCTCACCAGAATTGCCTCGTGGTTCGAGGCCCGGCCCACGCCGGCAGCAGCGGACCCTGCGGACCACGCCGCCTGGGAGCAAGGTCATGCCGCCATCGCCGACGTCACCAGGTGGGGCTGGCTTCCGGCCCTCAGCGGGGTGTCCTTTGCTGCCGACCATGCGGCGATCGCGCACCGGAAAAAGGCTGCCGCGGCAAGCGAGGGGTAGCCGCCGGCTTGCTGCGCTGGAGGTCTGGTTGCCCTGCTGGCGGGCGTAATGTGTCGGGTTGAACACACTTTTCTTCAACTACCGTCATAATGGCCTAAACTGCTTCACTGAGGTGCCCGAGACGGCGCTGCGCAGCAACGAAAGTGAACCCCGCCATGGCTACCGATTACGACGCCCCACGCAAGACAGAAGAAGAGTCTCCCGCTGAATCGCTGGAGGCCCTCCAGGCGTCCCGCGGCGGCGGAGCCCAGACCGCCGTTATCGATGTCGACGAGAACGACACCGCCGAAGGCATTGACCTTCCGGGGGCGGATCTTTCCGGCGAGGAACTGACGGTCACTGTTGTCCCGGAGCAGTCGGATGAATTCACCTGCTCCTCCTGCTTCCTGGTCCGTCACCGGTCCCAGGTTGCCAAGGAAAAGAACGGTTTGAAGTACTGCCGCGACTGCGAAGGCTAGGAAGCCTTCGGCGCGGCCGCAGTTCACGCGCCTAACATTTTCAAACGCACGGCACGCGAGGCGCCGGCAACCCGCAGGGGCTGCCGGCGCCTCGCTGTGTGCCGTTCCGTAACCTGCGCGGCGGCAGGTTAACGGTTGGGCGCCGAACGGACGTGGACCCTCGTCATTGCCTGTCCGGGCTCCTACGCTTGAGATATCTCATCGCTTCCAGGGGTGGCTGAAATGAAGAAATTCCAAGTGTGGCTCGCAGCAATTCTGATGGCCGCCGGGCTGGGACTTGTGGCCCCGGCGCCAGCGTCCGCTTCCTACTGCGGCCTGGTGTGGGGATCGCTGGCAAAATCCGACGACACCATGGGCACGGGGCAGGTCACGAACGTGCGGACCGGGCAGCACTACTGCTTCGACCGCATGGTGGTTGACCTCAACGGGCCCGTGGAAGGCTACACGGTCCGGTATGTCCCCACGGTGGTGCAGGACGGTTCAGGCCTCCCGGTTCCCCTGCGGGGACGGGCATTCCTGCAGATCACCGTGAACTCACCGGCTTACGACGGCGGCGGGAACCCCACGTATGACCCTGCGGACCCGAAGGAACTCGCCAACGTCGGCGGCTACCAGACCTTCCGCCAGCTCGCCTGGGCCGGAAGCTTCGAAGGTTACTCCAGCCTCGGCCTCGGTGTCCGCGGACGCCTTCCCTTCAGGGTGTTCACCCTGGACGGACCCGGGGCAGGATCCCGCTTTGTGGTTGACGTTGCCCACTACTGGTGAGCAGTTGGCGGGCTGCTGCTGAGCTGCCCGCCTTACTCCGGAACCACCAGGGCAGGGGTGTCCTTGCGGATGGTTTCGCCGCGGAAGAACCCGGGGCGCAGCCTGGCCATGATGAGCATGAACACGGCGCCCAAGGCGAGGATTCCCACCCCGAGGACGAAGACCAGCCCCACGCCGAAGATCTCGGATCCGCTGCCGAACTCCGGCGCCCAGCTGTCCGCGGCCGTCTGCAGGAACACCACCAGCAGTCCCAGGCCGCCCAGCAGGGGGCATAGCAGCCGCAGCACGAAGTTGCGGACGCTGCTGAAGACGCTGTTGCGGAAGTACCAGGTGCACGCGAACGCCGTCAGCCCGTAGTAGAAGCAGATCATGAGTCCCAGGGCAAGGATGGTGTCGTTCAGGACATTTTCGCTGACCACATGCATCACCGCATAGAACCCCGCGGAGAGGACGCCTGCAGCGATCGTTGCGAAACCCGGCGTCGAAAACTTCCTGCTCATGTGGCTGAAAGGCTTCGGCAGGGCACCGTAGTGTGCCATGGCCAGCAGGCTGCGGGACGGCGAGGTGAATGTGGACTGCAGCGACGCCGCGGAGCTGGACAGGACCGCCAGGGACATGAGGATCGCAAACGGGCCCATGATGGGGGAGGCCAGCGCGGTGAAAATGTTTGCGTGGTTCTCTTCGTTGTTCAGCCCGACGCCCTCGGTGCCCACGCCGGCGAACATCATGGTGGCGATGGTGACCAGGAGGTAGATGCCCAGGACCACCACGGCGGTGAGGGTGCCGGCAATGCCCGCGGTCTTCTTGCCGTTGGCCGTTTCCTCGTTCACAGTGAGGCACACATCCCAGCCCCAGTACACGAAGATGGACAGCGAAATTCCGGCGGCGATCTGCCCGAAGGTCTCGATCTTGGTGACGTCAAACCATTCCCAGCTGAACGGGATGGAGGTTTCCGAGGACGACCAGTTGGCGAAGGCCATGGCCACGAACAGGCCGAGCACCAGCAACTGGAATCCCACCAGGCCGTACTGCACGATCTTGGTGGTGTGCAGGCCGCGGTAGCTCACCCAGACGGCCAAGGCCACGAACACGAAGCACGTGGCGACGTTCAGGAGCTTGTTGGCGGCGAGGTCCGCCAGTTCCGGGGCGCCGGTGAGCTGGGCAAGGAACAGGTAGAAGAAGTCCACCGCCACCGCTGCCAGGTTGGACAGCACGATGATGTTCGCCGCGAGGAGTCCCCAACCTCCCATCCACCCCACCCAGGGGCCGAAGGCCTTGGTGACCCAGGTGAAGGTGGTGCCGCTGTCCGGCGAGTCGGCGTTGAGCTCACGGTAGGCCAGGGACACCAAAATCATGGGGATGAAGCCGATGAGGAAAATGACGGGCAGTTGCAGCCCGGCCTCGTTCACGGTGGGGCCAAGGGCGCTGGTGAGCGTATAGGCCGGCGCGATGGTCGAAATGCCGAGGACGACGACGGCGAGGAGGCCCAGTTGCCCGCCCTTCAGTCCCTTTCCGGTGATGCCGTGCGCGGTTCCCGGCGCGTCAGCGCCGGTTGAACCGGCGCCGGATGCTTTTGCGCCGGCTGCGCCGGACTGGGAGCCCTGGCGGATGGTTTGGGTCATGTCCGGACCTTTCACGAAGTCAATACTTTAGAGGAAGCAGCAGGCTGCTGCTGGGTGATGCAGTGGATGCCGCCGCCCCTCGCGAACAGCTCGCGGGCGTCGATGCCCACGATCCGGCGGCCGGGGTAGGCGTCGGCAAGGATCCGCAGGGCCTTTTCGTCGTTGGGGTCGGCGAACGTGCAGGCAATCACGCCGCCGTTCACCACAAGGTGGTTGATGTAGCTGTAGTCCACGAAACCTTCGTGGTCCCTGAGGGAGGCGGGAGCGGGGACCTCGATGATGTTCCACTCGCGGCCTGCGGCGTCCCGGGTGGTGGCCAGGAAACTGATGATTTCGCGGCTGACCTCGAAATCGGGATGCTCCGGGTCCTGCTGCGAATGGACCAGCAGCGTTCCGGGGGAGGGGATCGCGGCCACGATGTCCACGTGCCCCCGGGTTCCGAACCGTTCGGAGTCCCTGGTCAGGCCGCGGGGCAGCCAGATAACGTGGGTGGCGCCGATGGTCCGTGCGAGTTCGGCCTCCACGTCCGCCTTGGTCAGTCCGGGATTGCGGTCCGGGTCCAGTTGCACGGTTTCGGTCACCAGCACGGTTCCCTCGCCGTCCACGTGGATGCCGCCGCCTTCATTGACCAGGGAGGAGGCAAGGTGGCAGGCTCCGGACCGGCCCGCTACTTCCGCGCCGATCAGCGCGTCTTTGTCCCAGCGCGCCCAGTCCTGCCCGCCCCAGCCGTTGAAGACCCAGTCGACCGCGCCCAGGCGCCCGTCGTCGTCGAGGACGAAGGTGGGGCCGATGTCCCGCATCCAGGCATCGTCCAGGTCCGCGATGAGCACCTCGACGGCGGCATCCAGGTAGCGCGCGGCGGTGCCGACGTCGTCGGGCGCCACCACCACGGTGACCGGCTCGAATTCGACGGCGGCATTGGCAACGGCGGCCCAGACGGACCGTGCGGCGTGTGCCTCCCCGGCGGTGTCACCGAGCGTGTAGCCGCCTGTGGGGAACGCCATCCAGACGCGCTCTTGCGGTGCCGTCTCGGCGGGCATGCGCCAGCGGCTCATGCGGTCACCTCGTGGTAGGTGCGGGCCTCGCCGCCCAGCGGCTGGTCGTGCCGCACCGGTTCGGCCAGCCGGCCGTAGGTGTCCGGGCGGCGGGTGGCCAGGAAAGGAAAAAGGGTGAGCCAGTCCCTGCGCTGGTCAAGGTCCAGGTCGGCCACCAGGACGGCGGATGCGTCGCGGGGCGCCTGGACGAGAATCCGGCCGTACGGGTCCGAGATGAAGGAGGAGCCGTAGAAATTCAAGGTTCCTTCGTTTCCCCAGCGGTTGGGGGCCACCATGAACAGGCCGTTGGCGATCCCGTTGCCCACGATCACCTGCTGCCAGAGCGGCTGGGTGTCGAACTCCGGGTGGTCCGGTTCGGAGCCGATGGCGGTGGGGTAGACCAGGATGTCTGCCCCGCCCAGGGAATACAGCCGGGCGAGTTCCGGGAACCATTCGTCCCAGCAGGTGGGCATGCCCAGCCGGGCTCCGCCCAGTTCGGCCGGGGAATGGACCTCGTAGGCATCCCCGGCGGCGGGCCCCTGGCGGAAGAACTTGTCCTCGTAGTAGCCGGCGGTCACCGGGATGTGCAGTTTATGCGTGCGGGCAAGAAGTTCACCCCCGGGCGATACCAGGATTGCAGTGTTCAATCCAAGGCCGTCGTCCGATCCGTCCGGGTTCTCCGCGCGCTGGTAGAGGGAAGCGTGGACGGAGATGCCGTGCCGGCGGGCGGCCTCCGCGGCGAAGCGGAAGGTGGGCCCGGTCAGCAGGTCCTCAGCAAGGTCCGACGGGCGGGGGCGCGGGGCCCAAGGCCGGGCCGTATCGTTCTCCGGGCGCGTGTCCGCGGGGTAGCGGGACAGCGTCAGCTCGGGCAGGAAGACCACCGTGGCGCCGAGCCGCGCGGCGCGGCCGATGCCTTCGTCGAGTTCGGCCAGGAGGGCGTCCGGGTTTGTGTGCCAGCGGTGCTGCACCACGCCCACCCTCAGGGCGGGGCGTGCGGACGGCGTTGTCCGCGCCAGGGAAGGAGGGGAGTCGAGGCAGGAAATTTCAATCATGTGCTTACTTCCAGTGAGACGACCGTCACTAAATGAATGACGTTCATTTAGTATGAGGGGTCACAAACCGTCGGCGCAAGGGTTAAATGAATTACGTTCTTTTATTTCGGGGAACGGTGGCTGGGAGGGTGTCGGGAAGGGGCGGCGTCGTGGAGGGTGCCCGGAGCTAGGGTCGTTTGGCATCTGACCGCAACGACGCGCGCAGTTCCTTCCATGCCCCCGTGCACCACAGGGCCCATGCAACCAATACGGGCTGGAAGAGCAGCCGCACCAGGCGGTCGCGGTCCGTGTCCAGGCCGAACGCGTCCGTCCGGGTCGCGTACTGCGAGATGTTGCCGGGGAAGATCAGGATAAAGAACGCCGCCGCGAGCAGGCCCACCGGGACGCGGCGTTTGCGCAGCGCGATCAAGGCGGCACCGAGGGCGACTTCCAGGACGCCGGACGCCAGGACCACGGCGTCCTTGTCCACCGGGAACCATGGCGGAACCTGTGCCTGGAACTCCTGCCGCGCCACGGTGAGGTGGCTGATCCCGGCGAAGGCCAGCGCACTCCCGAGGGCAATGGCGCCGATCAGCCGTGGTACCGAAACCTTCCCGGCCGGGCGGGTGAGGAGATGGGTCAGTGCCGTTCGAATCCGTTCCATTACCGAAAAGTAACATGCTTACCCACCCGGGCCGGCGGCCGCAAGTCGGCTGTCAGTTACTAAGCTCACTGAGAAATTTCCTGCAGCCCTCCTCCGCCGCCCCGCGTGGCTGATAGCGTCAGGACTACTGGACCAATCGAGGAGGATTCATGAAAGCTTCACCGACGCTGACCAACAATCTGCAGGCTGTGCTCGCGGACCTGATTGAACTGCATATCCAGGGCAAGCAGGCTCACTGGAACATCGTGGGAACCAACTTCCGCGACCTCCACCTGCAGCTGGATGAAATCATCGATGCCGCCCGGAACTTCGCCGACGACATGGCGGAGCGCATGCGCGCCCTCCACGCCCTGCCGGACGGCCGCAGCGCCACTGTGGCCGAAACCACCAGCCTTGCGCAGTTCCCGCAGGGGCTGATCAACACCAGGGACGCCGTTGACCGCATCGTCGCGGCCCTGGAAGCCGCTGTGGGAACCATGCGCAAGGTCCACGATGAGGTTGACGAGGAGGATCCCACCACGGCGGATCTGCTGCATGAGTTCATTTCGAAGCTCGAGCAGTACGCCTGGATGGTGGGCGCTGAGAACATGAAGGCTTCAGCCAGCGTGACCACTCCCGACAGCAAGCCGAGCAGCAAGTAGGCCGGCGGCAGTAGCACTACGGCGACTCCGGTCGCTGGCCACCGCCAGGAAGCCCGGCGCCGGAGCATGTCCCGTCGCCGGGCTTCCTGCTGTCCCGGGGTGCTATCGCCCCGGATGGCGGGCGGCGTCGGGCGGATCTATGTCGCCTTGGGGACTCCGCGGAGTACGACGGCGACGAGGGCTGCCGCCCCGGCCATCAGTACCAGCGCAATGGACGCCGTCACATGGACGCCCGACTCAAAGGCGACCCTGGCCGCGGACGTCAGTGCGTCCGCCAGCGGCGCCGGCAGCGACTGTGCCAGCTCCATGGCCCCCGCCAGCGTCTCCTGGGCCTGCGCGGTCCCCTCCCCGGTGCCGGCGGCGCTGACGCCCTCGGGCAGGACGAGGTTCCGCTGGTAGGACGCCGTCAGGATCGAACCGAGGATTGCCGTTCCCAGCAATGAGCCGATCTCGTAGCCGGTCTCCGAAATGGCGGCCGCTGCTCCTGATTTCTCCGGCGGCACGGATCCGAGAATCATGTCGTTGGATATCGTCTCCGCAGCGCCCACGCCCAGGGCCAGGACCAGGAGTGCGGCCAGCAGCAGCGCAGGGCCGCCGGAATGATCCCCGAACGCCACGATGAAGTAGCCGGTGGCGCTCAGCGAAAGTCCGCCGGCCACGACGAATCCGGGCCTTACCCTGCGCACCAGCGGGACCACCAGCAGTCCGGCAAGCACGGTGGCAACCAGGGCGGGGATCATGGAGATCCCGGCCTCCGTGGGCCGCCGGCCCTCGAGTAGTTGGAGGTGTTGGGCCAGGAAGAGAATGAAGCCGTTGAAGGAAAACAGTGCCAGGACATTGGCCGTAATCGCCGTACTGAAGATCCTGTTGCCGAACAGGCTCATGTCCAGCAGGGGGCTGTGAAGCCGTTTCTGCCGCCGGACGAAGGCATAGCCCATCAGCAGTCCGAAGCCGGTGACTGCCGCCGGCACAGCGCCGAAGCCCTCCGTTGCCAGCGCCTTGATGCCGTATACGAGCGGAACCATGGTCAGCAGCGAGAGGGCGATGCTGGCAACGTCCACTGTTCCTGGCCGGGGATCCCTGGACTCCGGAATGAGCACCGGGCCAAGGGCCAGGATGGGCAGCATGATGGGCACGGCCACCAGCAGGATGGCGCCCCACCAGAAATGCTCCACGAGCCACCCGCCGAAGATGGGCCCGAGCGCGGCGCCGCCGGAGAAGCCAGCCGCCCAGATGGCGATGGCAAGCCGGCGCCGGTTGGGATCCGGAAAGATGTTCCGGATCAGGGACAAAGTGGAAGGCATCAGCATCGCGCCGAAAAATCCGAGGGCGGCGCGCCCTGTGATCAGCCACTCCGCGCTCGGGGCAAATGCCGTGGCGGCGGACACCGCGGCGAACCCGAAGCTGCCGATCAACAGGAGCCGCCGGCGTCCGATCCTGTCGCCGAAACTTCCCATGGCAACCAGGAGGCCAGCCAGGACCAGGGGGTACGCGTCAACGATCCACAGCAGCTGAACGCCGGTTGGCTCGAGGCTGCCGGCGATGGCGGGCAGGGCAAATGTCAGTGCGGTGTTGTCTACGGCGACCAACAAAACCGGGAACATCAGCAACGCCAGTGCAAGCCAATCCTGTCCGCGTTTCGGTGTGTGGAGACTGCTGCCGGGAACAGGGCGGCCTGCTGCAGCGGAGCTCCGCGTGAAAGTCGGGGTGACCGGCGTCGAAGGTGCTGATGTGTTTCCCATGACAATAACTATACCGTCCGGACGGTACAGTTAAGAAACCGGCCCACCAACCGGGCATGATAGGAGCCATGGCCAGAAAACCCGTTGCGCGCGAAGCTGTGCTGGACGCCTTTGAATCCCTCCTGATCGAAGTGGGCGAACGTGCCGCCACGCTGGACGCCGTTGCCCGGCGCGCCGGCGTTTCCAAAGGCGGGCTGCTGTACCACTTCCCGAACAAGGAGGCTTTGATTTCGGCGTTGCTGGAACGGATGGACCTGCTCGTTGCGGGAGATCTGGACGTGATGGCAAAAGCTCCGGAAGGGGCTGCGGCCTACTTCATACGGTCCTCGCTCTGGGCGGGAACCCCGCTGGACCGCGCGTTTGTTGCTGCCACGCGGCTCGCCGAGGTGGCCCACGCGGAAACGATGCACCGGTTCGCGGCAGTCCAGCGGAGCTGGCTGGAGCTTTTGGCCGGCGACGTCGGGCCGGCCATGGCCAAGGCTGTCCTCTATATGGGTGACGGCCTGTACTACAACGCCATGCTGGCCAGCGGCCCCGGTGCCGCCCCGCCGGAAATGAGCGGCGACGTCGACAGCCTCCTGGCCGCCGTCGAGCGGCTCCGCGGCTGACGTCCGTCATGCGGCGCCGGGCTGGACGGCAGAGTTTGCAGACTGGACCGCCGCGTAGGACAATTGCAGCTGTGACTGTTGTCACCGCTAACTAAATATGCCTTTGATCTGCGGCGGGAGAGTTCTGCAAGTAGGTACAAGCAGGCGCCGTAGGAGCAAACCCTCCCCAGGAATCTCTCAGGCCCATGTACCGCCGCGGCAAGGCAACTCTGGAAAGCAGCAGGCTGTCCGCTGGGACGTGCCTGCTCACCGACGGTGCAAGCGGAGCCATGCGTAAGCTGGTCCCCGCGGAAACTCTCAGGTCCAATACAGAGCGGGGAGGAACCCGAACCACTGCGGCGCATCCGGCGCTGCCATTAGTAATGGAGTTCCTTCGTGACGGTTAGTTCAGTCTCCACCACCTTTGTCGACCGGCATATTGGCGCCCGCCGCCAGGCCGATATCGACACCATGCTCAAGTCTGTCGGTTACGACAGTGTCGATTCGCTGGTTGATACGGCAGTCCCCAACGACATCCGCCAGGACGTTGCCCTCCGCCTTCAGGACGCCCTCAGCGAGGTTGAAGTCCTCGGGGAGCTGCGCAAGCTGGCTGCCAAGAACAAGACGGCTGTGCAGATGATCGGCCAGGGCTACTACGACACCGTGACCCCGCCGGTGATCCGCCGTAACGTCCTGGAATCCCCGGCCTGGTACACCGCCTACACCCCGTACCAGCCGGAAATCTCCCAGGGCCGTCTCGAGGCGCTCCTGAACTTCCAGACCATGGTCCAGGACCTCGTGGGGCTGCCCATCGCCAACGCCTCCCTGCTGGACGAAGCCACCGCTGTGGCCGAAGCGGTGTTGATGATGCGCCGCGCCAACAAGAACAAGACCGCCCACGACGGCAAAACCGTCCTCGACGCCGATGTGCTGCCCCAGACCATCGCCATCGTCAAGGGCCGCGCCGAGGCACTCGGCTTCGAAGTTGAGGTTGCGGACCTGTCCCAGGGACTTCCCGACGGCATCATCAACGGCATCGTGCTGCAGCAGCCGGGCGTTTCCGGCCGCGTGTTCGACCACTCCGCGGTCATCGCCGCCGCCAAGGAACGCGGCGCGCTGGTCACCGTCGCGGCTGACCTGCTCTCGCTGACCCTCATCACGCCTCCGGGCGAGCAGGGTGCGGACATCGCCGTCGGCTCCACCCAGCGCCTGGGTGTGCCGCTGTTCTTCGGCGGTCCGCACGCCGCCTACATGGCCGTCCAGAAGGGCCTCGAGCGCTCCATGCCTGGCCGCCTGGTGGGTGTGTCCAAGGACAACGCGGGAACTCCGGCCTACCGCCTGGCACTCCAGACCCGCGAGCAGCACATCCGCCGCGAAAAGGCCACGTCCAACATCTGCACCGCGCAGGCACTGCTGGCCATCGTCTCCTCCATGTACGCCGTCTACCACGGCCCCGACGGCCTGAAGGCCATCGCCGAGACCGTCCACAACCACGCCCGCACCCTGGCAGCGTCCCTGCAGGGTGCCGGCCTCGAAGTCCTGCACGGCAGCTTCTTCGACACCGTCACTGTCCGCGTTCCGGGCAAGGCCGTTGAAATCGTTGCGGCTGCGGAGGCCAAGGGCATCAACCTGCGCGGCATCGACGCCGACACGGTGGGCATCTCCACTGACGAAACCACGACGCCGGAAATCGTCGCCGCCGTCGCCGCCGTCTTCGGCGCCGAGGTTGCCGACACCGACGCCGACGCAGGCTTCGCCCTTGACGCCGCCGTCGAACGTTCCTCGGACTACCTGCAGCACCCGGTCTTCAACACGCACCGCTCCGAAACCCAGCTGCTGCGCTATATCCGCAAGCTCTCGGACCGTGACCTCGCGCTGGACCGCACCATGATCCCGCTGGGTTCCTGCACCATGAAGCTGAACGCCACGGCCGAGATGGAAGCCATCTCCTGGCCGGAGTTCGCCTCCATCCACCCCTTCGCACCGGACTCCCAGACCGAGGGCTGGCGTGAACTGATCGAAGGCCTGGAAGCGGACCTCGCCGAGATCACCGGCTACGACCAGGTCTCCATCCAGCCCAACGCCGGCTCCCAGGGCGAGCTCGCGGGCCTCCTGGCGATCCGTGGCTACCACCTGTCCCGTGGCGATGACCAGCGCAACGTCTGCCTGATCCCCGCCTCCGCGCACGGCACCAACGCTGCGTCGGCCGTGCTGGCCGGCATGAAGGTGGTTGTGGTGGCCACCGCTGCCGACGGCACGATCGACCACGCCGACTTCCAGGCGAAGATCGAGGCCAACAAGGACGTCCTGTCCGCAATCATGATCACCTACCCGTCCACGCATGGCGTGTATGACGCCGACGTCCGCGAAATCTGCGACTCGGTGCACGCGGCCGGCGGGCAGGTCTACGTCGACGGTGCGAACCTCAACGCCCTCGTGGGCCTGGCGCAGCCGGGCAAGTTCGGCGGCGACGTGTCCCACCTGAACCTGCACAAGACCTTCTGCATCCCGCACGGCGGAGGCGGCCCGGGCGTCGGCCCGGTGGCAGCCAAGGCCCACCTGGCACCCTTCATGCCGGGGGACGCGAACAAGGCCGCACACGAGGACGGTCACGGCGTGGCGATCTCCGCTTCGCGCTTCGGCTCCGCCGGCGTTCTGCCGATCTCCTGGGCTTACGTGAAGCTGATGGGCGGCACCGGCCTGACCGAGGCCACCAAGTCTGCCCTGCTGGCGGCGAACTACATCGCATCCCGCCTGAACGAGTTCTTCCCGGTCCTGTACACCGGCGAAGGCGGACTCGTGGCGCACGAGTGCATCCTGGACCTCCGTGCACTGACCGCCAAGACCGGCGTCACCGCGGAAGACGTGGCCAAGCGCCTCATCGACTTCGGCTTCCACGCACCCACGCTGGCGTTCCCGGTTGCCGGCACGCTCATGGTGGAGCCCACCGAGTCCGAGGACCTCGTGGAGATCGACCGCTTCATCGACGCGATGATCACCATCCGCCAGGAAATCGACCAGGTTGCCAACGGCGACTTCACCGTGGAGAACTCCCCGCTGCGCAACGCACCGCACACCGCGGCCGCCGTCGTCTCCTCCGACTGGAAGCGCGAGTACCCGCGCGAGCAGGCCGCTTTCCCGGTCCACCACCTGAAGCAGGACAAGTACTTCCCGCCCGTGGGCCGCATTGACGGCGCAGCAGGGGACCGCAACCTGATCTGCTCCTGCCCGCCCATTTCCGAGTTCGAAAACTAAGGATTTCCCGCGATGACTGAGAATTACACCGCGCTCTACGAAGAGCACAAGAAGCTCGGCGCGTCCTTCACCGATTTCGGTGGCTGGCAGATGCCCCTGAAGTACTCCTCCGAGCTGGCCGAACACCACGCCGTCCGCAACGCGGCAGGCCTGTTTGACCTCTCCCACATGGGCGAAGTCTGGGTCACCGGCCCGGACGCCGCAGCGTTCCTGGACTATGCCCTGGTGGGCAAGATCTCCGCCATGTCCGTGGGCAAGGCAAAGTACTCGCTGATCTGCCAGGAAGACGGCGGCATCATCGACGACCTCATCACGTACCGGCGCCCTGTTGCTGAAGACGGCACGGACAGGTTCCTGGTTGTCCCGAACGCCGGCAACGCCGTCGTGGTCGCCGAAGCACTGGCGGAACGGGCTGCAAACTTCGACGTCGTGGTGGACGACGCTTCCGCTGACACCTCGCTGATCGCCGTCCAGGGTCCCAAGGCCGAAGCCATTCTGCTTCGCCTGGTGCCCGCGGCACAGCACGAACTGGTGACCGGCCTGAAGTACTACGCCGCCGTGGAGGTTCCCTTCATGGTGGCCGGCAGCAGCAAGGACCTCCTGCTGGCCCGCACCGGGTACACCGGTGAGGACGGTTTCGAGATCTTCGTGGACAACGCCGACGCCGCAGCCCTGTGGCAGGCAATCTCGGCTGTGGCCGAGGAAGGCGAGCTCGTCCCGGCCGGCCTGGCCTGCCGCGACTCGCTGCGCCTGGAAGCCGGCATGCCGCTCTACGGCAACGAGCTCTCCCGCGAAGGCAATCCCTACGCAGCAGGCCTCGGCCCGGTTGTCTCACTCGCCAAGGTAAGCGACTTCGTGGGCCGTGCGGCGCTCGAAGCACTCAAGGCCGGCGGCGCCGGTTCCACGAGCGGCCGCAAGCTGGTGGGCTTGAAAGGCCTGGGCCGGCGTGCCGGCCGCGGCCACTACCCGGTCCTCAAGGACGGCAACGTTGTTGGCGAAGTGACGTCCGGCCAGCCGAGCCCCACCCTGGGCTACCCGGTGGCATTGGCCTACGTCGACGTCGAACACTCCGAGGTAGGCACTGCCCTGGACATCGACCTGCGCGGCAAGGCCGAGCCCTTCGAAGTGGTCGCACTGCCTTTCTACAAGCGCCAAAAGTAGCTTTGGGGTTGCGTTGGGGCTGAGATCCTCTGCATGCTGCTCCCCACCGGCTCCCTAGCCTCGCAAGCTCGGCAAGGGAACCCTGCCGGCGTGGGCCCACGTCGCTCTGACGCACTCTGCCGGATCCCAGCCCCAACGCTCTCTCACTTCCTGCAGTGTTTGGGCCAACGCTCTCTCACTTTTCGCAAACCAAACTAAAGGAAAAAACACATGGCAAAAGTAGCCCCTGAACTCCAGTACTCCGACGAGCACGAGTGGGTGGCCCGGGAAGCCGGCAACCTCGTGTCCATCGGGATTTCCGCCGTGGCCACGGACGCGCTCGGCGACATTGTGTACGTTGACCTGCCCGAGGTCGGCGCCACGGTGACCGCTGGGGAGACCTGCGGCGAGGTCGAGTCCACCAAGTCCGTTTCGGACCTGTACTCCCCGGTCGCCGGCGAGGTCACCGAAACCAACTCCGCCGTCGTCGACGACCCCGCGCTGATCAACAGCGACCCGTACGGCGCCGGCTGGCTCTTTAAGGTCGCCGCCGAATCGGACGGCCCGCTGCTCTCCGCCGAGGAATACGCTTCCAAGAACGGCGGCGAACTGTGAGCTCGGCGGGCGCTGCAGGCACCGTCGCGTTCGAGCAGGTAGTCTCGGCGTCCCTGGACTCGGACCTGTCCGCGCTGGACCCCGAGATCGCAGCGAAGATCGACGACGAACTGGCCCGCCAGCGCAGCGGCCTGGAAATGATCGCCTCGGAGAACCACACCGCCAAAGCTGTGATGCAGGCCCAGGGCTCCGTGGTGACCAACAAGTACGCCGAAGGCTACCCGGGCAAGCGCTACTACGGCGGCTGTGAACACGTCGATGTGATCGAGCAGCTGGCCATTGACCGGGTGAAGGCCCTGTTCGGCGCCGGGTTCGCGAACGTGCAGCCGCACTCCGGGGCCCAGGCCAATGCCTCGGTGATGCATGCGCTGATCAAGCCGGGCGACACCATCATGGGCCTGAACCTTGCCCATGGGGGACACCTGACCCACGGCATGCGCATCAACTTCTCCGGCCGCCTGTACAACGTCATTCCGTACCAGGTCCGCGAAGAGGACCACCGGATCGACATGGCAGAGGTGGAACGCCTGGCCCTGGAGCATAAGCCGCAGCTGATCGTCGCGGGCTGGTCCGCCTATGCCCGGCAGCTGGATTTTGCCGAGTTCCGCCGGATCGCCGACCTGGTGGGCGCCTACCTGATGGTGGACATGGCCCACTTTGCCGGGCTCGTCGCGGCCGGACTGCACCCGTCGCCAGTGCCGCACGCACACGTCACCACGTCCACCACGCACAAGACCCTCGCCGGTCCGCGCGGCGGCATCATCCTCTCCAACGACGCCGACATCGCCAAGAAGATCAACTCGGCAGTGTTCCCCGGCCAGCAGGGCGGGCCCCTGGAGCACGTCATCGCCGGCAAGGCCGTGGCGTTCAAGATCGCCGCATCCCCGGAGTTCAAGGAACGCCAGGAACGCGTCCTGGCCGGTGCCCGGATCCTGGCTGACCGCCTGGTCCAGCCGGACGTCACCGCCAAGGGGATCAGCGTGATATCCGGCGGAACCGACGTCCACCTGGTCCTGGTGGACCTGCGCAACTGCGAACTCGACGGCCAGCAGGCGGAAGACCGCCTCGCTGCCATCGACATCACCGTGAACCGCAACGCCGTGCCGTTCGACCCGAGGCCGCCGATGGTCACCTCGGGACTGCGCATCGGCACACCGGCCCTCGCGACCCGCGGTTTCGGCGAAGCCGCCTTTGCCGAAGTGGCGGACATCATCGCTGAGGCGCTGATCGCCGACGCCGGCGCGGACCTTTCCGGCCTGCGCTCACGGGTTGACGCACTCGCCGCGGCCCACCCGCTGTACCCCTCGGTTGCCAACCTGGGCTAGAGGCCGTATTACAGAAGTAACAGATCACGACGCCGGGCGGCCGCCATAAGCTGCCGCCCGTCGTCGTGCATCCGGCAGTGCAGCCGCCCACCGGCGGCTGCACCGCCCTCCGGCAGGACCATCTGCCGGACCACAGTTAGACCAAGTAAGGACCCCGGCTATGGCTGTTGGTGTTTTTGATCTTTTTTCCATTGGAATCGGGCCGTCGAGTTCGCATACGGTGGGTCCGATGCGGGCTGCCGCGGTGTTCGCTGAGGAGCTGAAGGCGTCCGGTGATCTGGACCGGGTGGCGTCGCTGCGGGTGGATCTGTACGGTTCGCTGGCTGCGACCGGGCACGGGCACGGGACCATGACGGCGATCCTGCTGGGGCTGGAGGGCTACCATCCGGAGAAGATCCTGCCGGCGGAGGTGGAGGAGCGGTTGGCGGCGATCGCGGAGTCCGGGGAACTGCAGCTGGCCGGCGCCGGTGACGGGCGGGGTGTGGCGTTGCCGTACGGGGTGAAGGACATGGTGCTGCGGCCGTTGACGATCCTGCCGCGGCACACGAACGGGATGACGTTCACGGTTTTGGACGAAAAGGGCGAGGTGCTGCACCAGGCGACGTTCTTCTCTGTCGGCGGCGGGTTTATTGTCCGTGAGGGCGAGGAGGACGCGGCCCGGCAGGAGCTGGAGGAGTCCAAGAAAGAGCTGCCGCTGCCGTTCCGGACCGCTGCGGAGTTGCTGGGCCGGTGCCAGTCCAAGGGCCTGTCCATCGGGGAGATCATGATGATCAACGAACGCGCGTCCCGGTCCGGGGAGGAGATCCGCGAGGGGCTGCTGCACATCTACTCCGTGATGGAGGAGTGCGTCGCGGTGTCGCTGAAGCGTGAGGGGCTGCTGCCGGGCGGGCTGAAGGTCCGACGTCGGGCCCCGGACTGGCATGAGCGCCTGATGAAGGAGACCCGGGACCAGGATCCTCAGGACCCGGAGTACCGGGATCCGAAGTACTGGCAGGAATGGGTCAACCTGATCGCCCTCGCCGTGAACGAGGAGAACGCCTCGGGTGGCCGGGTGGTCACCGCGCCCACGAACGGGGCGGCCGGGATCATCCCGGCGGTGCTGTATTACGCCCTGCATTTCGCGCCGGGCATGGACAAGGCGACGCAGGCGGACCGCGAGGACGTGGTGGTGAAGTTCCTGCTGACCGCCGCCGCCATTGGTGTGCTCTACAAGGAGCAGGCGTCGATTTCGGGTGCCGAGGTGGGTTGCCAGGGCGAGGTGGGCTCGGCGTCCTCGATGGCCGCTGCCGGTCTGGCCGAGGTCATGGGCGGGACGCCTCAGCAAGTGGAGAACGCGGCGGAGATCGCGATGGAACACAACCTGGGGCTGACGTGTGATCCGATCGGCGGTCTGGTGCAGATCCCCTGCATCGAGCGGAACGCGATCGCCGCGGCGAAGGCCATCAATGCCGCGAAGATGGCGCTCTGGGGTGACGGGACGCACCGGGTCTCCCTGGACGAGGTGATCGTGACCATGCGCGAGACCGGCAAGGACATGTCCTCCAAATACAAGGAAACGGCCATGGGCGGCCTCGCCGTCAACGTCGTCGAATGCTGAGCCGGTGGTCCCTGCCGGGGCTGCCTCAGTTGTGCAGGGCAGCCCACCAGTTGAGGCTCGTGGCGAATACCAGCCACGAGATGTAGGGCAACAGCAGAAGGCCGGCGGCTCGGCTGATAGGGCCGAAAAACAGCACGGTCACGGTCACCGCGATGACCAGGGCGATGATGATGGCCAGCCCCAGCCAGAGCGCCGCGGTGCCCATCACCGGATAGAGGCCGAAAAACACGGGCGTCCACGACAAGTTCAACACGAGTTGGACGGCGTAGGCAGCCAACGCTGGTCCTGTGCGTTCCGAGCGGCGCCGCCACACGAGCCACGCGGCAACGGCCATTGCGGTATAGAGCAGGGTCCAGGCAGGGCCGAACACCCAGTTGGGCGGTGACCACGGAGCCTTGTCCGCCGTGGCGTACCAGCCGTCCACATTGTTCAGGGTGGCCAGCGCACCCAACCAGGCCACCAAGGCCGAGGCGCCGAGGAACGCGACCAGTCCCATCAGCTGGACGCCTGCGCTGCGATGCCCGGAACCGGTGCCGGACCCGCCGCGGGAACCGGAAATAGGCTGTTCGTGATGGGCCTGCATGCTTCAAGCCTTGCCAGTACGGCAGGCCAAGTCAAGCCGGAGTGGACGCGGGCGAATCGGTCCGGCGGGCAGCTTCCCCGATCCTGTCAATCAGCTTCCGGCCCGGGCTCTGTTCACTGTGTGACTGGAGTGCCACCATGTAGCTATGACTGGGGGATATGACCGGGACTTCTTGCGGGCACGCCTTGAGCTGCCCAGTCCGCCGGCAGCAACGGTATTGCTTGACTACATCCATTTTTCCGTCAGGCTGCGCCCGGCGCGCAAGCTCGCCGCCGTCGTCGGCGTCAACATCCACGGACGCGAGCTGGTGGCGCTGGCCCGGGAAGGGACCTGGCATTTCGATCCCCGGGTTCCCCAGGAGCACCAGGCCGGACCGGACGTCTACAAGAACAACGCCTTTGACCGGGGGCACCTTGTCCGGCGGCTGGACCCGGTGTGGGGCGATCCGGAGACCGCCAAGGCCGCCAACCAGGACACCTTCGCCTTCACCAACGCCGCGCCGCAGGTTGACGACTTCAACCAGGGCAAGGAGCTGTGGGTGGGGCTGGAAAACCACGTCCTGAATCACGCCGACCTCAACGACGCCAAGCTCAGCGTCTTCACGGGACCGGTGCTGGCAGATGACGACCTGCCGTACCGCGGCGTGCAGATACCCCGGAAGTTCTGGAAGATCGCGGCCTGGACCACGGATGGAAAACTCGCTGCTGCCGGGTTCGTGCTGGACCAGTCGCCGCTGCTGGGAAAAGTGGAGCTCAAGAAGGCCATCCGCGAACGGCTCCTGGCCGATGAGCCGCCTCCGCTGGGCCCTTTCCGCACCTTCCAGGTCCCGATTGCCCGGATCACCGAAATGACCGGATTGAGCCTGTCCCGGCTGGAAAATGCGGACCGGCTGGCAAAAAGCCAGCGATCCCTGGGCAAGGAACCACTGGCCGTCCGGCTCGAAGCCCTTGAACAGATCCGGCTCTGAGCCCGGCCGTCAGGGAACCGCCGGTCAGCGTCCTCCTAGGGAGGGCCGATAGACTTGTGCCTTGCATGCCCGGCATGCAGCCGAAGTACCGACCGCAAAGATTGGACACCGCGCACTTGCGAGAATTTACCGCCCGCTTTGCCTCCGCCGAGGAGGTCGCCAACTGGGACAACCACGTGACTGCGAACCCGAACGGCGGCAACCTGCTTCAGTCTGAGGCTTTTGCCGAGGTCAAACAACACTTCGGCTGGAAGCCCCTCCACCTGGTCTACGAAACCGCTGACTACACGAGCTACAACCTGGTGCTGGAGAAATCCTTCCCGGTCCTGGGCAAGCTCTGGTACCTCATCAAGGGTCCGGACGTGGCAGCAGTTGAAGATATCCCGGGCATTGCCGCGGCCAATGCGGAGTTTGTGAAGCGCGCAAAGCTGGGCGTCTTTGCTATCAAGATTGAGCCGGACATCATCCTCTCGGAGGACGCACGGCGCGTGATCGAGGGCGCCGGGCTGGTTAAGACGCCCAACCTGCAGCCCAATGACTCCACCGCACTGCTGGACATCGCGCCGGAGGAGAACCAGTTGCTTCGGAACCTGCATTCCAGGGGACGCAACGCTGTGCGCCGGGCCATCCGCGAGGGCGTGGAAGTCCACAACGTGGAGCCCATCGAAGAGAACTTCAGGGCCATGTATGCGCTGATGACCACCACGGTGGAAGCGAAGTCGCAGGTCCGGGTCCGCGAGTACGACTATTACCGGCAGTTCTGGACCAACTTCATCGGGCGCGGCCAGGGGCGGTTGCTGTTCGTCTACGAGAACGGCGTTCCTTCCGTTGGGGCCTTCGTGATCAATTACGGCCGGAAGGGGACTTACAAGGACGGCGGTTCCCTCCAGAAGCGCAGCCAGTACGGAGACTCCCACCTGGTGCAGTGGACGGCCATCAACCAGGTCAAGGAACTCGGCTGCACGGAATACGACTTCTGTGGCACACCGCCCAGCGACAAACTCAAGGACACGTCCAACCCGTTCCACGGCCTGGGGCTGTTCAAGACCAGCTTCAGCAAGACGGTCACCGACTTCGTGGGCTGCTATGACCAGGTCATCAGCCCGTTGAAATACAAAGCCTGGACGGCGGCCGGCGAACGTGTCGCCCGCCAGCTGTACACCCGGCGAACAGGCCGGCAGTTCTACTAAATTCCAGTCTTAAGCCCTTGAGGAGGCCGCAATGACCAAAGCACCCGACGGTCGCCGCAGGCCGCCTACGACGCCGCTGCCCCCGACCCAGCCGCTCACCGCGTCCCAGGTGCGGCAGAACGCCGCCGCCAAGCGCATGCTGCGCCGGCTGGTGCAGGGCGAGAATCCGCCGACAGCCCCCATGAGCATTGTGGACCGGCTTGCGGGCAGCCCGTACGCCAACCCCATGATCCAGGTCGGGGGAGTGGATACCTCCGCCCGCAAGACCATCGACTTCGCGCTCCATCTGGCCGAGTCCATGTTCCGCTACGGTGCCGGTGCCCTCGAAGTGGAAACCAGTATCATCGCCGTCACGGCGGCACTGGGCCTGAAGCACATCGAAGTGGATATCACCAACCAGTCTGTTGCCATCAACTATGCGCCGAAGGACCAGCCGCCCCTCTCGCTGCTCCGGGTGGTGCGCTCCTGGACCAACAATTACGCGGGCCTGGCCCAGGTGCACCAGCTCGTCACCGACATCGTGGCAGGCGGGGTGGGCCGGGATGAGGCAGTCCGCCGGCTGGACGAAATCATCCGGGCGTCCAAGCCGTTTCCGCGCTGGATGGTTACGGTTGCCTTCGGCGTGTTCGCCGCGGTGTTCGTGGGTGTCCTCGGCGGCGGCCCGGGTGCCTCAGCCATCGCGTTCGGCTCGAACCTGCTGGTCAGCCTGCTGGCCCGGCAGCTGGGCCGCTGGCGTGTGCCGGACTTCTTCACGACGGCGTCGTGCGCGTTCCTGGTCACGTTCATCGCTTTGCTGCTGTGGCGGTTCGGCAGCCCTATCGGCATCCAGATCGCGCCGGCGATTGTGGTGGTGGGCGGCATCCTGCTGCTCCTGCCCACCGGCCGTCTTGTCTCCTCGGTCCAGGACGCCATTAACGGCTTCCCCGTCACGGCGGCGGGCCGGTTCCTGTCCACCATGCTGACCTTCGGCGCCCTCGTGGCCGGGATCTCGGTGGCCTTCGTGTTCGGAGCCATGATGGGCATGGAGGAAATCGACGTCACGGAGACATTCCCGCCTGCGTATGACTTCTGGGTTGTAGTGATCCTGATCGCCATTGCCGTCGTAGCGATCGGCGTGACGGAACAGACTTCGTGGCAGCTCCTGCTCCCCACCGCCGGAGTGGGCGTCGTGGGGTACATGGTGCTGCTCGGCGCAGAGCTGATCGGCATGGGGGCGAGGTTTTCGCCAGCCGTGGCGGCCGTGGTCATCGGCCTCATGGCCAGGGTGATCGCCCTGAGGATGGGAGCCCCGCAGCTGGTGGTGGCCGTTCCCGCGGCGCTGATATTGCTCCCGGGCCTCACTATATTCCGCTCCATGTATGTGTTGACCATCGAAGAGTCGGAGATCCTGGTGGGCGCCGGGGGAATGCTGAACGCCGGTGCGATCGTGCTGGGTGTGGCCGCAGGCATCGTCCTCGGGGACACGCTGGCCCGCCCGCTCACGCGGAGCCTGGCAAGTAACGAGCGCCGCCGCGCCCGGCGCCGCTAGCTGCACCTGTCCGAGGGCCGGAGGTGCAGCTACCAGCTGTGGGGGCCTAGACCTGGCCGATGGGAAGCTTCTTTTCGGCCTGGAAGTCGTCCTCCACCCGCCCGGTGGCCCAGTAACCGGACAAGGACACCTGTGAGCGTTCAAGGCCCCGTTCACGGTAGAAAACCTCCCGGAGGGACTTCATGTAGCCCCGCTCGCCATGGGCGAAAACGTGCACCCGGCCGCCGGGCCACTCGGCGTCCCGGACCGCGCTGACCAGGAGGCGGCTGCTTCCGGCGGGGGTGCCGTTCCGCGCCAGCCACTGGACCTGCAGGCCGGCCGGGGCCTTGATGGGCTGGATATCGGCGTGGCTGTCCACTTCAAGGAACGCCAGGCCGCGGGAGTCCGTCGGCAGTGACTCGATGGCGGCGGCGATGGCCGGCAAGGCGGCCTCATCGCCGGCGAAGAGGTGCCAGTCCGCGGCCGGGTCCGGGTTGTAGCCGCCCCCCGGACCGGTGAACACCAGGCTGTCGCCGGGGCGGGCTGTCGCCGCCCAGGGACCCGCCAGGCCCTCGTCACCATGGATGACGAAGTCGATGGCCAGTTCCCGGGCCTCTTCATCCACCCAACGCACCGTGTAGGTCCTGGTGTGCGGCCACTGGTCGCGCGGCATCGTTTCACGGATGGCCCAAAGGTCCAGGGGGAGCGGGTACTCGACGCCGGGCTGCGGGAAGGCGATCTTCACGTAGCGGTCCACGTAATCGTTGTTCACATAGCCGGAGAAGCCGTCACCGCCGGCCACGATCCGCACCATGTGCGGTGAGAGCTCCTCGCGCCGCAGGACCGTGAGGTTCGTCTGGGGACGTGATTTTCGGCTTGCTGACGTGGCGGCAGGGAGGGAAGTCATGGAAGTAAGCCTAGGCTAAGAAACCGGGGGAAGCTCCCAGTTGACGGGCTCCGAACCCTGTGAACGGAGCACCTGGTTCGCCTTGCTAAACGGGCGCGATCCAAAGAATCCGCGCGCGGCGGATAACGGGCTGGGATGTGCGCTGGTGAGCACCGGAGTGTTTCCAAGAAGCGGCCGGACACTCTCGGCATCCTTGCCCCACAACACGGCCACCAGGGGCGCCGGATTGCCGTCGGCAGCACGGCGCCCGGCGACGGCGGCGATCGCCGCCGTCGTGATTGCTTCCCAGCCCTTGCCGCGGTGCGATCCTGCGGCCCCGGCGCGGACTGTCAGGACCCGGTTCAGCAGGAGCACGCCTTGGTCCGCCCACCGGGTGAGGTCCCCGTGGACGCGCGCCGGAAGGCCGAGGTCGGATTCGAGTTCCTTGTAGATGTTTGCGAGGCTGCGCGGAATGGGCCTGGTGTGCCCCTCCACTGCGAATGACAGTCCGATGGGGTGGCCCGGCGTCGGGTAAGGATCCTGGCCCACGATGAGGACCTTGACGGCGGCCAGCGGCCGTTGAAAGGCGCGCAGGACGTTCGACGGCGACGGCAGCACCTGGTGCCCGGCCGCCACTTCAGCGGCAAGGTACTCCAGAACGCTGCGCAGCTCTGCCTCGACAGGAGCCAGCGCGGCGGCCCAGTCTGCCGCCATCAGGCGGTCCATCGGCAGGCCCGCCATCTCAGCGAATCCCACCGCCTCAACGGCAGGCTTCAGCTCGAACAAGGCTTCAGAATCAAACACGAGTCCATTCTCGCAGGGGTGTGCTGTGGAAGCTGGCGGGCGGCACTGGCTTTTGCGTAGGCGCCGTCTCAGCGAGGAACGAGCGAGGCGCCGGCAAAAGTCAGTTGTGCCGCCTCACAAGGGCATGTCACCGGGCGTAAATGACAGGCGTGTTATTCGCCCGTACCATGGAAAGTGACTTTGACCGGATCAAGTGAAGGATTTTGCCGTGGCCGAACCAGTGCGCGATGACCTCTCACTGGCGGGCATAGGCAGCGAAAATGCGGGGATGGCATACTCCCTGCCCGCACCGCAGCCGGGCTCCAGGCTGAGCGGGCGGGACCAGCAAATGCTGGCGCTCGAACGGCAGTGGTGGAAGTATGCAGGGGCCAAGGAGCAGGCGATTCGGGAGCTGTTCGACCTCTCCGCCACGCACTACTACCAGATCCTCAACACTCTGATTGACACCGAGGACGCCCTGGCCCACGACCCCATGCTCGTGAAGAGATTGCGTAGACTACGTACGTCACGCCAACGGGCACGCACGGCGCGCCGTTTGGGTTCTGACGCTTAACAGTCAGGGCCGGGCAACCAGCGAGAACCAACAAGGACATCGTTTTACCATGACCAAATACGCTCGGGATGAATTCGACAGGGTCCCGGAGACCTCCTCACGACAGGGTGTACACCGGGTCGCCTCCGAATCCTCCCGGCGCAGGCTGGGTCCGATCCTGGCCGTCGGCGTTGTGGCGCTCGCCATCGGACTGGTTGCCTTCCTTTTCCTGCCGAAGCTGGGAATTACTCCTTCCGGCAGCCCGCTGATGGCGGCAGGGTCAGCGCTCAGCAGCCCTTCGGCTTCCGCGGAGACGCCCCAAGGCACGGCGTCCCCGGGTGCCGAACCCAGCGCAGACCCGAGCGCCGTGCCCTCCGCCAGCGAGACGCCGTCAGCCGGCAGCTCACCCTCGGAAGTTCCTGCCGAGGCGCAAGCCGTCGATAAGACCCAGGCCGTGGCGGTCTACAACGGGACCACCACAGCGGGGCTTGCCGGCCGTGTGAGCAGCACCGTGGCAGGCGAGGGCTGGACCCTGGGCCCGGTGGGCAACTGGGGCGGAATGCCGCAGCAGTCCTCCGTGATCTACTACAGCGGCGCTGGGCAAAAAGCGAACGCCGAGGCGCTGGGGGAGCTCCTGAGCATCACCTCGCTGGTGGACTCCGCCGAGTTCCAGCAGCCGGTGGTCGTGGTCCTCGGGCCCGGGTTCCAGTAAGGGAATTCGGTTACGCCTGAATAACTATTGGTGGCGCGCAGGCCTCGGTCCTGCACCCGGCAAACGGCAATGGCTACAGTGATTCCGGATGCCGCACCACAGCGGACCGTCCCAACGGCGCACAGTGACGTGGGCCGATCAAAGCAACCGGAAAGTGGGCAACATGGCAACGGGAACCGTCAAATGGTTCAATGCCGAAAAAGGCTATGGCTTCATTACCGTTGACGCCTCCGGAGACGACGTCTTCGTGCACTGGTCGGCCATCGAAGGCGAGGGCTACCGCGCCCTCGACGAAGGACAGCGGGTGCAGTTCGAAGTCGGCGAAGGCGAGAAGGGTCCGCAGGCAGAAAACGTCCGGCCGGCCTGATGCTCTCCACCGCGGCAATGCATGGCACAGGCATCCCCGCCCGCCCTGTTCGGCCCCGGCTTCGGATATCCGCAACGCTGGTTCTTGCGGCCGGAACGGCGCTCGTGCTTGCTGGCTGCTCCGGTCCGAGCGGCAACGTCCGGGTTGATGCCGTGGACGCCGGCGGCGACGGCACGCTGCGTATAGGGCTGATGCTGGATAACACCGGGAAGCAGTCGTTCCTCAACTCCGCGCAGCTTGCCGCGGCCAAACTGGCGGTCCAGGAGATCAACGCCGCAGGGGGCCACAAAGGGCGGCCGGTGGAACTCCTGCCCGAGAACATCAGCGAGGACGCAACCGCCCAGGCGAAGGAGCTCGTGGCGGCCAAGGCGGATGTCGTCATCGGCCCGACTGACTCCAGCCGGGCCCCGGGGGCAATCGATGTCCTGTCGCGGGCCAAGGTGGCCATCATCTCTCCGGCAAACACGGCGCACGGACTGACCAGGTACCGGAGCGGCGGATATTACTTCCGCACGTCGGCGGCGGACGTTGCCCAGGCTCCCGTGCTGGTCAAGCTGGCCAAGGACAGCGGGGCCCGGACAATCGCCATCCTGCACGAGGACGACACCTACGGCAAGGACGTTTCAGTTGCCGTCGCCGCCGCGGCGAAAGCAGCCGGCCTTGGGACCGTGGCAGAGGCCGCCTTCACGTCCGGCCAGGCGCAGCAGGCGGCTGCAGCTGCCAAAGCCGCAGGCCCAGACGCCGTCGTCCTGGTGGCCCGCGCCGGAGCCCAGGGCGCCATAGCCGAACTCAACAACGCGGGGCTGGCCGGCAGCAAACTGATCCTCAGTGACGGTGCGATCAACCAGTACGGATCGGCCCTCGGATCCAAGGCCCTCGAGGGTACCCGCGGCATCCTGCCGGGCATGTTCCCGTCGGCGCACTTCCAGGGCGAGCTGGTGGCGGTTGATCCCGGACTCAAGGACATGACGTTTGCCGGGGAAGCATATGATGCCGTGAACCTGGCTGCCATCGCAGCGGCCGCGGCGCAGGACGACGCGGGCTCGTCCATTGCCGCGCAACTGGTTGCGGTCTCCGGACAGCGCGGCCCCGGCGGTGTCGACAAGGGAACTGTCCAGCCGTGCAAGACCTACAAAGAATGTGCCGACGCCATCAGGGCCGGCAACCCGGCGGATTACGACGGCGAGTCCGGGCCGATCAGCTTCGATACCAACGGCGATATCACCGCCGCCAACTACATGGTGTTCAGCTACGGCGCAGACAACAGGGCCCGGATGAGCGGAAGTGAAACGTCCGCCCGTGCCGGCGGCTGATCGCTCCTAGCGTAGTGCGGGCCGCAGGAGGGCTTTCCGCGCAATCCCTGCTTGCACTCTCCCCGGGGGAGTGCTAATTATTGATTTAGCACTCCCACGGACTGACTGCTAATTCGACGCCCGGTTCCGGCCGGCTGCGGAGAGCGGGAAGGACCAGGAGCGAAAGAAATACCTTGCTGGGGTGAGATCCCATCCGCGCGGCATACAGAGGCCGCCGGTGAAGGGTCGTCCGTCGCGGGCACCGCAGTGAAGGTTCATTCTTCACGACTGTCCCGAAAGGACTACTGCCGTTATGGCCAAGATCATTGCATTTGATGAAGAGGCACGCCGCGGTCTTGAGCGGGGCCTGAACATCCTCGCCGACGCCGTCAAGGTCACCCTCGGCCCGCGTGGACGCAACGTCGTCCTCGAAAAGAAGTGGGGCGCCCCCACGATCACCAACGATGGTGTTTCCATCGCCAAGGAGATCGAGCTGGACGATCCTTACGAGAAGATCGGCGCCGAGCTGGTCAAGGAAGTTGCCAAGAAGACGGATGACGTCGCTGGCGACGGCACCACCACGGCCACCGTGCTCGCACAGGCCCTGGTCAAGGAAGGCCTGCGCAACGTCGCGGCCGGCGCTGATCCGCTGTCCCTGAAGCGCGGTATCGAGAAGGCTGTTGAAGCCGTCACCACCGAACTGCTCGCGTCCGCCAAGGAAATCGAAACCAAGGAAGAGATCGCTGCCACGGCATCCATTTCCGCCGGTGACGACGAAATCGGCGCGCTGATCGCTGAGGCGCTGGACAAGGTCGGCAAGGAAGGTGTCATCACCGTCGAGGAGTCCAACACTTTCGGACTCGAGCTTGAGCTCACCGAAGGCATGCGCTTCGACAAGGGCTACATCTCCGCTTACTTCGTCACCGATGCTGAGCGTCAGGAAACGGTCCTTGAGGATCCGTACATCCTGATCGTCAACTCGAAGATCTCCAACGTCAAGGAACTCGTAGCTGTCCTCGAAAAGGTCATGCAGTCTTCCAAGCCGCTGCTGATCATTGCCGAAGACATCGAGGGCGAGGCCCTGGCCACCCTGATCGTCAACAAGATCCGCGGCACCTTCAAGTCCGTCGCCGTCAAGGCTCCGGGCTTCGGCGACCGCCGCAAGGCACAGCTCGCCGACATCGCCATCCTCACCGGCGGCCAGGTCATCTCCGAGGAAGTCGGCCTCAAGCTTGAGACCGCCGGCCTGGAACTCCTGGGCAGGGCACGCAAGGTTGTTGTCACCAAGGACGAGACCACCATCGTCGAGGGTGCAGGCGACGCCGACCAGATCGCCGGCCGCGTTTCCCAGATCCGCGCCGAGATCGAGAACTCCGATTCGGACTACGACCGCGAGAAGCTGCAGGAACGCCTGGCCAAGCTGGCCGGCGGCGTTGCAGTCATCAAGGCCGGTGCCGCTACCGAAGTCGAGCTCAAGGAACGCAAGCACCGCATTGAGGACGCTGTCCGCAACGCGAAGGCTGCTGTTGAAGAAGGCATCGTTGCCGGTGGCGGCGTTGCCCTGATCCAGGCCGGTGCCAAGGCATTCGCCAACCTGCAGCTCGAAGGCGACGAAGCAACGGGCGCTAACATCGTCCGCGTTGCCATCGACGCACCGCTGAAGCAGATCGCCTTCAACGCCGGCCTCGAGCCGGGCGTTGTTGTGGACAAGGTCCGCGGCCTGCCCGCAGGCCACGGCCTGAACGCTGCAACCGGACAGTACGTTGACCTGCTGGCTGCCGGCATCAACGACCCCGTCAAGGTCACGCGCTCTGCCCTGCAGAACGCTGCATCCATCGCGGGCCTGTTCCTCACCACCGAGGCCGTAGTGGCCGACAAGCCGGAGAAGAACGCTCCGGCCATGGGTGGCGGCGACGAGATGGGCGGCATGGGCGGGTTCTAATCCTCCCAACCTCGCTAACGCGCAAAAAGTGCGGCTCCCTCGATTCGAGGGGGCCGCACTTTTGTTGCAGCAGGAAGGCCCGGGACTATTTGCGGGCGGAGGCCAGCATCCCTTCAACCTCCTTCTTGAACTCCTCCGCGGCGGCGGAAGGCGACTTGCGGTCGTAAAGGACCTCGTCGGTGTAGCGCTTGATGACGTTCTGCACGCTGCCCGATCCGACCGGCGGCACAGGGGGTGCCTCGGCCATGTCGGGGTTGATGTCCTGGAGGAAGCCGACCACGGTGGTGTCAGCCGCTTTGAGCTTGGGCGTGATGTCCGCGAGAACTTCTGAGTTGGCAGGGATGCCGCGGTCGGTCATCAGGATGGCTCCCGCGGCGGGGCTGTTTGCCAGGTAGTTGATGAACGTTGCCGCTGCCTCCGGGTTTTTCGACCTCGACGACGCCGACCAGAACATGGTGGGTTTGTAATACATGCCGTTGTCTGCGGCCCGCCCGTCCGTGCTCGGGGCGCGAAGCATCCTGATGCTGCTTCCCGTGGTGGTCTCCAGAGACCCGAGCTGGTTGGTCCACCACCAGGCCATGCCGATCCGGTTGGTGCCGAACAAGCTCTCTTCCAGTCCCGCTCCGGCGTCCTCGGTTGCGACGCTCGCCGGCGGGCTCGCTTTCGAATCGCGCTGCTTCTTCAATCGCTCCCAGAACGACGCCGCAGTCGCCGTGTCGAAGTCCAGTTTGCCGTCCGGCGAGTACAGGTTCTCGCCGTGCTGCCGAAGCCAGATGATGAGGTCGGCTTCGTTGCTGCCATAGGCGGCGCCATAGGTGGAGCCCCCGCCGGACTCCGTGAGCTTCGTAGCGATGCTGTTGAAGTCGTCCCAGGTCCAAGTGGAGTCATCGGGCAACGGGACGTCGGCGGCCTCGAACACCTTGGTGTTAGCCATGATCACGTAGGCGTTCTTGCCGGTGCTGAGGCCGTACTGGGCGTCGTCGTACTGGCCGGAGGCGAGCTGTTCCTTGTCCATTTTGGAAAGGTCGATGCCGTCCTGCTTGGCCAGGTCCAGAAGGGCGCCGCGGCCCCCGTACTCGGCGATGTACTTTTGATCCATCTGGATCACGTCCGGCGCATCATTGGCCGCTGTGGTGGTTGCCAGTTTGTCCCAGTACCCTCCCCATTCCCCGGGCGCCGCCTTGATCTTGATGTTCGGGTGCTCTGCCTCGAACGCCTCAATGACCTTCTGGGTCTGGGCATTGAGGTATTCGTTGCCCCACCAGGCGAAGGTCAAGGTGACTTCCTTGTCTCCGCCGGAGCCTGCTGACCCCGCGCATCCCGTGACGAGCAATGCAAGGGCAGCGGCGGTGGCTCCTATCTTCAGTCGTAGCCTGCTTCCGGACGAGATCTTCATTGATACGCCTTCCTGTGTACTGCCGGTTGAAATGGTCTGGCACGGCCGAAAACCGCGCAGTGAGCTGCAAAGCGGACTTACAAAACGTGCAAGGGAGCCGAGATGAGAAAACGCTTTCTGGCTGCGAGTTCCGATTCTTGCACGCGCGCTTTCCGGGTGTCAACGATTCCGGGTAAGCGTTTTCCGGCGCGTTGCAGGAAACGCTGCCGCGGACAAGGCAAACCACAATGCCGGGCCCGTCTGGCAGGATAGTGCGGTGACGATTACTGCAGCAGCCGACGGTTCGGCTTTAGGAAACCCCGGTCCGGCCGGATGGGCCTGGTACGTGAACGACGATTGCTGGCGGGCGGGCGGCTGGCCGCACGGCACCAATAACCAGGGCGAGCTGATGGCCGTGCTGGATCTCTTCCGTTGCACGGAGCACCTTGCTGAGGAGGAGCTCCATATCCTGTGCGACAGCCAGTACGTCATCAACTCAGTGACCAAGTGGATGCCCGGCTGGAAGCGCAAGGGCTGGCGGAAGGCCGACGGCAAGCCCGTCCTGAACGTGGAGCTCCTGCGGGAAATCGACCAGGCCTTGAGCGGCCGCACATACCGGTTTGAGTGGGTCCGCGGCCATGCCGGCCATGATTTGAACGAGGCTGCCGACGACCGCGCGCGTGCTGCGGCCACTGCCTACCAGCAGGGCATTGCGGTACGGTCAGGGCCGGGCTTTGTCCGCGGGGCCGGCACTCCCGCAGCCGCCCCTGCCAAGGTGCCGGAGCGGAGGGAATCCCTCACCGTTGCGGGAAGCCGCAGTCAGCCGGACCTCTTCACCGAGCCGGACCTTTTCAGCGAACTGGACACGGATCCCTTCGCAACCCCGGCGGGGCCCGAAGCAGCTCCCGAGGCAGTGGTTGAGGCACTGGAACGGGAGCTGCTGAGCCCGGACACCCGGGCCGATATTGGCCGGACCGGTGTGCTGCTGCACCCGGAGTTTACTGAAATCGGCAGCTCCGGGCGGCTCTGGACGCGGGACGCCATGATGATGGCACTTGAGGAGAACCCGGGTGCGGCTGTTGAACTGGAGATCATCGGGGCGGACCGGGTGGGGCCGGAAGCAGTGCTCCTGACCTACCGCAGCAAGGACCGGACGGGATCCGCGCTCCGTAGTTCGCTCTGGGTGCTCGACGGCACCCGGTGGCGCCTGCGCTTCCACCAAGGCACGCCGGAGGCTTAGTCCAATCAGCCGCTGAACCGCTGCGTATTGCCCTGTTCCGCCTGGGCGTACGTGGCGGCTGCCGAGGCCAGGGCCATGTTGATGGAAGCGAGGGAGGCCTCCACCTTCCCCTGGGTGAGGGTCCACTCCGTGATGAGCCCCTGGAAGTTGGTGGCCGCCGATCCACGCCACGTGCCCTGCAGCTCGTCCAGGCCCCTCTTCATGGCCTGGACGTCCGCGCTGATTCGGTCAACTGTGGCTTTGACGTTGGCTGATTTGAGCTGGAGCAGTTCGGTGTCAACTGAGATGATGCTCATGGTTAGTGCCCTTCGACGCTGTTCGGAAGCTTGTTCAAGCTTGCGGGGCGGCCTGCCTGTTCAAGCCGCTACGTCGAGCCTAGGAACCGGGCCGAAAACCGCGCTACAGCAGCTGCTTATATGTGGACAACTTCGCCGTCGCCGCCGCCGTCGTGCTTGGCGTCTGCTTTCTCGTCCTGGAACGGAAGGCTGACCACCATGGTGGCGCCGCCGCCGTCGGTCGGGACCACCCGGACGGAGCCCGAGTGCGAGGCCACGATGGCAGCCACGATGGCCAGGCCAAGGCCGCTGCCGCCTGTTTCGCGGGTCCGTGAGGTATCCGCCCGGTAGAAGCGCTCAAAAATCCTGGCGGCCTCGCCCTCCGGGATCCCGGCACCGTGATCGCGCACTTCGATGACGGAGGATCGTTGGCCGACATCCCCGGTCCGCACCCCGACCGCAATCTCTATGGGTGTCCCGGCGGGGGTGTAGCGAAGGGCGTTGCCCAGGAGGTTGCCCACCACCTGGCGCAGTTTTGCCTCATCGCCCAGCACCGGGGCCGGGGACGGCGACCCGCCGTCGAGTCCGGTCAGCGAAATCTGCCGGTCCCGGTCGCTGGCCTGGGTGTCCACCACGGCGTCGTTGGCGAGGAGCAGGAGGTCCACAGGCTTCTCCTGCAGCGGGCGTTGCTCGTCCAGCCGGGCGAGCAGCAGGAGGTCCTCCACCATGGAGCCCATCCGCTTGGCCTCGCTCTCAATCCGTCCCATCGCCGTGGCAACGTCCTCTTCCTTGGACAGCGCACCCTGGCGGTACAGCTCGGAGAAACCCCGGATCGTCACAAGGGGAGTTCGAAGCTCATGGGAAGCATCGGCGGCAAAGCGGCGCATCCGCTCTTCGGAGGCCATCCGGGCCGCGAAGGCGGACTCAATGTGGCTGAGCATCGCGTTGAGCGAGCCGCCCAGCCGGCCCACTTCCGTGGCGGGGTTCTCCACGTCAACGCGGCGCGAGAGGTCGCCGGCGGCGATGGCCGCCGCGGTCTTCTCCACGCGCGCCAACGGCCGGAAGGACCGGGACACCGTCCAGGTGGCGATGAAGAAGGCCAGCACCAGGGTGAGGAAACCAACACCGATGACCACCAGCGAGGCGTGTTCCATGACGGAGTCCACGGGGGCCAGCGGCAGGCCGATGATGACGACGGCATTGCGCTGGTTGCCGTCCAGTACGTTCAGTGCCACGACACGCCAGTTCCGCCCGTCGGTGCCCCGGACCTGGAAGGGGGCAAGGTCGAGCCTGTTGGCTTCTGCCGGTGACAGGCTGTCGATGTCCGGGTGGGATTCCTTGCTGCCGCCGAAGGGGAACGCCTCCTGGTCCGGGCGCAGCAGCATGAGCGAATAATCCGTGGGGATGTTCGGGTTCTGCTGCAGCAGCTGGCTGAAGGATTGCTGCTGCTTCACGGAATTGACGGCGACCTTGAGCTTGTCGTCAACCTGCCCCTGGAGATAGCTGTGCAGGAGTGTCAACGTGCCGGAACCGGTCACGGCGAGTGCCACCAGCATCAGTGCCATCATGATGGCCACGAGCTGGGAACGCAGTGAGGCCGACTTCCAACGCTGCAGCAAGGTCAGCGCTTTTCGGCTGTCCGGAGTACGTAGCCCACCCCGCGCTTGGTCTGGATCAGTGCCGGGGCCTCGGGATCGATGTCCACCTTGCGCCGCAGGTAGGAGATGTACGACTCCACGATCGACGCGTCGCCGTTGAAGTCGTATTCCCAGACATGGTCCAGGATCTGGGCCTTGGACAGGACCCGGTTCGGGTTGAGCATCAGGTAGCGCAGGAGCTTGAACTCGGTGGGTGAGAGCTCAATGACGGTGCCGCCGCGACGCACTTCGTGCGCGTCGTCGTCGAGCTCGAGGTCATCCACGCGAATGACGGCGTCGTCGTCGAGCAAGGGCTGGGTGCGCCGCAGCACCGCGCGGATCCGGGCCACCACCTCGTCCAGGCTGAAGGGCTTGGTGACGTAGTCGTCGCCGCCGACGGTGAGTCCGGTGACCTTGTCCTCGGTGTCGTCCTTGGCGGTAAGGAACAGGACGGGGAAGTGCTTGCCGGAGGCGCGCAGCCGGCGGGTCACGGTGAAACCGTCCATGTCGGGGAGCATGACGTCCAGCACTGCAAGGTCGGGGGAGTGCAGCTCGGCGGCGGCGAGGGCGTCTCGTCCGTTGCCTGCCGAGACGACCTCAAAGCCTGCGAACCTCAGCGACGTGGAGAGCAGCTCGCGGATGTTCGGTTCATCATCGACGACGAGGAGCTTGGCTTCGGGACCGTTCTTTTTCATACTTCCCATGATGCTCCCAGAATCTGGGAGTTTTCTGAATGAAAGTTGAGTGTCCCATGAGTAGACGCCGACCTTGTCCTTCGGCAGGCGGGGAAAGCGCTGTGATCGCCTGAAGGGAACCCTTTTCCCAAGCAATTCGTTCACGCGGCGAAGGGTTTCCAGCGCTACCAGCCAGTACTAGAGTTGGGCCACTGAGTCCTTGGGGATTCGGGAAAAATCGTTCATGCGGCACCCAATGAAGGGGATCTATCACCATGACGGAAATACAGACGCCTGAGACCACCGGCACAGCAGACCGCAGCATCCGCGACTGGGCAGACCTGGCAGAGGAAATGTGGTCCTACCTGACGGGCAAGGGCGCCGCCATCAATTACAACTTCATCGACATGACTGTCGAGGTTCCGCGGGACATCGGCCCTGACGCGCCGCGCGCTACCTGGAAGCTCAACGGCAGCCTCCGGGTGACCACCAGTGACAAAGACGCCCCGGGGTCAGACGAGAACCGGAGCTGAACCGGTTGTGAACGGATTCCGCCTCGACATGGATCTGGACTTCTCGTTTACCGATGAGTCCGGCGCGGTAACGCGGGGATCGGCCCGGGCCGGCGGCAGCGAAATACGCGTCGCCGTGGACGCCCTGGAGTCGTTCAGTGCCGGCGGAATCCCGTCGCTCGAGGAGATTCGTCCGCTGGCAAAGACCTTCGCTGACCGGGGGCTGACCGTCGTCGTCGATGGTCCCGATGGCCACATCGTGAGCCTCGGTGCGGTCGCAAGCCCGGCATCGCAGCGGCTCATCACCCGGTCTCCCCACATCAAGCTGGGAAAACTCGGTGCACTGGCGCCACTCCTGAAACGCGGACGGGGTCCGGCGCGACGGTTCTCGCTGTTGCCGCCGCAGACGCCCCTGCCGTTGATGCCGACAGTCAGGCGGAGCATCGTCCGCCGCATCACCACCACCCACCACACCCGGGGGAGCGGCCGGCCGAGGCTCATCTTCGTGCAGGACTCGGCCTCTTGGAACGGCCAGGTGCCGCGGGAGTTCACACTTAGCAGCGAGATCGTCAGGATCGGCAGTGACGCGTCCTCGGACGTCCAGCTTGCCGGGCTGGAGGGTCTCCATGCGGAAATAGTCCACAACGCTGACGACGAGTACGTCCTGGTGCCGCATGGGAAAGTCGCCGGAAGCGTCGGGTCCACTGGAGAATCCGTCCTCAGGACCGGCGCCCGGATCCAGATGGGACAGTGGTGCCTGGCCTACTTCCGGGAAGAGTTCGCAGACCATGGGCGTCCTTTCGGCGGACGCAGCGGCGGCGAACTCGCCTACCAGGCTCCGCAGTTTGATCCCCGGACGGGAACTACGGAACGGGACGGATCCCGGGGGATCAGCTGACGGACCAGCGCCTAACCACTTATGTCGCGCTGGGATTCCGTCCGACGTCCTTGGCATCCATGATCCGGTAGGCGTACCCCTGTTCGGCCAGGAATCGCTGGCGCTTCGCCGCGAAGTCCTGGTCCAGCGTGTCCCGTGCCACCAGGGAGTAGAACCGCGCGGCGCGGCCGTCCTGCTTGGGGCGCAGCAGGCGGCCGAGCCGTTGCGCTTCCTCCTGCCGGGAACCAAACGAACCGGACACCTGGATGGCCACTGACGCTTCCGGAAGGTCAATGGAGAAGTTCGCCACCTTGGAAACCACCAGGGTCTGCACCTCGCCCGCCCGGAAGGCCTCGAACAGCTTCTGGCGTTCCTTCACGGACGTGTCACCCTTGATCACCGGAGCCTGGAGCCGTTCACCCAGCTCGTCAAGCTGGTCAATGTACTGGCCGATGACCAGGAGCTGCTCACCCCGGTGCTGTTCCACCAGTTGTTCCACCACCACGGTCTTCGTTTCGGACGTGGAACACAGCCGGTATTTGTCAGCCTCCTCGGCCATGGCGTAGGCCACGCGTTCGTCATGGGGGAGGTCCACCCTGACTTCCACGCAGTCCGCCGGCGCGATGTAGCCCTGGGCCTCGATGTCCTTCCACGGGGCGTCGTACCGTTTCGGGCCGATCAGGCTGAAGACTTCGCCTTCGCGGCCGTCCTCCCGCACCAGCGTGGCTGTGAGTCCGAGCCGCCGCCGCGCCTGCAGATCCGCTGTCATCCGGAAGATCGGCGCCGGCAGCAGGTGGACTTCGTCGTAGATGATCAGGCCCCAGTCGTGGCCGTCCACCAGCTCAAGGTGGGGGTAGAGGCCGCCGCGTTTGGTGGTCAGCACCTGGTACGTCGCAATGGTGACCGGACGGACTTCCTTGACCGAACCGGAGTACTCGCCGATCTCGTCTGCGGTCAGCGAGGTCCGCTTGACCAGCTCGTCCTTCCACTGCCGGGCGGACACGGTGTTGGTCACCAGGATCAGGGTTGTGGTGGAGCTCGTCGCCATGGCCGCCGCGCCCACCAGCGTTTTGCCTGCACCGCAGGGAAGCACGACGACGCCGCTGCCGCCGGCCCAGAAGTTCTCCGTGGCCAGTTTCTGGTAGGGCCGCAGCTTCCAGCCGGATTCGTTGAGCATGATGGGATGCGGTGTGCCGTCCACGTAGCCGGCAAGGTCTTCGGCGGGCCAGCCGATCTTGAGGAGGAGCTGCTTCAGCTGGCCCCGCTGGGAGGAATGGACCACCACGGTCTCGCCGTCGATGCGCGGCCCCAGCAACGGCTGGATCTTCTTCGCCCGGGAGACCTCCTCAAGCACGGGGTAGTCACTGGTCCGCATCACCAGCCCGTGCTGCGGATCCTTTTCCAGCCGCAGCCTGCCGTACCGCGACATCGTTTCTTCGATGTCGATCAACAGCGAATGGGGCACGGGGAAGCGGGAGTATTTCAGCAGGGTGTCCAGGACCCGTTCCGCATCCAGCCCGGCGGCGCGGGCGTTCCAGAGTCCCAAGGGAGTGAGCCGGTAGCTGTGCACGTGTTCAGGCGCGCGCTCGAGTTCGGCGAAGGCCGCGATGGCGTGTCTGGCTTCCGTTGCCTTCTCATGGTCCACTTCGAGCAGGATGGTCTTGTCGCTCTGGACGATCAGGGGGCCGTCGCTCACGGTGCCAAAGCCCTGGTGCTGCGGGGCCGCGGGGTGCTGGTCACTGCTGGAATTCCTCTTCCGCCTCAATGTCGATGATCCGGTGGATGGAGAGCACGCGTTCGGTTTCGCGGGCAGGGTCGAAGACCCGGACCCGTCCGCCGTTCACAGAAACCGGAACAACCGTTTCCCTGCTGGAATTCCCCTGGCTGTCCACGACGTTCATCACTACAGCCTGCCGGAGCCGGATGGCCTTTTGCAGGGTCTCGAGCCCGAGCTGTGTTGCTTCCTCTCCGGTGGCTCCCGACGGCGGGCGGTGGCCGCCGTTGGCGTGCGCACCGTAGGTGTCCGCATGGCTGCGCAGAATCGCCAGCTGGGCGTCGACGTCGGCCTCCGCCGGAGCCGTCCGCGGCGCACTGTACACGGGACGTCCACTGCCCGGAACGGCGGTTGTCCGGCGCAGCCGGATGAGTGCTGACTCCGGCTCCTCGACAGCCGGTGACAGGCCCAGCGTCCGAAGGACCTGCGCGGTTTCCTTGGTGCCCGCGCGGGAGATGAGGACCGTGGGAGCGATGCGGACCAGCCCCAGCCCGGCTGCGCTGGATTCCCTGACCAGTTCCAGCAGGGCATCTTCGTCATCGCTCTGGATGAAGCTGGAGGCCACGCCCACCCGCAGCCTGCCATGCCGGGCCGCGGTGTCCTCCACAAGGTATTCGAGCGGCTGCGGCACGGCAGTGGCGGAGTGCTCGCGCAGGAAACCCAGCACGCTGGCGGCGTCATGGCCTGCGTCGAGGGCGCGGCGGACCGACGCCACAGAAAAGCGGTAGATCGTCGCGGGGCCCTGGCCTTCGGCGTCGGCCATCAAGAGGAGCTTTTCACTCAACTCGGGGGCCAGGTAGCCCGGCGCCACGGCGGTGAGGTCGGCCTGCAGCAAAACGTGGTTGAGGGCGGCCGGCAGGTGCTCTCCGAGGATATCCAGCGCCTCGTCGGGCCGCTCCGCGGCAATGGCCGAACCCAGCTGGCTGAGCGCGCCTGAACCGATGAGCCCGAGCATTTCCGCTTCGGCCAGGACACCCCGGATCAGCGAACTGAAGCGCCTGGCCATCCGGGGCTGGGCCCAGTCAGCCCGCTGAAGCACCGCGGCAGCGTCCAGCACCGGTGCCTTGCCGTCCGCCTCCTCCGCCTCGAGGGTGAGTTCGTTGAGGATCTCCAGGATCCTCTTCCGGACCACTGGCGCGTCCGGCCGCTGGGCTTCGGCGGAGAGAGCGTTGATGGTGGTGCCGGCAGCTGCGCGGTGTGGCACGGGCGCCGCGCCGGGACCCGTGACGGGCTGGCCCACCAGGGACGGTGCACGTTCACTGGCCAGCCAGGCGTTCACGAGCCACAGCCACTGTTCCTGGCGCGGCAGCGTCAGCCACTCGAGCTGCTCCGGCTGGACCCAGGCGGAGCTGTCAACGTCCAGCCGGATCAGTCCGGCCAGGGCGCAGAGCTCAACCAGCAGGCCGGCCCGGTTCAGGTCGATGCGGAGCGAGTCGGCCAGCCGCTTCATCTCGCGGACTCCGACGCCGCCGCTGCGCAATGTGACCAGGGGCTGCTCGCGCACGCTGTAGAGGAGTTCGCCTGTCAGGCGGAGGGTTTCGGCGATGGCGCCGAGGGCGGCATTGCGCCGCAGCGCCGCCGTGGTCTGCCCAAGCCTGGGCACCGGGGGAGTGGTGGTGAAGTCCTCAATGACGGCGCCGCCGCGGAGGGCGATCCCCACGCTATGGGGCAGTTCCACATGCGCGGCGTCCAGCGGGACCAGCAGGCCCCTGGCCAGGAGCCAGTCAACAGGGCCCACGTCGGACCCTTCGTTAAGGACTGACGCCCTCCTCTGCGCCTGCGGGACTGCCCCCATGGCCCAGTTTCCGAAGCGTGCAAGGAGTGCCGTGGTGCGCTCCGGTGCGGTGGCGAGGATTTGCTGCAGGGCCTCCGGAGTGGCCGTCCAGTGCTGCAGCGACAGGGCCGCTTCCATGGGGGTGGCGGCGGGATGGATGTTGGCTCCGCTGTGGTGCAGTTCGCCCACGAGTTGCACCACCCGCTGGGCGAACGCCGGCTGCAGCCGGACCAGTTCGGTGTAGCTACGCCCCAGCCCTGCCGGGTAGATTCCCACCACGTCACGCAGGCTGCCTACGGGAAGGTAGAACCGCTGGCGGGGACCGGCCGGCAGCGCGGCACCGTGCGGGGGCTCGGCACGGTGCACGAGGGCCAGCTCTTCCAGTGAGTGCAGGATCCGTTCGATGGCGGACAGGGAAGCGCCGCGGATGAACTTCTTCAGGCCGGCGGCCGAAGCACTGTGGGCCGTGTCCGTGTTGGTGCAGAGGTGGAGGGTCTCCAGCACCTGCATCTGCGGCCGGTTCAGCCGCTCCAGGGCCCGTTGCACGCTGACCCTTGCGCTGGCCCGGGCGGCGAGGGCAGCAAAGTCCGGAACGTTGGGTGAGACCAGGTCCGGCCGCGCGGAGAACAAGGCCCGCAACGAGTCGTCGCTGCGTGCCTCCAGTTCCTTGCTGAGCGCGCGTATAAGGGACATCAGTCCAACGTTACCGCCCGCCGGACTTTCCTGCCCGGCGTCGGGCCGCGACGCCGTCGATTACCAGGGCGATCATCAGCAGGAATGCCAGCGGCAGGCCGTACAGGGCCAGGGACGTCACCCACACGGGCGCCGTGCCGCCGTCAAAGGCTATGGCCATGACGGCGCCCACGGCAGCCAGCGAAAGGACAGCAGTAACCGCCGCAACTATCATCAGTGGCCGCCGGTAGCGCGAGGGTGTCATGGAAGTAACGCTAACAGCCCCGCTGTGCCCGTGCCGCAAAGCGGGAATCCGGGTCCCGGCAGGATAACCTTGAAGATACAGACCAACATGGTCCGGGCAGTCATACCCTGAACCCGCATATCAATGCGGATGCGGTGGCCGCCGGCCGTGTCTCAGCAAGTCCAGAACGAAGAAGGTTGATTACGTGCCTACCGGCAAGGTCAAGTGGTATGACAAGGAAAAAGGCTTCGGATTCCTCGCAGGTGAGGACGGCCAGGAAGTGTTCCTGCCCAAATCCGCCCTGCCTGAGGGCGTCACGGAGCTCAAGGCGGGCACCCGTGTGGAGTTTGGCGTGGCTGACGGCCGCAAGGGAGCCCAGGCCCTCGGCCTGCGCGTGCTGGACAAGACACCGTCCATTGCCAAGGCGAAGCGTCCAAGCGCCAAGGACCTGGCACCCCTCGTCCAGGACCTGGTGACCGTGCTGGACAACCTGTCCGGAACGCTGTCCGCCGGAAAGTACCCGGAAGGCAACAAGGCCAAGGCGATCGCTGCTGCCCTCCGTAAGGTTGCCGACGAGCTGGACGCCTAGGCATCCGCATGACTTCCCAACCTGACCAGGGCACCCCCAAACCGGCTTCGAAGCCGCGTGCCGGCGTGCCTGTATGGCGAACCGGCAAACCGGACGCAGTGCTCGCTGCCGCGGTGGACCTTGCCCGGGAGGCGGTGGAGGGCATTGCCCCGGCCGAACAGATCGGACAGCACCTCGGCGCCAAGAGCGAAGGCGACCGTATTGTCACGCACCTCTTTGAGTCCAGGCTGGCCGGTTACCAGGGGTGGCAGTGGTACGCGGTGGTGACGCGCAACTCCCGTTCCAAAGTCATCACGGTGAACGAGCTCGGCCTGCTGCCCTCCGGCGACTCCATCCTTGCACCCGAGTGGGTGCCGTGGGCTGAACGGGTGCGCCCCGAGGACGCCCAGGAAAACGAAGCGGACGCCGACGCTGCTGTTTCGGAAAGTGCCGAGGATGCCGTGGCGGACAGTGCCGAGGATGCCGTGGCGGACAGTGCCGGGGTCACAACGTCCGACGCCGAAGTGTCCGAAGAGGACGACGGCGACTCCCCGGAGGAAGAAGCCGACTCCACCCGCGAGGTCGACTAGCCGTTGGAACCTTGCGGGGCTAGGCACCACGGAGGCCGGAGATGACGTCCACCTTCAAGTCCCTGCAAATCCTTAACTACCGCCTCTGGTTCGTTGGCGCCCTGATTTCCAACATCGGGACCTGGATGCAGCGCACCGCCCAGGACTGGCTGGTCTTTGACCACCTGACTGACCACGACGCGGGGGCCATGGGCATCACCATGGCCTTGCAGTTGGGGCCGCAGCTGTTCCTCGCACCCGTGGCCGGACTCCTGGCGGACCGCTTCAACCGCCGCCACCTCCTGCTGATGACCCAGTCCGGCATGGCGTTGCTGAGCACCGGCCTGGGCCTCCTTGTGGTCCTGGGTGCCGGGCAGCTCTGGCATGTTTACGCCTTTGCCCTGCTACTGGGCCTTGTCTCCGCCCTTGACGCCCCCGTCCGGCAAACCTTCGTCTCGGAGCTGGTGCGGGACGACTACCTGCCCAATGCGGTGGCGCTCAACAGTGCCTCCTTCAACGTGGCCAGGATGATCGGACCCGCTGTGGCCGGCGTGCTGACGGTGGCGGTCGGGCCGGGGTGGGTGTTCCTGATCAACACCTCCACGTTCCTGGCACTTCTGTTCAGCCTCTGGAAGATCCCGGTTTCGTCCCTGCGCGTCCTTCCCAGGGCGGCTCCCGGCAAGGGGCGGATCCGTGAGGGACTGCGTTACGTGCGCTTCCGCCCGGACATCGTGGTGGTGCTTGTGGCCGTCTTCATCGTCGGCACCCTCGGGCTGAATTTCGTCCTGTTCATAGCCGCCATGGTGGGCACCGAATTCGGGCTGGATGCCAGCGCCTTCGGGTTGATGAACTCCATCATGGCCATCGGCTCCGTCGCCGGGGCGCTGCTGTCAGCCGGGCGAAGCAAGCCCCGGCTTCGTATCATCTTCGGGGCAGCCGGCGCATTCGGCGTCACGTCCGGGGTGGCGGCCCTGGCACCGAACTACTTCTGGTTCGGGGTGGCGCTCGTGCCCGTGGGGCTCTTCGCCATCACGATGATGACCAGCGCCAACGGCTACGTGCAAACCACCACCGACCCGGTGATGCGCGGCAGGGTCATGGCCCTGTACATGGCCATCTTCATGGGCGGAACACCGATCGGTGCCCCGCTGGTGGGGTGGGTGGCCAATGTTGCCGGACCCCGCTGGTCCATGTCCGTGGCAGCCGCTTCAGGGCTGCTGGCCGCGGCGATCGGCGTGGTGTGGATCATCCGCGCCGGGCAGCTGAAGCTCGCATTCAACCGCCGTGCCCGGGGACTGCGCTATTTCCGTGTGGTACCCGGCGCGTCCAACCGCGCACGAAACGCTGAAGGAAATGCCGAAGGAAAAGGACCGAAAGAAGAAGGCGCCGCCCGGGACCAAAGCCCGGACGACGCCGTCGAACGCTAGCGCGTCAGCGCCACGGACTCGCTACTTCCGTAGTTCGCCTACAACGTAGTCGATGCTGGACAGGAGGGCGGAGACGTCGTCCGGATCGATCGCCACGAAGGTGGCGATGCGCAGCTGGTTGCGTCCCAGCTTGCGGTACGGCTCCGTGTCCACGATCCCGTTGGCGCGGAGGACCTTAGCGATGGCCGCTGCATCGATCGAGTCGTCGAAGTCGATGGTGGCGATCACGTTGGAACGGTCTTCGGCCTTGGCAACAAACGGGGTGGCGTAGTCGGAAGCCTCGGCCCAGGAGTAAATGCGCCCGGCGGAATCGGCGGTGCGTGCAGCGGCAAAATCAAGGCCGCCGCTGGCGTTCAGCCACTGGACCTGCGCGTCCAGGGTCACCAGGGTGGCCAGCGCCGGGGTGTTGTAGGTCTGGTTGAGCCGGGAATTGTCGATGGCCGTCTGCAGGTCCAGGAAATCGGGGATCCACCGGCCGCTGGCTTTGATCTGCGCGGCACGCTCGAGGGCTGCGGGGGAGAAGAGGCCCAGCCACAGGCCGCCGTCGGAGGCGAAGTTCTTCTGCGGGGCAAAGTAGTACACGTCTGCTTCAGACACGTCGACGTCGAGGCCGCCGGCAGCAGAGGTGGCATCCACCAGGACGAGCGAGCCTTCGTCCGCACCCGCAACCCGCTTGACGGGGGCGGCCACGCCCGTGGATGTCTCATTCTGCGGCCACGCGTAGACGTCAACGCCGGCTTCCGCCACGGCGTCGGGCCTGGTCCCCGGCTCAGCCTTGATGATCGAGGACGCATCCAGGAACGGAGCCTTGTTGGTGGCAGAGGCGAACTTGGAGCCAAACTCGCCGAAGGAGAGGTGCTGTGCCTTGCTTTCCACGAGTCCGAACGCCGCAATGTCCCAGAACGCGGTTGAACCGCCCACGCCGAGGATGACTTCGTAGCCTTCCGGGGCGCGGAAGAATTCGCTGAGGCCGTTGCGGACGGACCCCACAAGGTTCTTGACCGGCGCCTGGCGGTGCGATGTTCCCAGGAGCGTGGCAGACGCGGCAGACAGGGCCTCGATCTGCTCGGGGCGGACCTTTGAAGGCCCGGCGCCGAACCGCCCGTCCTTCGGCAGGAGGTTGGCGGGGATAGTGATGCTGGTGTCGCTCACAGTGGCTCCAATTTTTCGGCATGGACGCGGAGGGGCCCGGCAGTGCACGGGGTACTGCAGGTGGAATCCCCTATATTCTGCCTGACGCGCCTGCGCGGGAGGGAACGGCATCCGTCATAGTCCAGTCACTGAGACATGGTCCGGTCCCGGAGGCGCGGCACACTGATGCGGCAGTTCACGGGGCGGCTGACGGTGAGGCAGCCGGAAGATTATCCGGAGTAATTCAAAATAGGTTAAGCTTGTCCCTGACGCAAGGACTGTGCTCGAGGAGCTGAGCTGGATGACGGATCTGATCGACACCACGGAGATGTATCTTCGGACAATCTTGGAGCTTGAGGAAGAGAACATCGTGGCTCTCCGCGCCCGGATCGCCGAACGGCTGCGCCACTCCGGGCCCACCGTTTCGCAGACCATCGGCCGGATGGAGCGTGACGGGCTGGTGGTTGTTTCGGGCGACCGGCACCTTGAGCTTACGGAAACGGGCCGGAAACGGGCCACTGAAGTCATGCGCAAGCACCGCCTCGCTGAGCGGCTCCTGGCCGACGTGATCGGGCTCGACTGGGCGTACGTCCACGACGAAGCGTGCCGGTGGGAACACGTCATGAGCGAACGGGTGGAACGGCGCATCTTCGAACTCCTGGACCACCCCACGGTTTCCCCCTACGGCAATCCCATTCCCGGGCTGGCTGCGCTTGGCGGCGAACCGTCGCCCGCGTTCACCGACGGCGTGGTGAACCTCCTTGACGCCATGACCGGGTACGGGGCCGACTCGCGCGTCACCGTGAGCAGGCTGGCCGAACCCATCCAGGTTGAACCCGAGCTGCTCGTCCAGCTTGATGAAGGCGGGATCCGGCCGGGGGCGTCCCTCGCCCTGGAACGCGTGGGGGAGTACATCTCGGTGCGTGTACCCGAGATCGAGGGGGCCCTTGAGCTGCCGCCCGAAGTCGCGGCCCACGTATTTGTTACGGTCAGCTGACCGCGCACCTCGTAGGACCACCTACAACTGCCTGAGACGCAGATAACGGAATTATTACCGCGCTGATTAATCACCTATAGTTGTGGACTAGCGCCGATACTAAAGCGTTACCTGATCCGAAGCCGAGCTCTGCCAGCGGATCAGCGTACGAAACACCTCCTGGCAGAGGCGGGGGAACCACAACCGGCCGTTGAAAAACGGCCTTGGGGTGAAGTCCGTCAGCGGCAAGCCATCTCCGACGAAGGATTCCTTAGGGATACCCCTGTGTCGGATGCCTTGCAGTGGCGGACCGGGTCTTTGATCTCTCTGACCCGAATCCGACAGCTAACTTCGCAGGCTATCCAGAGAGGATAATTTTTGACCACGCAGACCGTCAGGGGCCGCCGCAGGGCGACCGGTCCCGCTTCGGAGTACCCAGTGGCCGAAGCCGTTATGACGGTCAGGCCGCGCGATGCGCATCGTGATGCACGCCGGCGCCGCAGCCTGTTCAGCCAGGTAACGGCCTTCGCTTCGGCGAGCGGTGTGGGCCAGAAGGCGGGCATTGCCCTCGCGGCCACCGGGCTCGTCCTCACTGTGACCGTCCCGTCCACCGGCCCCGCGATGTCCACAGCGGACACGGGGAACGCTGCCGCCGCTGCGTCAGCTGCGCCACAGCCGGAAGTGTCCGCTGCTGCAGGTGCCAAAATCGACTTCAACCGCACGTACGTTGCCACCAAGGGTGATCCGGACGGCAAGCTCAAGCAGCTACTGAGCGCGCAGTCGGCAGGGACCATCACCCGTGCGGCCTCCGCCGGCAGCCTCGGTGCTCCGTTGGAACAAATGATTTCGGCCTCACCGTTCGGCTTCCGGGTCAGCCCCATCACGGGCGGCGCCGGTGAGTTCCACCGCGGCCAGGACTATGCCGCCCAGTGCGGTACGAGCGTCCTCGCTGCCGCCAGCGGAACAGTGACCTTCTCGGGCTGGCACCCCTATGGCGGCGGAAACCGCGTGGTGATTGATCACGGCAACGGCCTGGAAACCACGTACAACCACCTTTCGTCCTCCAACGTCCAGGTGGGGCAGAAAGTGGGCCGTGGCGACCTCGTGGCGCTCAGCGGGACCACCGGCGCCTCCACCGGCTGCCACCTCCATTTCGAGGTCATGGTCAACGGCGAAGTCGTCGACCCCACCGGCTGGCTCTGATCCAAGCGATGGACCGCTCTCGCATTCCTGTGACATGCCGTGACCTGAATGTGACATTCGTTATTAATTCCTGTACCGTTTAGAGCACGCCAACTTTTCCGAAGTTGGCGCTCTTGAGTGGATTGCCTAACTCTGCCACCGCTCAAGGTCCGTTCGCATGACATCGTCTGGCAGAGGCGGGGGAACCAATTTTGGTCTTCGCAAGAAGACCTTGGGGTTAAGTCGCAACGCTTCCCAGGAAGCCGAGCGGCCGGGTGACTCCCATCCGAATCCGACAGCTCACCTCGTAGGCATTGGGAGAGGCTACCTTCGTGTCTACACGTCACAATTCTGCGCGCCACCGTGCGCAAACGGTTCGAACGAACCCGTTGAACTCCGTGTCCCGGGCTGTTACTGCCAACGCCGGAACCGTAGGTCGCCAGGCGGCTGTCATTGCAGCCGCGTCCGGATTGATCCTCAGCGTTGGAATGCCGGCGAACGCCGCCGACACCAACCTGGGTGTTTCCGCTTCCACGGAGTCCGGCTCACAGTCGGCCCAGCTGACCGTCACCGCGGAACCGACAGCGACTGTTTCCTTCGAGCGTCCGGCAGTGACCACGAAGGCAGCGCCCAAGGTTGAAACCGTCCGGGCACAGTCCACCGGTACAGATGCCAGCGAAACGTCCACTGAGGCCGACGCAGAAGGCAAGGCAGGCAAGCTTGCCGACGCCGCTTCGTCTGCAGCAGCATCGGGCCTCGCTGCCATCGCCTACACCGGCATTGGCAGTGCCTACGTCTGGGGCGGCACCACTCCCAGCGGCTGGGACTGCTCAGGCTTCACCCAGTGGGTCTACGCCCAGGCCGGCATCAGCATCCCCCGCACCAACGCATGGACTGCCATGACGCCCACCGCCACCCCGGCGCCGGGCGATCTTGTCATGCAAAACGGCGGCGCACACGTTGGCATCTACGTCGGCAACGGCATGATGATCAGCGCGTTGAACCCGTCGCAGGGCACCCTCCTGCACGCTGTGTCCGCCACGGGCACGTCCGCGTACTACACCATGCGCTAAATCACACTGCGCTAAAACACGTGCTTCCCTTCAGTGAAGCGCGCGTCCTTCGCTAAAAACCCTGTTCGGGCCGTTCCGGCTTACCCCCAAGATGCCGGAGCGTCCAAAAGCCGCGGCCTGCCATGCAGTCTGAGGAAAACGAAAGAGAGAAATAATGACTACTCGTGCCATCGCACGGCACCGCGCCGAGGTTACCAAAACCAACTCGCTTGCTGTCATTGCCAAGGCTGTCGGCGACAACGCCGGCGGCATGGGCCGTCAGGCTGCGGTTATCGCTGCTGCTTCCGGCCTGGTCCTGACGAGCGGTATCGCAGCCAACGCTGCCGACACCAATGTTCAGCGCGAAGCAACCTCTGCTTCCACCTTGGAAGTCCAGTCTTCCGCTCCCGCCAACATCTCGGCTGCATCCAGCATCGCCATCTCCTTCGAGAAGCCCGCTGTATCCACCTCCCCGGCTCCGGTCGTTGAAGAGCCCAAGCCCGTTGTTGAGGTCCAGGAAGCTGCTCCCGAGGCCGCTCCGGCAGCCACCGTTGAAACCACCGTCGCAGCTCCGGCCGCCCCCGCGCCGGCTGCTCCGGCCGCTGCCAGCGGTAACGGCGCCTCGATCGCAGCTGCTGCTTACGCCCAGCTCGGCGTTGCCCAGGACTGCACCGCCCTCGCCACCAACTCGCTTGCAGCCGTGGGCATCAACTACCACGGCTGGCCGGCAGGTTACCTCTCCCTGGGCCGCACCGTCAGTGCAGCCGAGGCGCAGCCGGGCGACCTCGCCTACTACCAGAACGGCGGCATGGGCATGGCTCACATCGCTGTCTACGTTGGCAACGGCCAGGCCGTGCACGGCGGCTGGAACGGTGGAACCACCTCCCTGTTCAGCGTCAACGTCGGCTCCGGCCCGGTCTTCATCCGCGTCGGCGGCTAAAGCCTCCGGCTCACGTTTGCCAAAAGAACCCCTGCCTTCGGGCAGGGGTTCTTTTGCGTTTCCGGCAGGTGAATTTTTATCGACACGGGCTGTATGGTAACGGCCCGATTCGGTGATCGGCCACTTGAGTGTTTACTCTTGTGTTGTCGATCCATAGCCCGGACAAGCAGAGGGCAGCCGGCCCTCGAGCCCCTGACGGGTGCGGCCGTGAAGAGGTATGTGCATGCGCACTCTCGTTCTTAATGCTGGATATGAACCGCTGGCGGTTGTGACATTCCGCCGGGCGCTGGTTCTTGTGCTGACCGGAAAAGCTAGCGTGGTGGCCGAAGGCGACGATCCTGTCGTCGGGCCGCAGGAGATCCTGGGCCGCCCGTCCGTGATCCTCCTGAACCGCTACATCCGCCCGCGGTACAACACCATCACGGCAGTGAGCCGCCGGGGCGTGCTGCGCCGCGACGGCCACCGCTGTGCCTATTGCGGGAAAGCAGCACACACCATTGACCACGTCCACCCCAAATCGAGGGGCGGTGCCGACTCGTGGGAAAACCTGGTGGCCGCCTGCTTGAGATGCAACAACGTGAAAGGCGACCACACCCCGGCCGAAATGGGCTGGAAGCTCAGGTTCGTGCCGGCGCCCCCTCACGGCACCATCTGGCAGATTAAGGAGCTGGAAAAGCCCACTCCCGCGTGGGATCCGTTCCTGCTGCCTGAATCCGCCGCCTGAGGCGTCGCTGCTGCACGGGGCCGGCTCCATCGCTAGGCTGGCCTTGTGGAGTTTGATGCCTTAATCCTGGCCGGCGGCCGGTCATCCCGCCTGGGCGGCGTGCCCAAGTCCCAGTTGGTGTACGACGGCGCCACCCTCCTGTCGCGGTCGCTCGCGGCAGCCGCCGGGGCAACCGCCACAGTGGTGGTGGGACCCGATCCCGGTGTCCTGCCCTCCGGCGTCCTGACGTGCCGTGAAGAGCCTGCGTTCGCCGGCCCTGCCGCAGCTATTGCTGCCGGCCTGGCTGCCCTTGCCCATGCGCAGGGGCCGTATCGGGCAGGCATGACGTTGGTTCTGGCCTGTGACATGCCCAAAGTGGACCAGGCGGTGGCCGCCCTGCTGGCTGCCTTGGCCGCGGGATCCCCGGGGTCCGCGGGCTCCGAAGGAGTCATGTCCGTTTCGCCGGACGGCCGCCAGCAGCCGCTCGCGGGCTTTTATAGCACACATGCGCTACAACGGGCCGTCGAGGAAAAGGCCAGGAGCGGAGGGCTTGCGGGAGCATCAGTCTTCGCCCTCCTTGCTAGGCTTGACGTGCGGACTGTAACCGTCCCCGCCGGTGCCACGGACGACGTGGATACCTGGGGCGATGCCACCGCGTTAGGGGTGTCCCGCCAGGGGGCGTGAACCGCCGTCAGCATGCGCCGACGTCGGTGGACCGTGCGGTGGCACCGCAACTGAATTTTCGAGTTTGGAGGCAACAGTGAAGAGCCAGGAAGAAACGCTGGAAGACTGGTGCCGGGCGCTGCTGCAAGCATTCGAGTTGGAGGACGTCGAGGTGGACGTCAATGAAGTACTTGCGCTGGCCGGGGTGGCAGCCCACTCCGTGGTGCGCCCGGCGGCGCCGTTGACCACCTTTATCGCCGGCTTCGCGGCGGGCATGGCCACGGGCTCGGGCCAGGCCCCGGACACGGTCTCCATGCAGGCTGCCCTGGGCACGGCACGGGCGCTGGCGATGGACTATGCGGAAGTGGACACGGCAGCGGCGACGCAGCATTCGCCATCCGGGTCGGAATCAGCCGTGTCCGGGCCGGCGGCCGACCCGGCAGCAGTGCCACCCGCCACAAGCAGGAACACCGGCGCATGACGGCTGCGCCGCCGGGCGGCGCCGACGCCGCCAGCGACGTCCTTGAAGAAGGGGATCCTGCCGGCGGCCCAGACTCCGCCGACGCAGCCGACGCAGCCGACTCCCAGGCTCCCGCTTCGCAAGGGGGCGAATCCCAGGCGGCGGGATCCCGCGGGGTCGGGCACACCCACGCGGCGCACACCTGGCAGGAGGCCCGGCAGGCGTCGTTCGACTGCGCCACACCCATCCCGCCGGGACCGGTGCCGCTCAGGAGTGCGCTGGGCAGGACGCTCGCCGCGGATATCACGGCGCTCCAGGATATGCCGCACTATGCTTCATCAGCCATGGACGGCTGGGCGGTCAACGGGACGGGGCCGTGGATCCTGGCAGAGCCCGGCCACCGGCTGGCGCCGCACCAGGCCAGCCCCATCGTCACGGGCGGCCTCATTCCCCCCGGCGCCAAGGCTGTGCTCCGCAGCGAAAGCGGCATGATCACAACGGATGACGAAGGGCTCCCGGTCCTGGCCCTTGGCGGCTCGGCGCGGCCCGGCGAACCGAAGAACGGCCAGCACATCCGGAAAGCCGGGGAGGAAGCAGCCGCCGGAGACGTCCTGGTCAAAAGCGGTGCGGTCCTCAATCCGGCCCACGTAGCCCTCGCTGCGCTCGCCGGGTACGACTCCCTGCAGGTCCAGGGCAAGCCCGTGGTGAGGATCCTGCTCACAGGCTCCGAAGTGGTCGCTGCAGGCCTTCCCTCGCCCGGCAAGGTGCGCGACACCTTCGGCCCGCAACTGGGGGCAGTGGTCGGGATGCTCGGCGGCATCTTCGCCGGGCAGGAAAAAATCGGCGACAACTACGACGAATGGCTTGCTGCCTTGGAAGACATCGGTCCCGAGGACATCGGACCGCAAGCCGGTCCGGGCGTGCAGGCTGGCCAGGCCCCGGAAACCGGTTCCGTTCCATCGCTGGGAGCGCCGGTGCCGGGCGCGGAGGAGGTGCCTGCCGACGTCGTCATCACCACCGGCGGAACCGGCCAGTCCGGGACCGACCACCTCCGCCGTGCCGTTGCGGAACTGGGCGGCCGCCTGCTGATCGACGGCATCGCCATGCGTCCGGGGCATCCGGCGGTCCTCGCGGAACTGCCGGACGGCCGCTTCATCCTGGGCCTGCCCGGCAATCCCCTCGCCGCGATGATGGCGCTCTGCACGGTGGGGGCGCCGCTCCTGGCCGCCCTGGGCCACGGCACCCTGCCGCCGGTCAGCGAAGTGCCCTGCGGAACCATGATCGACGCTGAACCGGGACGGACCCGGCTTATGCCCTTCAGGCTGCTGTACGGCATGGCATCGCCGGCCCGGCACGCCGGACCAGGGATGATGCGCGGCCTCGCGGCTGCCGACGGCGTCCTTGTGGTTCCGCCGCACGGCGTTCAGCTGGGGGAGCCGGTACCGGCCTTCGCCCTGCCCTGGGGCGCGCCGATCCAGACGGCGGATCCCGCTGCGGCCAAAGCGAAGGCGGCCGCCCGCAAAGCACCCCGCAAGCCCGCAGCGGCGGACGGTCCGGTGGACTGGAGCGCCCTGCTGGGCTGAAACGTCCCCGGCTGGTGAAGCCGGTCCGGGCTTGCAATGATGGTCGTAACTGCACTGTTAAGGAGCGCATCGTGGCCCGCATGACGCAACGCCGCAAGATCCACAAGTTCGTCCTGGACGGCTCACCCCAGTCCCGCGCATTCCCTGTGCGGCACCGGGAGGATGTTCTGGCTGTGGAAGAGCCGCTCGAGATACGGCTGGGCTCCCTCCCGTTTACTGTCACCATGCGGACGCCCGGCGATGACTTTGACCTCGTGGCCGGATTCCTGGTCTCCGAGGGCATCATCTGGGACCCCGATCAGCTCATCTCCCTGCGCTTCTGTGCAGGTGAGGATGAGAACGGCGTGCAGACCTTTAACGTGGTGGAGGCCCAACTGCGGCCGGACGTGGTCCTTCCTGAGCGGGGGCGCAACATCTTTACCTCAAGCTCGTGCGGCATCTGCGGCACCGATTCGATCGATGCCGTCCGCAAGTCGTCGCATTTCAGCCCGGCGGGGGATCCGCTGACCGTGCCGGTTGAGACGCTGTCAGGGCTCCCGGACCAGCTTCGTGCCGCGCAGGCTGTCTTCGACACCACCGGCGGTGTCCATGCAGCGGGCCTCTTCCGGATCACCGACGACGGCGGCGCTGAGCTGCTGTGCCTCCGCGAGGACGTGGGACGCCACAACGCCGTGGACAAGGTGGTGGGCTGGGCGCTGCGCGAGCGGCTGCTGCCCCTGGCCGGCACGGTGCTGCAGGTCTCCGGGCGCGCCTCTTTCGAACTGGTCCAGAAGGCGGCACTCGCCGGTATTCCGGTGCTTGCGGCGGTCAGTGCGCCGTCCAGCCTGGCTGTTGAACTTGCCGACGCCAGCGGCATGACCCTGGCGGGCTTCAGCCGGGGAGCGACCCTCAACGTCTATGCCGGACAGCACCGCATCACGGCTCCCGCACCCGTGCCCGGATAGGGAAAAACGCTTGGCTTATGCGGCCCGGCACAGTAGATTTTATCCATCGAATGGACGCGCCGATCCGCTCCTTCAGCTGAGTCCAAGGGCTAGCGCATAAGCTGAAGCCAACGCCCGGCAAACCCGCGAATCAGCTGTAGGATTCCAAACCACAGGCATTAAAGAGGACCACATTGCACGACGACCGCCGCATCACGGAAGTCCGTCTTGACCGCTTCATGCGCGAACGCGTGGACCCCGCGGTGTATGCCCGCAGCGTCCCGCTGAACCTGAGCAGCTGGGATGTTCCGGACGAGCCCGTTTCCGTCCTGGAAGCCCTGCGCCACGACTTCGTCCCGCTGGAACACGGATCGGCGTGGGGGCGTCCCTGGAGCACCAAATGGCTGAGGCTGCAGGGGGAGGTTCCCGATTCATGGGGTACCGCTCCGGATACCGCAGTCGAGATCGTGGTGGACCTCGGGTTCACCCGCGAGCTCCCGGGCTTCCAGTGCGAGGGAACGGCGTGGCGGCCGGACGGGACCATTATCAAGGCCATCTCGCCGCGGAACCAGTACATACCGTTGAAGCTTCTCGGCAGCGGGATTGCAGTGGACTTCTACGTCGAGGCTGCCGCGAACCCGGACGTTGCGCAGGGGTGGACTTTCGCGGCCATGCCCTATGGCGACAAGTCAACGGCGGGGAACGACCCCAAGTACCGGCTGGGCAGCATCGCCATCGCCGAACTCAACCAGACCGTCTGGGAACTGCAGCAGGATGTCTGGACCCTTAGCGGGCTCATGCACGAGCTGCCGATGGAAATGCCGCGACGCCACGAGATCCTCCGCGCCTTGGAACGGATGCTGGATGTCATGGATCCGGACGACGTACCCGGCACCGCGGCGGCCGGGCGTGCAGCCCTGGCCGAAGTACTGTCGCGCCCGGCGTACGCCTCGGCCCATCAGCTGGTGGCAACGGGTCACGCGCATATCGATTCCGCCTGGCTGTGGCCGGTCCGGGAAACCATCCGCAAGTGCGCCCGCACGTTCTCCAACGTAGTGGCACTGATGGATGAGTCTCCCGACTTCGTTTTCTCGTGTTCATCCGCGCAGCAGTTCGCCTGGATGAAGGAGTTCTATCCGGAATTGTTCGGCCGCATCCGCGAAAAGGTCAAGGCCGGCCAGTTCGTGCCGGTCGGCGGTATGTGGGTGGAATCAGACACGAACATGCCTGGCGCCGAGGCGATGGCCCGGCAGTTTATCGAAGGCAAGCAATTCTTCCTGGACGAGTTTGGCGTGGAGTGCCGCGAGGCCTGGCTGCCTGATTCCTTCGGCTACTCCGCAGCGCTGCCGCAGATCGTCAAGGCGGCCGGCAGCAAGTGGTTCCTGACCCAGAAGATCTCCTGGAACCAGGTCAACAGGATGCCGCACCACACCTTCAACTGGGAAGGGATCGACGGCACGCGCCTATTCACGCATTTTCCCCCCGTTGACACGTACAACTCCGAGCTCAGCGGGCGGGAACTCGCGCACGCGGAGCGCAACTACCGGGACCACGGCCGTGGCACGGTTTCGCTGGTCCCCTTTGGCTACGGCGACGGCGGCGGCGGACCCACCCGGGAGATGATCGCCGCGGCCCACCGCACCGCCGACCTCGAAGGGTCGCCCAGGGTCCGGATCGGGACCGCCGCGAACTTCTTCGCCCGGGCGCAGGCCGAATACTCCCCGCTGCCGGTGTGGGTGGGCGAGATGTACTTGGAACTGCACCGCGGCACGTACACCAGCCAAGCCAAGACCAAACGGGGCAACCGGCGCAGCGAGCACCTGCTCCGGGAAGCCGAACTCTGGTGCGCCACAGCATCCGTCCGGACCGCGGGCGCGTTCGACTACCCGGCGGCCGAGCTGAAGCGACTGTGGCAACTGGTCCTGCTGCAGCAGTTCCACGACATCCTGCCCGGCAGTTCCATCGCCTGGGTCCACCAGGATGCCGAGCGGAATTATGCAGCCGTCGCGGACGCACTGGAGGCCATCATTGCCGGCGCTGCGAACGCCGCCCTCGGTGAAGGAAACCGCGAATTCCTGCTCAACGCCGCACCGCACGAACGCAGCGGCGTGCCTGCACTGGCGGCTGCCGAACCGGTCCGGAGCGACCACCCCGTGACGGTCACCGAATCCGACGGCGGGTACGTCCTCGACAACGGCGTGATCCGGGCCGTGCTGGATTCCACCGGACTCCTGACGTCCCTGGTGGACCACGCCAGCGGCCGCGAAGCTATTGCCCCCGGCCAGTTCGGGAACCATTTGGAACTCCATCGTGATACGCCCAATGAGTGGGATGCGTGGGATATCGACGAGTTCTACCGGCGCAACGTGACCTCCCTGACCGAAGCACATTCGGTGACCCTCGAGCGGGGCGGCTGGGACGCCGTCGTCGTGGTGGAACGGCTGGTCGGATCGTCCGCGATCACCCAGCGGATTTCGCTGGAAGCAGGTTCCGGCTCGCTGGGGATCCTGACCTCCGTGGACTGGCAGGAACGCGAAAAGCTGCTCAAAATCGGTTTCCCGCTGGATCTGCGCGCGGACCGTTCAGCGTCCGAGACCCAGTTCGGGCACGTCTTCCGGCCCACCCACACCAACACATCCTGGGAGGCCGCCAAGTTCGAAATCTGCGCCCACCGCTGGATCCATGTCGCGGAGCCGGGTTACGGCGTGGCTGTCTCCAATGCCTCCAGTTATGGTCACGATGTCACCCGGACGGTGAGGGACGACGGCGGCACAACGACTACCGTGCGTACGTCGCTGCTGCGCGCCCCCAAGTACCCTGATCCCGGTGCCGACCGCGGCCGGCACGATCTGTTGGTGACCATCAGGCCCGGTGCGGCCATTGCCGACGCCGTGGAAGAGGGCTACCGGACTAACCTGGCCCCGCGCATGGTGAAGGGGGCACATCCCGTCAGCCCGCTGTTCACGGTGTTCAACCAGGGAATCGTGGTGGAGGCGGTGAAGCTGGCGGAGGACGGGTCCGGGGACGTCATTGTCCGTCTCTACGAATCCCTGGGGGAGCGGTCCGAAGGGATGGTGACCGCCAACTTTGATACCACGGACGTGCAGGCAGTGGACCTGCTGGAGCGCCCCGCTGAGGCGCACGGCGTTGTGACCGGACGGGATTCCGCCAAGCTGGCGCTTCGGCCGTTCCAGCTGGTCACCCTCCGCTTTAGCCGCTGACGCGGCCATTAAGTGCAGTGAGGGCCTTAACAGGCTGAGTGGTGGCGGTCCCCAACGGCCCGCCACCACTCATCCCCCCAATAGCGCTCAGTGGGGGCCCGGCGCCCACGGATTGTGCCCGCTAGCGAGCCCAGCCTGCACCACTTTCACACATTCATGATTCTCTCATGTTCTAATGATTTTGTGAAAGCGCTCAGCCTACTTTGCAGTAGATGACCTGCGCGTCGCTGGCGCGGCAGCCCGGACGCGGCCACACCAAAAGGCGGCAAGGCCGAGGACGAAGCACAGGGCGGCCCCGTAATTGATGAAGAACCGCAGCGAATGCAGCTGTGGCGGGAAGAAGGGAAAGAGCAGGCTGCCGGCAAGGCAGACACCGCCGACGGCAAGCAAGAACGCGCCCACCCGGACCAGGGCCGGCAACCGGCTGGCCACGGCCCTGGCCAGGGCCGGGAGCAGCACAACTGAGACGTACGCCGGGTAAGCGCGGCCCGCGGCGCCATAGTATTCCACGAGCACGGCATCCCGGGGGCTGCGCTGGGAGATGGCAACCATCCCCGCCGAGGAGCCGGACGTATCCATCATGAGGAAAACAACCACCGTGAAGGCCGAGACCAGGCCGAACACCAGCAGTCCCGGCAGCCCCAGCAGCATGCTGCGGGACTTCTGAGCGCCGAACGCCCTGAGGCTGCGCAGCCCGATGAAGAAGATGACGCCGAAGAGGACAAACCGGAGTACCAGGTTGGCGATGTTGTTGCTGCCGAGAAGGCCGTCGATGGCCACGTACGGTCCGTCAATGCTGAGCAGGATCGCCAGCGTGGCCAGCACGAAAATATAGAAGAGCGACCGGTTCTCACCCCTGATGGCACTGGGAATTCGCGCCACCGCGGCGGCGCAGCAGACGGCCAGGGTGGCCCATTGCAGGATCTCGATCATCCGAGGTTCTCCCAGATCGTTTTGGTTTGTTCGTGGTCTTGTTCCTGGCGCTTGAGGGTCTTCCCCAGCGCCTGCAGCCTCTCGCCGGCCAGGGCGGCGAGCTCGCCGTCGGACATGGCGTCCAGCGCAGCCTGCCGCGCACCGGGTGGCCAGCCTGCTTCGGATTCGGTGATCATGCCGGTGGCCACCAGCCCGCCTGTCAGGCCGACTCCGGCGGCCCTTGACGTTGCGAGGGCCAGTTCGGGGGTCAGCCGGTTGGCTGTCAGCTGCGCGGAGTAATTCTGCGGGGCGATGCCCGTGGAACTGGAAACCCGGTGCCGGAGTTCACCGTCGTCGATCGCGTCCACCCAGTTCTTGACGGATGTTGCATGCGGGGCCGGGGTGAGCGGCGGTGGCCGGTCGGTTTCGCTGCCGGCTGCAGCGGACCGCGAAATGACCGCCTTCAGTAAATCCATGGTGGCAATCTGGCTGACGAGTTCCGCGGCAGTGGGAAGCGCGGGGCTTCCGGCGAGCTCGCTGTAGTTGTCGAAGGTAGCCAGCGCCGCCACGGGATTGATGTTGAAGGCCCGGCTGATGCTGACAACCGTGCTCTCGGCCACCTTCCCGCGCACCAACTGCTGGGCCAGGGTGGTCCGCTTGACCCCGGAGATTCTGCAGATGTCAGCGGTGCTCGCCTGGGGCGCTATTCCGTGAAGCCAGCGTTGGAACGCCTTGGCGGGGAGTGGCATTAATGGCTTCCTGCAGGGTGGGGCGGGGCTGGTCTCATTGGCCGATTTTACGGCGGGGGGTATATGAACTATGCTAAATGGTCGAACCCGTTGGTCCGTACACCCCCCAAGTCCGGACCAGCGGGTTCTTCCATGCCCGGCGGGATTCCAGGCCGTTTTGGGCCGCAGTGAGAGGATGGACTAATGACTGCAACCCTTGTTGCCAAAGACCTTTCCGGCGGTCACGACCACCGAACACTCTTCTCAAAACTCTCCCTCACTGTGGCGCCCGGCGACGTTGTGGGCGTTGTGGGCGCGAACGGTGCCGGCAAGTCCACCCTGCTCCGGCTGCTGGCCGGTGTGGACCAGCCCCTGTCCGGCTCGGTGAGCCTTGCCCCGTCAGATGCCTTCGTGGGCTGGCTGCCCCAGGAACATGAACGCGTTGCCGGCGAAACCGTGGCGGAGTACGTGGCGCGCCGGACCGGCTGTGCCCAGGCAACCTCGGACATGGAGTCCACGGCCGAAGCTCTGGGTTCGGGCGCCCCCGGCTCGGATGATGCCTACTCCCTGGCGTTCGACCGCTGGATGGCCTCCGGCGCAGCGGACCTTGACGAGCGGATTGCACCGGTCCTTGCCGACCTCGGACTCGACGTGGGGCCGGACGCGCTCATGACCGGCCTCTCCGGCGGACAGGCCGCCCGGGTGGCTCTGGCCGCGCTGCTGCTGAGCCGCTTCGACGTGGTCCTGCTCGATGAGCCCACCAACGACCTTGACCTCAACGGGCTGGCCAAGCTGGAAGCATTCGTGCAGGGCCTCCGCGGCGGCGTAGTCCTGGTCTCCCACGACCGCGAATTCCTGGCACGCTGTGTCACCACCATCGTTGAACTGGACCTGGCCCAGAATTCCGTGGCGGTTTACGACGGCGGCTACGAGGCGTTCCTGGAGGAACGCGCCGTGGCGCGCCGCCATGCCCGGGAGCGCTACGAAGAGTTTGCCTCCACCAAGGCGGACCTCGTCTCCCGTGCCCGGACCCAGCGTGAGTGGAGCTCCCAGGGCGTCCGCAACGCCATGAAGAAGAGCCCGGACAATGACAAGATCCGCCGTGCGGCCTCCACCGAATCCTCGGAGAAGCAGGCCCAGAAGGTGCGTCAGATGGAGTCCAGGATTGCCCGGCTCGACGAGGTCGAGGAACCCCGCAAGGAATGGCAGCTGCAGTTCAGTATCGGCCAGGCGCCGCGCTCCAGTGCGGTGGTGGCAACGCTGCGTGACGCCGTCGTGCGCCAGGGCGACTTCACCCTGGGGCCGGTGAACCTGCAGCTCAACGCCGGAGAGCGCATCGGTATCACAGGCCCCAACGGGGCCGGCAAGTCGACCCTGCTCCGGCTGCTGCTGGGGATCCGGCAGCCTGATTCCGGAAACGCTGCGATGGGCGCCTCTGTGGCCATCGGCGAAATCGACCAGGCACGTGGCCTGCTGGCCGGCCACCTCAAACTGGGGGACGCCGTCGAATCCGTCCTGACGGAGCTGACCCCGGCGGAGGTCCGGACCCTGCTGGCCAAGTTCGGCCTCAAAGCGGACCACACCTCGCGCCCGGTCGATTCGCTCTCGCCGGGGGAACGGACCCGCGCCGCGCTCGCGCTGCTGCAGGCCCGCGGGGTGAACCTGTTGGTCCTGGATGAGCCCACCAACCACCTGGACCTCCCCGCTATCGAACAGCTCGAAGAAGCACTGGAAAGCTACGACGGCGCCCTGCTCCTGGTCACGCACGACCGCCGGCTGCTGGAAAACGTGCGCCTGGACGTCCGTTGGAACGTCGAGGACGGCGTTGTCACCGAACAGTTCGCCGGCGCCGCAACATCTCCCGGCGCGGCAGATCGCGCCACGAAAGGCCAGTCACGATGAGCATGGACCGGGTAGCCTGGAGCTCCCTTTACAACATCACGCGGGCCTCCAGCGGCTCCAAGCCGTTCTCCAAGGCAACGCTGAAGCGCGTGTTCGGCTTCGCCCGGCCGCACCGGGGCAAACTGATCGCCTTCGTGCTGCTCTCGATCGCCATGGCAGTCCTGGCCGTTGCCACCCCGGTCCTCGCGGGGCAGGTGGTGGACGCCATCATCGCCGGAGTAGGCGCCGACGTCGTGATCGGGCTGGCCGTGCTCATCGCGGTCGTGGCCGTGGCCGAGGCCGGGCTGGGACTCGTGACGCGCTGGCTGTCCTCCACCATCGGTGAGGGCGTCATCGTGGACCTGCGCACCAAGGTGTTCGACCACGTGCAGAAGATGCCGATCGCCTTCTTCACCCGTACCAGGACCGGTGCCCTGGTCAGTCGTCTCAACAACGACGTGATCGGCGCGCAGTCCGCCTTCGCCGGAACCCTGTCCGGCGTCGTGAGCAACGTCGTGGCCCTCGCCCTGACCCTCGTGGTGATGCTGGGCAAGTCCTGGCTCGTGACCGTGCTCGCCATGATCCTGCTGCCGATCTTCCTCATCCCCGCCCGCCGGATGGGCTCCAAGCTGGCCGACCTGCGCCGGGAAGCCGCGGAGCACAACGCCTCCATGGGCACCCAGATGACGGAACGCTTCTCCGCCCCCGGCGCCACCCTGGTGAAGCTCTTCGGCCGACCGGATGAGGAGTCCCGGGAATTTGCCGCCCGCGCGGGACGCGTCCGGGATATCGGCGTGCGGACGGCGATGCTGCAATTCACCTTCGTGACCGCCCTGACGCTCGTCTCGGCGCTGGCGCTTGCCTTGGTCTACGGGCTGGGCGGCTTCCTGGCGCTGCAGGGGCAGCTGGCCGCGGGCGACGTCGTGGTGCTGGCACTGCTCCTTACCCGCCTTTACGCACCGCTCACCGCCCTCTCCAACGCCCGGGTCGAGATCATGAGCGCCCTGGTCAGTTTTGAGCGGGTCTTCGAGATCCTGGATCTCAAGCCGCTCATCCAGCAGAAGCCCGATGCGGTGTCATCGCCGGCCGGGCCGCTGTCCGTGGAGTTCGACGACGTCCGCTTCTCCTACCCGTCGGCGGACAAGGTATCACTCGCCTCGCTGGAGGACGTGTCCACGCTTGACACTCGCGGCGGTGAAGAGGTGCTGCACGGCGTCAGCTTCCGGGTGGAACCCGGCCAGACGGTCGCCCTCGTGGGCTCCTCGGGCGCCGGAAAGTCCACCATCGCCCAGCTGCTGTCCCGGCTGTACGACGTCGATTCCGGCGCCGTCCGCTTCGGCGGAACGACGCCGGGGACCGGCGTGGACGTCCGCGACCTCACCTTTGATTCGATGCGGCAGACGCTCGGCATGGTGACGCAGGACGGGCACCTGTTCCACGAGAGCATCGCCTCCAACCTGCGCCTGGCCCGGCCGGAGGCCAGCGACGAGCTCATGTGGGACGTACTGCGCCAGGCCCGGCTCGAAGACATGATCCGGTCGCTCCCGGACGGCCTGGACACGGTGGTGGGGGAGCGCGGCTACCGCCTCTCCGGTGGCGAACGCCAGCGCCTCACCATCGCCCGCCTGCTCATTGCCCAGCCGCGCGTCGTGATCCTGGATGAGGCCACCGCGGCCCTGGATTCGACCAACGAAGCCGCGGTCCAGGAGGCCCTGGGCGCCGCGCTTGAGGGCCGTACCGCCGTCGTAATTGCCCACCGGTTGTCCACCATCCGCGCGGCGGACATGATCCTGGTGGTGGAGGACGGCACCATCGTGGAGCGCGGTACCCACGCTGAACTGCTCGCGGCGGAAGGCCGGTACGCGGAGCTCTACCGCACGCAGTTCGCGGAAGCGAGTGCCGTGGTGCAAGAGGCTGTGCCGGAGTTCTAGTGCATGAAACTACCTGCGGCCGGCGGCGAGGGCAGGCAGGATGTGGTCCGTCAACAGGGGTGCAAGGTCGGCCGGCAGTTCTCCGGCCAGGTCCAGCCAGCGGATTTCGGCTATCTCCGCGGACGGGTGCGCATGCCAGGTTCCGGGGGCGGTGAAAACCGTGGCCTCGATGTCCGTTGCGGCCTCGTTGGCGGCGTCGGCCAGCCACACGCCCATGAGCCGGAGATCCTCCGGCGCCACCACGATGCCCACTTCCTCCAGCAGTTCACGGGAGGCGGCCTGGGCTGCCGTTTCGCCGGGTTCGGGTTTGCCGCCCGGGTGCATGAACTTGTCCGTCCCGCGCTTGCGGACGGTCAGGAGGCGGCCGGCGTCGTCGTAAACGCAGACCGCGGACACCACGATGCGGTCCCTCATGCCGCCGACCCCGGCTCATCCGATCCCGGCCTGAGCCGGCGCAGGGTCGATTCCAGGAGCAGGTCCTTCCGCGGTCCCTGGACATCCCAGGCGTAGCTGAATTCGTCGGGACCGCGGCGGGCATACGTCACGCGGTAGGTGTCCGGATCACACCAGTGCTGGTCCTGGCTGGCCGCTTCCCGGAAGCTCATCCGGTGGAACGGCCGCCCGTCGGGGAAGGCCATGTCCATTGCATCGGGGGAATCCGCAGGCTGCAGCATGTAGTCGCGGCTGGCGGGGCCCGCGAAACTCCCGCCGTCCGGAGCAGGCCAGCGCATGGTGCCTTCTTCGTGGAAGTCGAGGCCGCCGTCGTCGTCCCTTGGGGAAAAGCGGGTCACACCGGTGAAAGTCCCGCGGGCGCCGGAGCTGCGGTCCCACAGGGTGCGGTCCACGGACCAGCTGCCCAGCAGGTAGGCACGCAGGTCGGTTAGCGGCGGGAAGTTCAAGTGCCCTCGATTGGAATCGAACCAACGACACCGGCTTTAGGAGAGCCGTGCTCTATCCACTGAGCTACGAGGGCGGGCGCCCGAAGCGGTTGGCACAGGCCGTCCTGTTCGGGCACGGATACAAGCATACAAGGTGACGGCCCGTACTACGCTCTTGGCATGACTGCAGCAACACCAGCAACTTCCTACCGGGCCGGATTCCTCCCGGATATCGCGTCCAGGCGCGAATATTTCGGGGCGTGGGCGGAGCTCAGCGTGTTGCAGTACTTCGTGGCCGAGTCCGCAGTGATCGCGGCCTGGGCCGGTCCGGAGCCCTATGACCGCCGGACCGGCTACATCAGCGACCTCGGGGCCGTCCATTGCGGAACCTATGAAGACCGGGACGTCTGTTCGCCCTTGCACCTGCTGATGAATGCCTCGTTCGTGGTGCAGGGACTGGGCATGCTGGTGGGGGCCCTGCTCCTCAGCTCAGCCCTCCTGTGCGTCGCCGCCCGGCCCGGCGTCCGGCTCGCCGTCGGCAGCGGCCACCGCGTGCCATGGTTCACGGCCCTCGGCGCCAAAGTCCTGACGTTCACCGCAGGGACCGGAACCATCATCGTGGGACTGGTGCCCGAAGACGCCGGATTGTTCGCGGTGCACCTGACCGGGGCCCTGATGTATTTCATCGGGGGAGCGCTGGCGCTGCTGTTGCTGGGGGTGCTCTGGCGGAGGCAGTCACCCCTGGGCTGGTTCATCCTTGGCTGCGGAGCGGTCTCGTTTGCGGCGCTGGTCATCGGCGGGGTCACGGGAATGGATGTCCCGGAGCCGGGCACCCTGGAGCGGTTCATGGGATATCCGGTGACCATCGGCCTGGCAGCAGCGGGGCTGGTGATCGCCCAGCGCGTCCGGCAGGAACTCAGGGCGGAAAAAACTGCGCGGGCAGCCGCCCGGGTAACTACTTCCGCGGCCTCCGGCCAATAAACACGGCAGCGCCGCCGGCCACCAGGCTCAGCACCAGCAGCACCCAGCCAGTGACGGTGAGGGTGGAGGCCAAAGCAACCTGCCCGGCGTCGGCCGTTGACGCGGACATCATCGAATCGATGGCGGCGTTCCCCCACAAGCGGACGGCTGCGAACAGGAGCGGGAGCGCCCAGAGCGCCCAGCGGAGCGCCTTGCGCGCAACGTTCGTCCCGATCAGCAGCAGCCAGGTGAAAGCGAATATCAGCGGGAACAGGGTGCCGGCCGTTTTGTGGAGGTAGTTGAGCTGGCCGCGGGCGTCCTCGTTCATGGCCGCCCTCAGCCGGTCAACGAATCCCTGGTCAAAGCCGCCCACCAGCGAGTCCGGCATGGGCACGCCGCCCGAAAGCTGGGTGAGCTGGTTCAGCGTCAGCAAATGCAGGTACCAGAACAGGAAGAGGCTGGCCACCACCCCTGCGATGAGGATCAGGCTGCTGTTGTTCTGCGCCTTCTCCGGCGTCCGTTGGGTGGTGGGGTTGATCACCGGCGGCAGGTGGTGCTGGGGAACGGACGCCTTGGCGCCGTGTTTCTTGATCCGCTGTGCTGGTGTCTTGGCCATGCGTTCATTATCGCTGTTCCTGTTCCTGTTCCCTGCCTGTGTGGCCTGTTCCTTGTTGCTGTTCATGGGCCGAAGGACCCCTATAGGCTGGGACGCGTGACGGAACTTGGAAGACACAAACTTGGCAGGCACAGCGCGGCGGAACTCAACGCGGGACTGGACGACTACCAGCTGGCCGAGGCGCTGGTCCGGGAAGCCGGGATGCTGGCGCTCATGATGCGGCAGGGCGGCCTGGAAGGGCAGCAAAAGACGTCAGTGTCCGATGTGGTTACGGCCGCCGACCATGCCGCAGAAGCCTATGTGCTGGAGCAGCTGCGGCGCTGCCGGCCGGATGACGGCATCCTGGGGGAGGAAGGCGCCTCCGTCGAGGGGAGCAGCGGGCGGACCTGGGTGATCGACCCCGTGGACGGCACCTACAACTTCCTGCACGGCTCCACCTACTGGTGCTCCGCGCTCGCGCTCAAGAGCGCGGCCGGCACCGTCCTCGGCGCCATTTTCCAGCCCGAAGAGGACAAACTCTGGCTCGGCGGGACCACCCGTCCCGCAACCCTCAACGGTGAACGGCTCACCTCCTTCCAGGACGACGGCGGAGCCAGGCCGCTGAAGCCCCTGGCCGAGCAGGGGGCAGCCACGTACATCCACCCGACGTGGCTCGCGGACCCGCTCTGCGCCATGCCCTGGCACGCGGCGGCCACCGCTGCAGCGGCGCTGCGGATGTTCGGATCAGGATCCTGCGACCTGGGCAGGGTGGCCGACGGCGAACTGGACTGCTGGTTCCAGCACAGCTGTCCCGAATGGGACTGGCTGCCCGGGAAGGCCATTGTGCTCGCCGCCGGCGGAGTCGCCGAGACGGTCCGCGTCAACGGACTGGAATGGTTCATGGCGGGCGGGACGACGGCGGTCATGCAGCTCCGGACCGCCCTTGAGGCCGGCTCGGTGGAGTGAGCCTGCCGGCCGGCCCGGACGATAGTGTCGGCCCCACCGCCTAGACTTGTAGCACCATGGATATGTTGTTTGACCCGTATGCTGACGGACCGTTCAAGGCTGCCCCGCAAGCGGCAGCGCTCACCAAGTCGCGCCCGGGGGACGCACAAAATCCGGCAGGCTACGGCAGCGGAGGGCCGGAATCCGAAGACCACCGGCGTCCGAAGCTGCCCGGCGCGGACGAACTCCTGCAGGGCCTCAACCCGCAGCAGGAAGAGGCAGTCAAGCACGCCGGCAGCGCGCTGCTTATCGTCGCCGGAGCCGGATCAGGCAAGACACGCGTGCTCAGCAACCGGATCGCCTACCTCATCGCCACCCGACGTGCCCATCACGGTGAGATCCTGGCCATCACCTTCACCAACAAGGCCGCTGCGGAAATGCGGGAACGCATCGAGGCCCTCGTCGGGGGCCGGGCCAAGATCATGTGGATCTCCACTTTCCACTCGTCGTGCGTGCGCATCCTGCGGCAGGAAGCGGCCAACGTCGGGCTGAAGTCCAACTTCTCCATCTACGATTCGGCGGACTCCCTGCGGCTGGTCACCCAGGTGTCCAAGAGCCTGGACCTGGACCCCAAGAAGTTCGCGCCCAAGGCCATCCAGCACAAGATCTCGGCGCTCAAGAACGAGCTCATCGACGCCGATTCCTATGCCTTGTCCGCCAACCACAACGATCCCTTCGAATCCGCCGTGGCCGACGTCTTCAAGGGCTACACCCAGCGGCTGCGCCAGGCCAACGCCATGGACTTCGACGACCTCATTGCCGAGACCGTGTACATGTTCCGGGCCTTTCCCGCGCTCGCCGAGTCCTACCGCCGGCGCTTCCGGCACGTCCTGGTGGACGAATACCAGGACACCAACCACGCCCAGTACGCGCTGGTCCGCGAAATCGTGGGCGAAGGCCCCGGGGCGTCCGAACTCACTGTGGTGGGTGACTCGGACCAGTCCATCTATGCCTTCCGCGGCGCGGACATCCGGAACATCGTGGAATTCGAAAAGGACTACCCCGAGGCGCGCACCATCAAGCTGGAGCAGAACTACCGCTCCACCCAGAACATCCTTTCGGCCGCCAACTCGGTGATCTCCCGCAACCCCAACCGCCCGGAGAAGCGGCTGTGGACGGCCGAGGGCGAAGGCCACAAGATCATCGGCTACGTGGGCGAGAACGAACACGACGAAGCGCAGTTCATCGCCAAGGAAATCGACCGGCTCCAGGACGAGGACAACCTCCGCCCCGGTGACGTCGCCATCTTCTACCGCACCAACGCGCAGTCCCGTTCCATCGAAGACGTGCTGGTGCGCGTCGGGCTGCCGTACAAAGTGGTGGGCGGCACGCGCTTCTACGAGCGCAAGGAAATCAAGGACGCCCTCGCGTACTTGCGTGTTCTGGTCAACCCTGACGATGACGTCAATCTGCGCCGGGTGCTCAACGAACCCAAGCGCGGCATCGGCGACCGCGCCGAAGGCGCCGTGGCAGCACTGGCAGAGCGCGAACGGACGTCGTTCATGGCCGCCGCCCGCCGCGCCGACCAGGCCCCCGGCATGGCCACCCGCTCAGTCAACGCAGTTCTCGGATTCGTGAAACTCCTCGACGACCTCGCCGAAGTGGCCAGCGGCTCGGGGGCGGCCGCCGCCCTGGAAGCCGTCCTCGAGCAGACCGGCTACCTGGCCGGCCTGCGGTCCAGCACCGATCCCCAGGACGAGTCCCGGGTGGAGAACCTTGCGGAACTCGTCGCCGTCGTCCGCGAATACGAACAGGAGAACCCCGAAGGCTCCCTGGGCGCCTTCCTGGAACAGGTGTCGCTGGTGGCTGACGCCGACCAGATCCCGGACGCCCCGGGCGCGGATATCGACGCCGCTGTGGCGGAAGCCAAACGGCTGGGCGTCGTGACGCTGATGACCCTCCACACCGCCAAGGGGCTGGAGTTCCCGGTGGTGTTCCTCACCGGCATGGAGCACGGCCTCTTCCCGCACCAGCGTTCGGCCACCGACCCCAAGGAGCTCGCGGAGGAACGCCGGCTGGCCTATGTGGGGCTCACCCGTGCCCGGAAGCGCCTTTACGTCACCCGTTCGGAAGTCCGCAGCATGTGGGGCCAGAGCCAGTACAACCCGGCCAGCCAGTTCATCGAGGAAATTCCGGCCGAGCTGGTGGAATGGCGGCGCGAAGGAACCAGCCGGCAGGTGGGCGGCTGGGGGAGCGGTGCTTCCATCGGGTCCAGCCGCTACGGCGGTTCGTTCTGGGGCGCGGGCACCGCCCGCGGCAACGCGCCGAGCCCGTCGGCAGGCTTCAACGCCGATGTGCCCGCCGCCGTCGCGAAGAACCGCGTCCAGCCGCAAAAGGAAGTAGTGGCCGTCAGCGTGGGGGACAAGGTCAACCACACGAGCTTCGGGAACGGCACGGTCCTGGCCGTTGAAGGCGCAGGGGACAAGACCGTGGCCAAGGTGAAGTTCAGCGTCGGCGAAAAGAGGCTCCTGCTGCGGTACGCGCCGCTGACCAAGATCGATGCGTAGCGCCGACAGGCATAATGGAGCCCATGCGACGGACTGTACCGGGGATCCTGGCCGCCCTCATCCTGCTGGCCTGCACGGCGTGCACCATCACCCAGGAGGACCCGGACTACGTTCCGCCGCCGCCGCTCCCCGCGCTGGAGCAGCTCGAACAGGCTCCCGTGACGGACGCCACCCGGTTCTCTGCGGGGGACGGCGTCCTCAGCTTCGTCACTGCCGATCACAGCGCCGTCTGCTCGCTGACCTCGGCGCGCGGCGAGCACCTCAACCTGCCGTACGAGCAGAACGCCTACAGCGACGCTGCCAACAACAAGCTTGCGATCGTCCCCGTGGCACACTGCGAGCTGGCCGTGTATCCCAAACCCGAGGCTGCGGACGTCACGGACGACTGTGCCGGCACTGGCCTGGGCTACCTTGGCGGCGTCGCGCTGCTCACGCCGGACAAGGCCGGCTACGGCGAGTGCCGCTCCGGCGTCACGCAAATGGAAGCTGAATTCGGGCCCAAGGGCAGCAGGAACGGGCCGGTTGCCGGGCTGCCCGTGCTGGAGGAGGGACAGAACCTCGAACGCAACGGCCTGCGCTGCTCGGCGTACAACGGCGGAGTGGCCTGCGGAAACGTGTCTGCGGGGGTTGGCTTCTTCGTTTCGCGGGACCGTTACGAACTAATTTCCGACGGCGGCAAAAAGACCGCAGGGACGCCCTCAGGGGCGCCAAAAACCCCGTAATCTAGCGGTTTTTCTACGCTTCATAGAATAGTGTCCTTACTCACATAACGGGTACTCTGGAACGGGCCGGTCCGCAGGAAGGACTAGAGTTCCCAAAGGAGCATTGCGCCGTGTGGCTCGTTTCCAAGCCTGTCGCAGGGTGCGTTTATTCCGCAGCCCGGTAACCGCGATTACGTGGGGTCCGGCTGTACAGAAACTACTTCGACGTAGAAGGACACTAAACCGTGGACCTGTTTGAATATCAGGCGCGCGATATGTTCGAGGCGCACGGTGTACCCGTGCTTGCTGGCATCGTGGCGCACACCCCTGAAGAAGCAAAGGCAGCTGCCGAGAAGATCGGCGGCGTAACTGTCGTCAAGGCACAGGTTAAGGTCGGTGGCCGCGGAAAGGCCGGCGGCGTTAAGGTCGCAAAGACCGCCGATGAGGCGCTGGAGCACTCCACCAACATCCTGGGCATGGACATCAAGGGCCACACGGTCAACAAGGTCATGATTGCCCAGGGCGCGGACATTGCCGAGGAATACTACTTCTCCGTCCTTCTGGACCGGGCCAACCGCAACTACCTGGCCATGTGCTCGGTTGAAGGCGGCATGGAAATCGAACAGCTCGCCGTCGAACGCCCCGACGCCCTGGCCAAGGTTGCCATCGATCCCGCAGTGGGCATCGACCAGGCCAAGGCTGACGAAATCGTTGCAGCCGCAGGCTTCGCTGAGGAACTGCGCGGCAAAGTCGCCGCCGTGATCCTCAAGCTCTGGGACGTTTTCAAGAAGGAGGACGCCACCCTCGTGGAGGTCAACCCGCTGGTCAAGACCGGCGCGGGCGACATCGTGGCCCTTGACGGCAAGGTCTCGCTGGACGAGAACGCCGAGTTCCGCCACGCCAAGCACGCCCTCTTGGAGGACAAGGACGCTGCAGATCCGCTCGAGGCCAAGGCCAAGGCGCAGGACCTGAACTACGTCAAGCTGGACGGCGAAGTGGGCATTATCGGCAACGGTGCCGGCCTTGTGATGTCCACGCTGGACGTTGTTGCCTACGCAGGTGAAAACCACGGCAACGTCAAGCCCGCCAACTTCCTGGACATCGGCGGCGGAGCCTCCGCCGAGGTCATGGCAGCCGGCCTCGACGTCATCCTGGGCGACGAGCAGGTCAAGTCCGTGTTCGTGAACGTCTTCGGCGGAATCACCGCCTGTGACGCCGTGGCCAAGGGCATCGTCGGAGCACTGGCCGAGCTGGGCCACTCCGCGAACAAGCCGCTGGTCGTCCGCCTCGACGGCAACAACGTCGAGGAAGGCCGCCGCATCCTGGCCGAGGCCAACCACCCGCTGGTTACCCTGGCCGCCACCATGGACGAGGGCGCCGACAAGGCCGCCGAGCTCGCCAACGCAGCTAAGTAAAGGGACGCACCATGTCTATCTATCTGAACAAGGACTCCAAGGTCATCGTCCAGGGCATCACCGGCGGCGAAGGCACCAAGCACACCGCCCTGATGCTCAAGGCCGGCACCAACATTGTGGGCGGCGTCAACGCCCGCAAGGCCGGCACTACGGTCCTGCACGGCGATGCTGAAATCAACGTTTACGGCACCGTCAAGGAAGCCATGGCCGAGACCGGCGCCGACGTCTCGATCGTCTTCGTCCCCCCGGCATTCACCAAGAACGCCGTCGTAGAAGCCATTGAGGCCGGCATCGGCCTGGTCGTTGTCATCACCGAAGGCGTGCCGGTCCAGGACTCCGCCGAGTTCTGGGCACTGGCCCAGGCCACGGTCGACGCCGACGGCAAGCAGGTCACCCGCATCATCGGGCCGAACTGCCCCGGCATCATCACCCCGGGCGAGGCACTGGTGGGCATTACCCCGAACAACATCACGGGCAAGGGCCCCATCGGCCTGGTGTCCAAGTCCGGTACCTTGACCTACCAGATGATGTACGAACTGCGCGACCTGGGCTTCTCCACCGCCATCGGCATTGGCGGCGACCCCGTCATCGGCACCACGCACATTGATGCGCTCGAAGCCTTCGAGGCCGACCCCGAAACCAAGGCGATCGTCATGATCGGCGAAATCGGCGGCGACGCCGAAGAGCGTGCCGCTGATTACATCAAGGCACACGTCACCAAGCCGGTTGTCGGCTACGTGGCAGGCTTCACCGCTCCGGAAGGCAAGACCATGGGCCACGCAGGCGCCATCGTTTCCGGTTCCGCGGGCACCGCCCAGGCCAAGAAGGAAGCCCTCGAGGCTGCCGGCGTCAAGGTCGGCAAGACCCCGTCCGAGACCGCCAAGCTCCTGCGCGAAGTCTACGCAGCACTGTAGGTCCTGCCCCTAAGGCTAGAACTGCACACAGTACGACGGCGTCCGGCCGCCTTCCCCAGTGAAGGTGACCGGACGCCGTCGTTCTTTAACCCGCAGTTCCCGGCCGCCCACCTCCGGGGCAGCGCGAGCGGACAGTTGCGGCCCCGGGCGGAGGGGCCCGAAGTGTCCGTTCGCGCTATGTGGCGAGGAGTTCGTCCAGCTGCTCGTAGCCGGCGGCAATGCCCGCTTCCATGCCGTCGGCGAGGAACTTCGCACGGGCCTCGACGCTGGGGTACACGGACCTGCCGGTGAGTTTGGAGCGGCCGCCCGGGAGGTCTTCGAACGTAGCGAATTCCAGGGTGACCACATCAGGGTATCCCTCGTACTCGAAGGTCTGCAGCACGAAAGTATTCTCGCGGACCGTGTGGAAGACTCCGCGGAACGCGTGCTGGCGGCCGTCCCTGCCCTCCTGGACGAAGCGGTACATGCCGCCGGGACGGCAGTCGAACTCGTCAATCCGCGTGCTCAGTTCCCGCGGCCCGATCCACTGCCGGAAAACTTCCGGATCGGAGTGGGCCCGGAAGACCGCTGCCGCCGGGGAATCAAACTCCCGTTCGGAGTCCACATAGGGCGCATTCTCCGGGGCCACCAGTTTCAGTGCGTTGCTCATGCCGTGACCTTTCCGGCATCCGGCTGGCCGGTGGTGGACGTGCCCGCGGCGGACGTGCCCGTGGCGGCGCCGCCGAGGAGCTCGTCGAGACGCTCGTAGCCCTCCGTGATGCCGCCCTCCATGCCGGACTGCGCCATGCCGTCGCGGGCCTCCTGGCTGGGGTAGACGGAGTGGCCCGTCAGCCGGCACCGTCCGCCGCCGAGGTCCTCAAACGTCATGTACTCCAGGCTGACCACGTCCGGGTAGCCGCCGAATTCGAACGTTTGGATGGCGAACTCGTTTTCGCGCACGGTGTGGAAGACACCGCTGAATTCGTAGGCCACGCCGTCGGGCCCCGTGTGCAGGTAGCTGTAGCTGCCGCCGGTGCGGAAGTCGTAGTGGTCGATGTCCATCTTGAGTCCCCGGGGGCCGAGCCACTGGACAATCAGGTCCGGCTCCTTGTGGGCGCGGAACACGTCCGCTACGGGAAAATCGAACTCGCGCTGATAGTCGATGAAGGGCTGCCCCTCCGGAACAGTGAGTTTCAGGGAATTGCTCATCATGATTCCTTTACCTGCGGGCCGCGTTCCGCGGCTGTGGAACGAAGCACGGCGTCAAGGCTGCGGAACTGCCCCTCGCGGACCAACCGGTACTGGTCGATCCATGCGGTGAGTGCCTCCAGCCGTGCGGGGTTCAGGTGGACGGGCCTGCGCTGGGCATCACGCGTTCGGGTGACCAGTTGTGCCTGCTCGAGGACCTGGATGTGCTTCGAGACCGCCTGCTTGGTGATCGCGAAGGGTTCCGCCAACTCGTTGACGGTGGCCGGGCCCCGGCTGAGCCGGGCGATGATGCGGCGGCGGACAGGATCGGCAAGGGCCAGGAAGGCTGCGTCGAGCAGTCCGTCGTCGCCGGTGTCCATGGCCTGCAATCACCCCGTCCCGCCGTTACCCGTCAAAGAATCCGTGTAATCAATCAATTGCTTTATCAACCTGTTGATTGTTTAAGGCTACGCCTCGAAGCCGGCCGCGGCAAGAGGGGGCCTCTGATGCCTTGCACTGAAACTACATACTTTGTTAGTATGTCAGGACAAACTACTTTAGGAGCTACGGTGCCGCTGGTACGAATTGATGTCAATCAGGGGCGCAGCCCCGAGGATCTGCGCCGAATCAGCCAGGGGATCCACGATGCGATCCTGGCCGAGTACGGCATTCCAGAGCGCGACTACTTCCACGTCCTCACCGAGCACCCCCGCGGGCAGATCTTTGCCCAGGATGCGGGGCTCGGCTTTGAGCGCACGCCCGATGTCGTGATGATCCAGATCTTTACCCAGAGTGGCCGGACCCAGGAGGCAAAGCAGGCCCTCTTTGCCGCAATCGCCGGGAAGCTGGCGGACCAGGGAGTGGCCGGCGAGGACGTGTTCATCGGCTATGTGGAAAACAGTGCCGGCGACTGGTCGTTCGGCTTCGGACGGGCCCAGTACGTCACCGGCGAGCTGGCTGTGCCGCGGAAATAGCACTGCTTCCCGCTCCTGTTGAGCTGCCCGAAAGGGCTCATTTGAAGCCGCTATGCCAAGTTGTAAATATGTCAGTACAAACCTTTGACAGGACAATAATTCTAGGGCAAAGTAGTGGTTGTGGCCCCGCTCACGGGGGCCCGCCAGGAACCGGAGCTCTATCCGTTCAGAGGTACAGAGTTCAAACCAGAAAGGTCCGCGATTACCGTGACCCACGAACTGCTCACGATCGGGCGCATCAGCGTTGATATCTACCCGAACGACATCGGGGTGGACCTGGAGGACGTCACGTCCTTCGGAAAGTACCTCGGCGGATCACCCTCCAACGTGGCTGTCGCAGCCGCCCGGCACGGCCGCCGGACCGGAGTGATCACACGCACCGGAGCCGACGCCTTCGGAAAATACCTTCACCGCGAACTCCGGAAATTCAACGTGGACGACACCTTCGTCACGCCGGTGAAGGAATGGCCCACCGCAGTCACGTTCTGCGCGATCAAACCTCCGGAGGACTTCCCGCTCTACTTCTACGGACGTTTCCCCACCGCCCCGGACCTGCAGATCAAGGCCGAGGAACTGGACCTCGACGCCATCCGGGACGCACGGATCTTCTGGTCCACTGTCACCGGGCTGTGCCAGGAGCCCAGCCGCGAGGCGCACATCAAGGCCCACGAGGCGCGCCCGCACGCCGGCCTCAAGGAAGGCCAGTACACCATCCTTGACCTTGACTACCGTCCCATGTTCTGGGCATCGGAAGAGGAAGCCCGGGCCCAGGTGGCCAGGATCCTGCCGCATGTCACGGTCGCCATCGGCAACGACAAGGAATGCGCCGTCGCAGTGGGGGAGGGAACCCCGGACGAGCAGGCAGACCGGCTCCTGGCCGCCGGCGTCGAGATCGCCGTCGTCAAGCTCGGCCCCGAAGGCGTCATGGCCAAGACCCGCACCGAGCGTGTGGTGTCCGCCCCCGTTCCGGTGGAGACAGTCAACGGACTCGGCGCCGGCGACTCGTTCGGCGGAGCGTTCTGCCACGGCTTGCTGTCCGGCTGGAGCCTCGCCGAGGTCCTCGACTACGCGAATGCCGCCGGCGCCATCGTCGCCTCCCGCCTGTCCTGCGCCGACGCCATGCCGACGCCGGACGAGGTCACCTCGCTGCTGGCTGAACGCGGCCGCCTGGTGCCTGGCCAGTTTGCCACCGAAGGAGCAGCGCTGTGACCCTCACGCCCCTCGCCTCGAACAATGCCCTGGACGACGACCCCCGCCGGTACGCGCACCTGAGCACCATCCGCCTGGAGGACCCGGACGCCGTGGCCCGCGCTGCCAAGGCGCGCCGCCGCCACCCCGGCCTGAAGTACGGCCGGCAGAACTTCATCGTGGCAGCCGACCATCCGGCCCGCGGCGCCCTCGCAGTCGGCAACGACCCCGTGGCCATGGCGGACCGCCGCCAGCTGCTGGACCGGCTGCAGATTGCGCTGGCCAACCCGGACGTGGACGGTGTGCTTGCCTCCCCGGACATCATGGACGATCTCCTGCTGCTTGGCGCGCTCGACGGCAAGCTGATCTTCGGATCGATGAACCGCGGCGGGCTCTCCGGCCTGGTCAACGAATTTGATGACCGCTTCACCGGCCACACCGCCGCTGCACTGGAGGCTCTGGGAGCCGACGGCGGCAAGATGCTCACGCGTATTTGCCTCGGAGACCCGGACACCGTGTCGCTTCTGGAGGCGACGGCCAAGGCCATCGACTCGCTCGCGGAGCGCAAGCTGATCGCGATGGTGGAGCCCTTCCTGTCCGTCCGCGAAAACGGCAAGGTCCGCAACGACCTGTCCACCAACGCGGTCATCAAGTCCATCGCCATCGCCGAAGGCCTCGGCTCCACCAGCGCCTACACCTGGATGAAGCTGCCCGTGGTGGCCGAAATGGAGCGCGTCATGGCTGCCACCACCATGCCCACGGTGCTGCTGGGCGGAGACCCGGAAGGCACCCAGGACGAGGTCTTCGCAACCTGGGGAGCCGCCCTGGCCCTTCCCGGCGTGCAGGGCCTTACCGTCGGCCGGACACTCCTGTACCCGCAGGACGGCGACGTCGCCGGCGCCGTGGCCACCGCCGCCTCCCTCCTTAACCACACGGCATCAGCCCGTACCGCAGAAGTATCGGAGTAACTTCCCATGGGGACGAATACAGGAACTGCAACACGCAGGATGACGGTCGCCCAGGCCGTCGTCGAATATCTTTCCAAGCAGTACACCGTTGATTCTGTCGGCGGGCTGGACTACCGCGAACGCCTGATCCCGGGTACGTTCGGCATCTTTGGCCACGGCAACGTTGCCGGCGTGGGCCAGGCCCTCAAGCAGTACCAGGCCGCCGACCCGGCGATCATGCCGTACTACCAGGGCCGCAACGAGCAGGCGCAGTCCCACCAGGCCGTGGGCTACGCCCGCCACACCCGGCGCCGCCAGACGTTCGCCATCAGCACCTCGATCGGTCCCGGTTCCTCGAACCTGCTGACCGGGGCGGCATTGGCCACCACCAACCGCCTGCCGGTATTGCTGCTTCCCAGTGACACGTTCGCCACCCGCGCGGCTGACCCGGTGCTGCAGCAGCTCGAGCAGCCTCACGCGTACGACATCACCGTCAACGACGCCTTCCGGCCGTTGTCCAAGTTCTTCGACCGCGTCTCCCGGCCCGAGCAGCTGTTCTCCGCGTTCCACCACGGACTGCGGGTCCTGACGGATCCGGCGGAAACCGGCGCCGTCACCATCTCCCTGCCGCAGGACGTCCAGGCGGAAGCCTTTGACGTGCCCGAGGAATTCCTGGCCGAGCGGGAATGGCGGATTCGCCGCCCCGATGCCGACGACGAGGACATCCGCCGTGCCGCCGAGGCGATCCGCGCCGCGAAGCGCCCGCTGATCATCGCAGGCGGCGGCGTCCTTTACGCCTTCGCCAACGACGAACTCGCGAAGTTCGTCGAACTCACCGGCATCCCGGTGGGCAACACCCAGGCTGGCGTCGGCGTCCTGCCCTGGGACCACAAGTACTCCCTTGGCGCGATTGGCTCCACCGGCACGACGGCGGCCAACGCCATCGCCGCCGAGGCGGACCTGATCATCGGGATCGGCACCCGCTACGAGGACTTCACCACCGCGTCCCGGACCGCGTTCCAGAACCCGGACGTCAAGTTCATCAACATCAACGTGGCTGCGATCGACGCGTACAAGCACGGGACCACGCTGCCGATCGTGGCAGATGCACGCAAGGCCCTGGTCAAGCTGAACCAGGCGCTGGGCGGCTACCGCGTCGGCGCCGACCTGGAGCAGCAGGTCGCTGCCGAGAAGAAGCGCTGGGACGCCACGGTTGACGAAGCGTTCGACACCCGGTTCACGCCGCTGCCGGCCCAGAATGAAATCATCGGTGCCACCAGCCGGGCCATGGACGCGGCCGATGTTGTCATCTGCGCCGCCGGTTCACTGCCCGGTGACCTGCACAAGATGTGGCGGGTCCGCGACCCGTTCGGCTACCACGTCGAATACGCCTACTCCTGCATGGGCTACGAAATCCCCGGCGGGCTCGGCGTGAAGCGCGCGGCCCTGGCGGAAGCCGCAGCCGGGGGCCAGCAGCGCGACGTCGTGGTCATGGTGGGGGACGGCTCCTACCTGATGATGCACACCGAACTGGTCACCGCCGTCGCCGAGCGGATCAAACTGATCGTGGTCCTGATCCAGAACCACGGCTACGCCTCCATCGGCTCCCTCTCCGAAATGCTCGGTTCGCAGCGGTTCGGCACCCAGTACCGGGCCCTGAACGAGGAACAGCACAGCTTCGACGAAGGCGACACCCTGCCGGTGGACCTGGCCCTGAACGCCGAAAGCCTCGGCGTGAAGGTGATCCGGATCGAACCGGGGGAGAAGGTCATCGCCGAACTCGAGCAGGCCATCCGTGACGCCAAGGCGGCCCCGGAGCGTGGCGGACCCATCCTGATCCACGTCGAATCCGACCCCCTGCTGGACGCCCCGAGCTCCGAATCCTGGTGGGACGTCCCCGTCTCCCAGGTCTCCGACCTCGACTCCACGCAGCAGGCGTACAAGACCTACACCGACCACAAGAACCGCCAGCGCAAGCTGCTGGGCTAACGCCCGGACACGCTGCCGCCTTTCAATCACTCAAGGAAGAGTCCCATGACTACCACCACGCATCAGAGCACGGCCACCATCAACCATTTCATCAACGGCGCAGAGACCGCCGGCGAAGGCACCCGCACCCAGCCCGTCTACAACCCGGCCACCGGCCAGGTCTCTGGCGAGCTGCGGCTGGCCAACCGGGCGGACCTGGACGCCACCGTCGCCGCCGCGCGCGCCGCCGCCGACAGCTGGGGGGACATCTCCCTGGCCAAGCGCACCGCCGTTTTGTTCAAGTTCCGTGAACTCGTGGCCGCCCATGTGGACGACCTCGCCGAACTGATCACCGCCGAGCACGGCAAGGTCCTCTCCGACGCCAAGGGCGAGATCGGCCGGGGCCTGGAAGTCATCGAGTTCGCCTGCGGCATCCCGCAACTGCTCAAGGGCGACTACTCGGACCAGGTCTCCACCGGCATCGACGTCTTCTCCTTCCGCGAACCCCTCGGCGTCGTCGCCGGCATCACGCCGTTCAACTTCCCCGTGATGGTGCCGCTGTGGATGGCCCCGATGGCCATCGCCACCGGCAACGCCTTCATCCTCAAGCCCTCCGAACGGGACCCCTCCGCGTCCATGCTGCTGGCCAAGCTGTGGAAGCAGGCCGGCCTGCCCGACGGCGTGTTCCAGGTCCTGCACGGCGACAAGGAAACCGTTGACGGCCTGCTGACCCACCCGGACGTGGACGGCATCTCCTTCGTCGGCTCCACTCCGATCGCGCAGTATGTCCACGAGACCGCCACCAAGCACGGCAAGCGCGTCCAGGCCCTGGGCGGGGCAAAGAACCACGCCATCGTGCTGCCCGACGCCGACCTCGACAACGCCGCCGACCACCTCGCCGCGGCCGCCTTCGGTTCCGCCGGGGAACGCTGCATGGCCATCTCCGTCGCCGTCGCCGTCGGCGAGGCCGCCGACCTGCTGGTCAAGAAGGTGGAGGAGCGCGCCCTCGCCGTGAAGGTCAACAACGGCACCGCGCCCGACGCCGAAATGGGCCCGGTCATCACTCCCGCTTCCAAGGACCGGATCGTCAAGATCGTCACCGAAGCGGAGGCCGCCGGCGCCGCCATGGTGGTGGACGGCCGCGATCTTGTGGTCCCGGGCCACGAGGAGGGCTTCTGGGTCGGACCCACGGTCCTGGACCACGTCAAGACGGGAATGACCGCCTACACCGAGGAAATCTTCGGACCGGTCCTCGTCGTGGTCCGCGTGGAGGACCTGGATGCCGGCATCGCCCTGATCAACGCCAACCCCTACGGCAACGGCACCGCCATCTTCACCTCCTCAGGCGCCAACGCGCGCAAGTTCCAGCGCTCGGTGACCGTGGGCATGATCGGCATCAACGTGCCGCTGCCCGTGCCGGTGGCCTACCACTCCTTCGGCGGCTGGAAGGCCTCGCTGTTCGGCGACAAGCACATCTACGGCCCCGAAGGCGTTTCCTTCTACACCCGTGGCAAAGTAGTCACGTCACGCTGGCCCGAGCCCACCCACGCCTCGGGTGCCTCGTACAACTTCCCGTCCAACTGATCCCCGCCGCCGGTAAGAAAAGAGAGACAAAGCTGTCATGACCGACAACAAGCTGATCATCGGCACCGCACCGGACTCCTGGGGCGTCTGGTTCGCGGATGACCCCAAGCAGACCCCGTGGGAGCGGTTCCTCGACGAAGTGGCCGAGTCGGGCTACAAGTGGATCGAACTCGGCCCCTACGGCTACCTGCCCACCGACCCCGCCCGGCTGGCCGAGGAGCTCAAGCAGCGCGACCTGAAGGTCACGGCCGGAACGGTTTTCACCGCGTTCCACCGCGGCCTGGACCAGTGGGAGGCTGCCTGGGAGCCGGCCCGCAAGGTCGCCGAACTCACGGCGGCCATGGGCGGCGAGCACATCGTGGTCATCCCGGCCATGTGGCGTGATGACGTCACCGGCCAGGCCGTGGAAAGCGGCCAGCTCACCGAGAAGGCCTGGAGCGACCTCTTCTCCGGGCACAACCGGCTGGGCAAGACCCTGCTGGAGGACTTCGGCCTGAAGCAGCAGTTCCACTCCCACGCCGATTCCCACGTCGGAGCCCAGGAGGACATCGAAACCCTCCTGGCCGCAACGGACCCGAAGTACCTGAACCTGTGCCTGGACACCGGCCACGCCGAATACTGCGGGGCCTCCAGCCTGGAGCTCATCAAGAACTACCCGGACCGCATCGGCTACCTGCACCTGAAGCAGATCAACCCGGACATCCTCAGGAAGGTCAACGAGGAAAACATGACCTGGGCCGCGGCAAACCTTGCCGGCGTCATGACCGAGCCGCCGAACGGGCTGCCGGACCTGCGCGCCGTCATCGAAGCAGTGGAGGCACTCAACCGCCCCATCTTCGGCATCGTGGAGCAGGACATGTACCCGGTGGCCTTCGACGTCCCCATGCCGATCGCCAAGCGCACCCGCAACTACCTGCTGTCCTGCGGCTCCCGCACGGCAGTCAACTAACAGCCGCCCAGGCACCGAAACGTAAGGAAAGAACAATGACTGAAACCCTTCGCGTCGCCGTCATCGGCGCCGGCCGCATGGGCGCGGACCACATCCAGCGCCTCAGCAAGCGGATCCACGGCGCTGAAGTTGCCGCCGTCGTCGACGTAGACCTGGCGCGTGCGCAGGCAGCCATCGAAGGCATCCCGGGCGCAGTAGCCCTGGCTGACGCCGACGAGGCCCTCAACAACGGAGACGTCAACGCCGTCCTGATCGCCACGCCCGGCTTCCTGCATGAGGACATCCTGCTGAAGGCCCTCGAAAAGGACATCCCGATCCTCTGCGAGAAGCCGCTCACGCCCGACGCCGAGTCGGCCTGGAAGATCGTCCAGGCCGAGGAAAAGCTGGGCCACAAGCGCATCCAGGTGGGCTTCATGCGCCGCTTCGACGCCGAATACGCAGCCTTGGGACAGGTCATCCACGACCACGAGCTGGGCGAACTGCTGATGCTGCACCACCAGCACCGGAACCCCACCACTCCGGCAGGTTTCACCAACGAGATGCTGATCAATGACTCGGTGGTCCACGAGTTCGACGCCATCAGGTTCTTCACGGGCGAAGAGATCACCAGCGTCCAGGTCCGGCTGGGCAAGGCCACGAAGAACGCCCCGGCCGGCCAGCACGATCCCCAGCACGTCCTCGTGGAAACCGAGTCCGGTGTCCTCGCCGACGTCGAAATCTATGTCAACGCCAAGTTCGGCTACGAAGTGGCCACGCAGGCGTCCTTCGAAGACGGCATCGTCAGCATCGGCGGCGACAAGGGACCCTACACCCGCAGCGCCGGCCGCTGGGGCGGCAACGTCACCCCCGGTTTCGAAGAGCGTTTCGGTGCCGCGTACGACGTCGAAATCCAGTCCTGGGTGGACGCGGCACTCCGCGGCGAAATCGGCGGCCCCACCGCTTGGGACGGCTACGCCACTGCGGCATGCTGCGAAGCCGGCGTCGAAGCGCAGAAGAACGGCGAAAAGGTGGCCGTGAAACTGAACGCCAAGCCCGCCCTCTACAGCTAAGCCAACCCGGTTCGAAATCTGACTCATCCACAATGGAGTGTTCCACGTGAAAATCGCACTTGATCCAACGCCGTTCCACCACTCGCACACCCTGCTCGAATTTCCCCGGGTGGTGGCCGACCTCGGCTACAAGTACATGCAGATGACCCCGCACGCCGACTTCATCCCGTTCTACAACCACCCGAAGGCCGACGACGAACTGGTAAGCCAGCTCAACAAGGCCTGCAAGGACGTGGGGGTCGAGATCGCGTCCGTACTGCCAGTGCTCCGCTGGTCCGGGCCGGATGAGGATGCCCGCGAAGCAGCCGTCCGTTACTGGAAGCGTGTCATCCAGATCACCGTGGACCTCGGCGTCGGCACCATCAACACCGAATTCAGCGGACGCCCGGAGAAGGCCGAAGAATCGGAACGCGCCTTCTACCGCTCCATGGAAGAACTGCTGCCCATCATCGAACGCGAAGGCCTCGACGTCCTCATCGATCCGCACCCGGACGACTTCGTGGAAGAAGGCCTGGCCGCCATCCGCGTCATCCGCGGCCTGAACTCCAAGAACGTTGGCCTGGTCTACGTGGCCTCCCACAGCTTCCACATGAAGAACGAGCCGCTGGACATCATGCGCGCCGCGGGGGACAAGCTCCGGCTGGTCCACGTTGCCGACACCATGAACCACCACGCCTCGCACGGCCTGCGCTACATCACCAACCCGCCCGGCAACCCGGTCCGCGTCCACCAGCACCTGAAAATCGGCGACGGCGACGTGAACTGGGAAGAATTCTTCGGCGGCCTGCAGGAAATCGGCTTCCTGGATCGTGAAGACACCGTGATGGTGTCCAGCGTGTTCGCCGAAGACGAGAACGCCGCGGAGGTTTCCCGCTTCCAGCTGGACACGATGAATAACTACATCGCGAAAGCACGGTAGCGGCTGCCCTATGAAGCAAACAGAAAAGACGCTTTCCGATAGTTCGACCCAGTCCCTGGCCGGTCCGGCAGCTTCTGCGACGGCAGTTCCCAATCCCAAGGGGTTCATGCGGCGGGTGGCCCTGTTCTCGACGTTCGGCGGCCTGCTCTTCGGCTACGACACCGGTGTCATCAACGGTGCCCTGCCGTTCATGCAGCGGGACCTCGGGCTGACGCCGCTGACTGAAGGGCTGGTCACGTCCACCCTGCTGTTCGGCGCGGCGTTCGGCGCCATCACCGCAGGCCGCCTGTCCGACCGTTTTGGCCGCCGCAGGACCATCATGGCGCTGGCCCTCGTTTTCGCGTTCTCGACCGTTGCCTGTTCCCTCGCACCGACCACTGAGCTGCTGGTGCTGGCCCGCACGGTGCTGGGCCTGGCGGTGGGAGGGGCGTCCGTGATCGTCCCTGTGTACCTGGCGGAAATGTCGCCGGCAGCCCAGCGCGGGCGGATCGTCACCCAGAACGAGCTCATGATCGTCACGGGCCAGTTCCTGGCGTTCACGTTCAACGCCGTCCTGGGCAACGCCTTCCCGGAGGCGTCCCACGTGTGGCGCTGGATGCTGGTCATCGCGACGCTGCCGGCCGTCGTGCTCTGGTTCGGCATGCTGGTCCTTCCCGAAAGCCCCCGCTGGCTGGCATCGGCCGGACGCTTCGGCGAAGTCCTCGACGTGCTGCGCAAGACCCGTGCGTCGGCCGACGTCTCCACGGAATTCGATGAAGTGCGGCAGGCGGCCCGGGAAGACTACCAGTCCAAGCTCGGAACGTTCCGGGACCTCACGGTGCCATGGATCCGCCGGATCTTCGTGGTGGGCCTGGGCATGGCGGTGATCAACCAGATCAGCGGCGTCAACGCCATCATGTATTACGGCACCTCGATCCTCTCCAGCTCAGGCTTCGGGGACCAGGGCGCCCTGCTCGCCAACGTGGTCAACGGCGTTACGTCCGTGGTCGCTGTCATCATCGGCATGTCGCTGATGACCAGGGTGCGCCGGAAGTCCATGCTGATCGTGGGCCTGGCGGGCACGGCGTCGTCGCTGCTGGCGATCGGCCTGATTTCGATGCTGATCCCGGAAAGCACGCTCCGCGGCTACCTGGTGCTGCTGTTCATGGTGACGTTCCTGGCGTCCATGCAGTCCTGCATCGGCACGGTGACGTGGCTGACCATGTCCGAGATCTTCCCGCTGCATGTCCGGGGCATCGGCATGGGCATCTGCGTGTTCGTGCTGTGGATGATCAACTTCCTGATCGGGTTCTTCTTCCCCCAGATGGTGGCCGGGATTGGCGTTTCAACGACGTTCTTCATCTTCGTGGCCATCCAGCTGGCAGCCATCGTGTGGGTGAAGCGGGTGGTGCCGGAAACCAAGGACAAGAGCCTTGAGGACCTGGAGCACTACTTCAAGAGCGTTGCGGCCAAGGATGCTGAAGTCAGGGATGCAGCACTAGTCAAGTAAGCACCACGACAGGAAAGCCCCGCGGGCGAGCTTCGGCGCGCCGCGGGGCTTCTTGTGTTTCTACGCGTGCGCGTGCAGCCTGGGCAGCGCGTCCACCAGCGGGGCCAGTTCGGGGATCTCCTGCGCTTCGGCGAGGGCCCGTTCCAGCGTGGCGTCGTGGGCGGGCCGTGCCTCGTCGAGCAGCCTGATGCCGTTCTCCGTCAGTTCCGTGTAAATGCCGCGGCGGTCATCCGCGCACAGGATGCGCGTGAGCAGGCCGCGGTCCTCGAGCCTGTTGACCAGCCGCGTGGTGGCGCTGGCGCTCAGCGCGGTAGCGCGGGCCAACTGCTGCATGCGCATGTGCCAGCCGTCCTGCCGGCTCAGGGCGTCGAGCACGGTGTACTCGACGACGGACAACTGGGCTTCGGCCTGCAGGGAGCGTTCCAGCTCGGACTCGATCAGGCCGTGCAAGGCGGCGAGGGTCCGCCACCCCTGCGCGCGGACTTCAACGGCGTCGTCCCTGATGCCCATCGTGTACTTCCCTTCGAATCGCGTACCCCGCGGATATGAAACAGGGCACAACAAATAATAGTTGCTTGCGCGTTGTATCTGCTTGTGCAACAATAAATAACGCGTCTGCAACTAATAGCTTACGCGCCCTACCCCATTCCGTACAGTCTTTGAAGGAGCTTTGCCATGCCCATTGGCCTGTTAGCCCTCGCCCTCGGCGGGTTCGGAATCGGACTCACCGAGTTCGTGATCATGGGCCTGCTGCCCGAGGTTGCTGCCGACTTCCGCGTCAGCGAGGCCGCGGCCGGCTGGCTGATCTCCGGCTATGCCCTGGCCGTCGTCGTCGGTGCCCTGCTGCTCACCGCGGCGGTGACGCGCTTCGAGCGCAAGCCGGTGCTTGCCGTCCTGCTGGTGCTGTTCATCGCCGGCAACCTGGTATCGGCCACCGCCCCCGACTATTCGATGATGATGATCGGCCGGATCGTGGCTGCCCTTTCACATGGTGCGTTCTTCGGCATCGGGGCCGTGGTGGCCGCGGATATGGTGGCGCCCACCAAGAAAGCCGGCGCGATTGCCATCATGTTCACCGGCCTCACGGCGGCCAATGTTCTCGGTGTCCCCTTTGGCACCATGCTCGGTCAGGCAGCCGGCTGGCGGGCCACCTTCTGGGCCATCACGGGCATCGGCGTCCTTGCCCTGATCGGCATCCTGACGCTGGTGCCCAGGGCTGGTCATGGTGACGCCGACGCCCAGGCATCCTCCGGCGGGCTCCGCGGTGAACTGCGCGCCTTCCGGTCCGGCCAGGTCTGGCTCTCGATCCTTGTGACCGTCCTCGGCTACGGCGGCATGTTCGGTGCCTTCACCTACATCGCCTTCACCCTCACCGAGGTCACCGGGTTTGCGGCCTCCACCGTGCCCTGGCTCCTGATCCTCTTCGGTGTGGGGCTGTTCATTGGCAACACCTTGGGCGGGAAGGCAGCGGACCGCAACGTGGACCGCACGCTGCTGGTTGTCCTTGCTGCACTGGTGGTGATCCTGGTGGCATTCGCCCTGACGGCCGGCAACCAGCTCCTCACCATCGCCTCCCTCGTCCTGATGGGCGGCTTCGGCTTCGCCACCGTCCCTGGCCTGCAGATGCGGGTGATGAAGTACGCCAGCAGCGCCCCCACCCTGGCCTCCGGCGCCAACATCGGCGCCTTCAATGTCGGCAACGCCCTCGGCGCCTGGCTCGGCGGCGTGACCATCACTGCAGGGCTCGGCTACACCTCGCCGATCTGGGCCGGCGCGGCAATCACCCTCCTTGGCCTCGGCGTCATGGCCTTCGCCGCTGCCAAGGCCAAGCGGCATGGCGGAGAGCGTACGACGGCGGCAGGCTCCCCCTTCGCCGTGACCGAGGCGCCCGCCGTGGTCGGCTAACGCCGGCCTGATTGAAATGCCGGGGATGGTGGCTAAGGCCGTCATCCCCGGCATTTTTTGGGCCATCAAAGGTGATTTCAAGTAAAAACATCCTAATGTCAGGACAAACTATTGACTTTAGTGAGGTGAATCACCATGATCGAGGTAGACAGTGCTCCGGCGGCTGCAGAGTGGCAGCCCGGAAACTGAGATCAAAGGAGATTAAGGTGGCTAACTTTTCTTGGCGCAAGGCGGCTTTGATTGCGGCAGTAGTGCCGATGATGGCGCTGAGCGCGTGTTCCAGCAGCGGCGGCAGGCCCACCGAGGCCGGCGGCGGCGCAGGCGGCGGCCAGGTCGCCACAACGGACCGGATCAAGATCGCCCTCATCACCCACGCTGCAGCCGGCGACACGTTCTGGGACATCGTCCGCAAGGGGGCGGAGGAAGCTGCCGCCAAGGACAACGTGGAGCTGCTTTACACCTCGGATCCGGAAGGCGGCCGCCAGGCCCAGCTGATAGAGCAGGCCGTGGACCAGAAAGTGGACGGCATCGCCGTCACACTTGCCAAGCCCGACGCCTTGAAGGACGCCCTGAAGAAGGCAACCGACGCCGGCATCCCCGTAGTCAGCCTCAACGCCGGTGAATCCGTTTCATCACAGCTTGGCGCTTTTACGCACTTCGGCTCGAACGAGCAGCTCGCCGGCCAGGCGGTAGGCGAGAAACTGGCTTCGCAGAACTTCAAACACCCCATCTGCATCATCCAGGAACAGGGCCACGTTGGCCTCGAGGCCCGTTGCGCGGGTGTCAAGGCGAAGGTTGCCGGCACGGAGATCCTCTACGTCAACGGCCGCGACATGACGGAAGTTGCTTCCACCATCACGGCCAAACTGCAGGCTACCAAGGAGGCCGACGCCATCATCGGCCTCGGCGCCCCCATCACCCTGACGGCCCTTAAGTCCATCACGGACTCCGGTAGCTCCGCGAAGGCCGCGTCGTTCGACATGAATGCCGACCTCGCCCAGAAGATCGTTGACGGAACCGTCCTGTTCACCGTGGACCAGCAGCCCTGGCTGCAGGGTTACGGCTCCATCGACGCCCTGTGGCAGTACAACCGCGGCGGCTTCGAGCTCGGCGGCGGCCAGCCTGTCCTCACCGGCCCCACCGTCGTGGACAAGGAATCCGCCGCCGATGTCCTCAAATTCGCCCAGCAGGGCGTCCGCTAACCAGCAGGCATCCCCGGCAGCGGGAGGCCGGGTTCCGGTCCTCCCGCCGCCGGACCAACAAGGAGTTTTCCATGACACAGACGTTAGCCAAGCCGGCACCGCTGGCGCCGGATGAGCGGGTCGGCCGCCGCAGTCCGTTCCAAAAGCTGCTGGGGCGGCCCGAAGTCGGCGCCCTGGTGGGTGCCATTGTCCTGTTCGTTTTCTTCTCAGTCGTTTCCTCAACCTTTATCCAGCCGAGCTCGTTCGCCACTGTGCTGTACGGCTCCTCCACCATCGGCATCATGGCTGTGGGTGTTTCCCTGCTCATGATCGGTGGCGAGTTCGACCTTTCCACCGGTGTTGCCGTCATCAGCTCGGCCCTGACCGCCTCCATGTTCGCGTGGTACTTCTCACTCAACGTCTGGGTGGGTGTGGCCCTGGCCCTGGTGGTCTCACTCGGCATCGGTTTCGTCAACGGCTGGATCCTGGTGAAGACCAAGCTGCCCAGCTTCATCGTCACCCTGGCCACCTTCCTGATGCTGACCGGCCTGAACCTTGCACTTACCCGGATGATCTCCAACGGTGTCTCCTCACCCTCGATCGCCCAAATGGACGGCTTTGCCTCAGCGCGCGCCGTCTTCGCCTCGTCGGTGAACATCGCCGGCGTGGAAGTGAAGATCACCGTGTTCTTCTGGATCATCCTCGTGGCGGTGGCCTCCTGGGTGCTGCTGCGTACCAAGGTGGGCAACTGGATCTTCGCCTCCGGCGGCGACGCCAACGCCGCCCGTGCCGTGGGTGTGCCGGTCACCAAGACCAAGATCGGTCTGTTCATGGCCGTGGGCTTCTGCGGCTGGGTCCTGGGCATGCACAACCTTTTCGCCTTCGACTCCGTGCAGTCCGGCGAAGGCGTGGGCAACGAATTCCTCTACATCATCGCCGCTGTCATCGGCGGCTGCCTCCTCACCGGCGGGTACGGCTCGGCCGTGGGCGGCGCGATCGGCGCCTTCATCTTCGGCATGGCCAACAAGGGCATCGTCTACGCGCAGTGGAACCCGGACTGGTTCAAGTTCTTCCTCGGCCTGATGCTGCTGCTGGCCACCATCGTCAACCTGATCGTCAAGCGCCGAGCAGAGCTCAAGTAAAGGGGCCGGAGAAATGAATGCCAAACAGATCGACCAGAAGACGCTCCTCCAGAACGAAACCGATCCGCTGACCCACACCCCGGTGCACCTGCTCTCGCTGGACAAGGTCGGCAAGCACTACGGCAACATCGTCGCGCTCACCGATGTGACCATGGCCGTGGACAACGGCCGCGTCACCTGCGTCCTTGGCGACAACGGCGCCGGCAAGTCAACGCTGATCAAGATCATCGCAGGCCTGCATCAGCACGACGAGGGCGTCCTGAAGGTCATGGGCGAGGAGCGGAAGTTCACCTCCCCGCGCGACGCCCTCGACGTCGGCATTGCCACGGTGTACCAGGACCTCGCCGTGGTGCCGCTGATGCCCATCTGGCGGAACTTCTTCCTCGGCTCCGAACTGACCTCCGGCTTCGGCCCGTTCAAGAGCCTGGATGTCCAGAAGATGAAGGACATCACCAAGCATGAACTCGCCGAGATGGGCATCGACCTCCGCGACGTGGAGCAGCCGATCGGCCAGCTCTCGGGCGGTGAACGCCAGTGTGTCGCCATTGCCCGTGCCGTCTACTTCGGCGCCAAGGTGTTGATCCTCGACGAGCCGACGGCGGCCCTCGGCGTGAAGCAGTCCGGCGTGGTGCTGCGCTACATCCTGCAGGCCCGCGACCGCGGCCTGGGCGTCATCTTCATCACCCACAACCCGCACCACGCCTTCCCCGTCGGTGACCGGTTCCTGCTGCTCAAGCGCGGCAAGTCGATCGGCTACTACGAAAAGAAGGACATCACCCTCGACGAGCTCACCGCCCAGATGGCCGGCGGTGCCGAGCTCGCCGAACTCGCCCACGAACTCGAACAGATCGGCGGCCACGGCGACGTCGTCAAGGAAGTCAAGGGCGAAGTGGCAGACGTGGCGCAGACCACCGGCAAGGCCTACAGCAGCTGACGCCGCGAATGGAGCAGGGTCAGCCCGCGCCGGGCCCTGCCCTGCTCCGCGATGCTGTTGGCACCGTTACGACCTGGGCGGCTCCGCGAGCCGTCACACCCATCGAAAGGACCATCCCTTGGCCTACATCACCCAAAACCCCGCCGGAGTCCCGGCCCCGGTGCGGATCGGACTCATCGGCTCCGGCTGGATGGGAGCGTTCCATGCCGAGAGCATCGCCCGCCGCGTGCCGGGCGCCGTCCTTGCAGCCATCGCCGACCCGAACGTTGAAGCTGCGGAGGCGTTGGCCCGTTCCCTGGGCACAGCCAAAGTGACCCCCAACGCCGAGGACATCCTGGCGGACCCGGAGATCGACGCGGTGATCATCGCGAGCCCGGTCAGGTTCCATTCCTCCTTCATCGCGCAGGCGGCTGCCGCCGGAAAACACATCTTTTGCGAGAAGCCGGCCGGTCAGGGACTTGAGGAGCTGGACGGCGCCCTCGCTGCAGTGGATGCGGCCGGCGTACACTTCCAGATCGGGTTCAACCGCCGGTATGCGGAGGATTTCCAGGCTGCCAAGAAAGACCTTGCAGCCGGCGTCGCCGGAACACCGCAGCTCCTGCGTTCGCTGACCCGGGACCCCGGGAACGGGAGCATCCCCAACGCCGCCCGGGTTCCGGCGTGGACGATCTTCCTCGAAACCCTCATCCACGACTTCGACACCCTCAACTGGTTCAATGAAGGCGCTGAGCCCGTGGAGGTCTATGCTGTTGCGGACGCACTGGTGGAGCCCGGCCTGCGGGACCAAGGCTTCCTGGACACGGCAGTGGTGACCATCCGCTACAGCAACGGAGCCATTGCCGTAGCGGAAGCCAACTTCAGCGCGCTGTACGGCTACGACATCCGCGGCGAGGTCTTCGGCTCCAAGGGAATGGTCCAGGCGGGCCGCGCCACGGAAACCGCTGCCCGCCGCTACACCGCCGAAGGCATGTCCGCCGATACACCGAGGCTCAATGTTGAACTCTTCCGGCAGGCCTACACGGACGAACTGGCCGACTTCGCCGACGTGGTGCGTGCACAGCGCGACGGCGTGCCGTCGTCATCGTCCGACGTGACCCTCACCCCCGGCGCCGCCGACGCCAGGCGGGCGCTGGCCATGGCGCTGGCCTGCATCGAGTCAGTCAAGCAGGGCGCCCCGGTGGCAGTCGCAGGGCTGGCAGCAGCATCTGGCAGCAAGGCCGGGGCCTGATGCGGCTGGCAGTCTGCGCCGAAATGGTCTTTACGGACCTTCCGTTCGTGGAACGCGTGCGCCGCCTCCACGAGGCCGGTTTTGATGTGGAGCTGTGGGATTCGCGGAGCAAGGACATCAACGCGCTCAAGGCCACCGGAGCGGTGTTTTCCTCCATGACGGGATACATCTCAGGCAGCCTGGTGGATCCGGACACGGCCGATGACGTGGTGCGGACGGCCGAGTCGCTGATCCCGACGGCCTTGGAGCTGGGTGTCAGCCGCATGGTGGTGCACCCGGCGGAGCTAATCGACGGCCATGCTGCGCGTCCGGTATACCGGTCCACAGGCCAGATGTGGATCACCGGTGCCCGGACCATGGAACGGCTGGGGAAGCTCGGCGAGAAACACGGGGTGACCTTCTGCCTCGAAAACCTCAACACCATCCTGGACCACCCAGGCATCCCGCTGGCCCGCGGCAAGGACACCCTGGCCCTCGTGGAGGCTGCCGGGCACCCCCACGCCAAACTGATGCTGGATCTGTACCATGCACAGCTGGGGGAGGGGAACCTCATCGAGCTGGTGCGGACGGCACTGCCGTATATCGGCGAGATCCAGGTGGCGGATGTCCCGGGCCGCTGTGAACCCGGGACCGGGGAGATCAACTATTCTGCGGTGGCCCGGGCGCTCGCCGATGCCGGCTACGAAGGCACCGTTGGCATGGAAGCCTGGGCCAAGGGTGACAGTGCCGCGGCGCTGGATGCCTTCCGGACGGCATTTACCGTTGATGCGCAGGAGAAACCATGAAGGATGTCATTCTGGGCCTCGTCGGAGTCGGGCGGATCGGCGTCATGCACGCCAACAACATCGCCGCGCTGAACGGGGTGCTCAATCCGGAAGGCATCAATGTCCGTCTCCGGCTCACGGACGTGGCCGCAGACCACGCGCGGACCGTCGCGGCCGGACTCGGCGCCGAATTCCTGCCGTCGGTGGAAGCGCTTCTGGACTCCGGGCTGGACGGACTGGTCATTGCCACCGGCACGGCAACCCACCCGGAACTGATCAGGGCAGGTGTGGATGCCGGGATCCCGGTTTTCTGCGAGAAACCGGTGGCCCTGAACGTGGCGGACGCAATGCCGGTGCTGGATTACATCCGGGACAGGCAGGGTGTGGTGCAGATCGGCCATCAGCGCCGCTTCGACGCCGGCTACCTGGAAGCCCGGCGGGCCTACCAGGCGGGCGAACTGGGCTGGATCCACTCGCTCCGGGCCGTCACCTGCGACATGGCACCGCCGCCCGTGGAGTTCCTGGCCAGCTCCGGCGGCCTCTTCCGGGACTGCTCCGTCCATGATTTCGACATCCTGCGATGGCTCACCGGCCGGGAAATCGTCGAGGTGTACGCCAGGGGCTCCAACAACGGCGACCCCGCCATCGGCGAGGTGGGGGACGTTGACACGGCCCTTGCGCTGGTGACGTTCGACGACGGTACGGTGGGGACCGTCTCCGCCTCCCGGTACAACGGGGCCGGGCATGACGTCCGGCTTGAAATCCAGGGTTCGCGCCGTTCGCTGATGGTGGGGCTGGATGACAAAACGGCGATGGCATCCGCCGAAGCCGGCGTCGGTTTCCCCTCGGGCGAGCCGCACAGGACCTTCGCCGAACGGTTCGACCAGGCGTACCGCTCCGAGATGGAAGCCTTCGTGGAGCTCATCCTGGGCCGCCGGGATAACCCGTGCACCCCGGAAGACGCCGTGGCTGCATCCCGCGTTGCGGACGCCGCCCAGGAATCCCTGGCCACCGGTGTGCCGGTGCGCGTGGCCCAGAAAGTGGCCCGCTAAACCCCGTTCCAAAACGCCGCCCACCGGCAACGACGAAGCCCCTGACCATCGGTCAGGGGCTTCTGGCGTGCTGCCGGGTAGCGGAGACTGCCTACGCTCCGAACGGCAGCCTCGGGTCCACGTCCTGGCCTTCCCACGTCTGGCGGATCCAGCCGTGGTGAGGGTCATCGCTGATGAGCCAGTCCCGCACGGGTCCGGGCCCGGCCATCACGTTCAGGTAGTACAGGTCGTAGCCCGGGGCTGCCATCGCCGGCCCGTGCCAGCCGTAGGGAACCAGCACGACGTCGCCGGTGCGGACCTCGGCCGAGACGTCGATGGGCCGCTCGTCAGAGGCGTACACGCGCTGGTAGCCGATGGCGTCACTTTGCGCTCCGGAACCGGCCGCGGCCGCCGGGCCGTCCGGTGCCACACGGGTCTCGAAGTAGTAGATTTCCTCGAGGCTGGTTTCGCCGTCCTTTTCCTCGTCATGCTTGTGCGGGGGGTAGGAGGACCAGTTGCCTGCCGGGGTGATGACTTCGCAAACGATGAAACGGTCCGCTTCCAGCGCCGCGGGGGTGCCGAAGTTGTGGACCTGGCGGGAGCAGTTGCCGGCACCCCGCAGTTCCACGGGGGTCTCGGCGGCCGTCACGAGCCGGGTGGGGTAGGAGGTCTTCGCCGGTGCCGTGGCCACCGCAACCCTGCCGCCGTCGGCCGAGCTGATGGTGACGGCCTTGTCCGTGCCGGTGTACAGGACGTCGCTGGGGCCGTGGAAGACGCTGGCCCTGCCGGCCAGCCTGTAGTCCTGACCGTCAACGGTGGCGGTGAAGGAACCGTTGAGCGGAACCACAATGCGTTCCTCGCCGGCGGCAGGAAGTTCGACGGCGGCGCCCGCCGCCAGCGTCGCGACCTTGAGCCCGGTGTGGGCCCAGCCGTCCACCTCGACGGCGGAGTCTGAAGTTCCCAGGGAGACGTCCCACTTGCCGTCGGCAGCGGAACCCAGCGGATATACCCAGTTGGCCATAGATTTTGTTCTTTCGTTTAAGTGCTTGCTGCCGCAGCGGTTAGCGCTGGCGCCTAACGCTGGACAAGGGTCATTTCAAAGCTGTACGAGTCGCCGCGGTAGACGTGGTGGCCGGTCTCAACCATGCGTCCGGTGTCGTCCACGGCGGTGCGTTCCATGGTCACCAGCGCCAGGCCGGGCTCGGTGTCCAGCAGCGGAGCCTGGTAGTCGTTGGCCACCATGGCGCCGATGCGCTGCGAGGCCAGCCGGAAATTCACGCCGCCGTTGCGCAGGATCGCGTACAGGCCCTGGGCGGCGAGCTGGGCTTCGTCGATCGGGGTGATGTCGTCCCGGACCCAGTTTTCCATCAGGGCCAGCGGCTTGCCGCCCACCTTGCGCAGCCTGGTGAAGTGGTAGACCTTGGCGCCGGCGGGAAGCTGGAGGGCTTCACGGGTGGCGGCATCGGCCTCGATATGGGAAAAGCTGAGCACCTCGGTGGTGGGCTTGCTCCCGTTATTGGTGAGGTCGTCGTAGAGGCTCGAGAGCTCCAGCGGCCTGCGGACCTGGCTGGAAACCACCTGGGTCCCCACGCCGCGCTTGCGCACCAGGAGGCCTGAGCGCACCAGTTCGTCCATGGCCTTGCGCATGGTGGGCCGGGACAGGTTGAGCTGTGCCGCGAGGTCGATTTCGTTGTCCAGCCGGCTGCCCGGGGGGAGTAGTCCGGTGTGGATGGCGGACTCGATGCCCTGGACCACCTGGTGGTAGAGGGGCACCGGTGAAGAGCGGTCGATGCTGAGATTAAGTTGATTCGCCACTGAGCGCTCCCTTGTGCTCCGCGAGCTCCGGGGTGCCGGTGAGCCCGCGTATGTCAGCGTATGTTCTCTTGATAGGACATACTGCCTTTTTGACGATAATAGCAGGCCTCCACGAACGCCCGAAAGGGTGCCACGCGTTCATCGGCCGGGAGCTCCAGGACTTCGGGATGCCATTGAACGGACGCCACCCAGCGTGCGGGGTCCTCCAGTGCTTCCACCGTGCCGTCGCCGGCAACGGCCGTCACCATGAGTCCGTCGGCAACCCGGGCAACGGCCTGGTGATGGCCGGAGGCGATCTTGACCGTGAGCCCTTCCGGAGTCCCTGCCGCGCCGTAGAGGAGGCCCACCTTGGAACCGGGAATGATGTCCACGTCGTGCCAGGCCCACGGTCCCTCGCCCGGGGCCGGCTGGTGGTGCGTTACGGGACCGGCTGCCATGTCCTGCACCAGCGTTCCGCCATAGAGGACGTTAAGGAGCTGGTGTCCGCGGCAGATCCCGAGCAGCGGCAGGCCTTCCTCGATGGCCCCCCGCGCCACAGCCAGGTCCAGTGCGTCCTGCGCAGGATTGACGTCGTAGCACTGCGGGCCCTGCTTCTCGCCGTAGAGGCGGGGGTCCAGGTCTCCGCCGCCGGGAAGGACGACGCCGTCGAGCGCCTTGAGCGTTTCGGCCAGCCGGCCGCCGTCGGAATCCGTCGTGCCTGAACCTTGGGCGTCGGACCCGTCAGTGAGGAGCACCGGCTCCCCGCCGCCGTCGCGGACCAGGTCCACAATGTAGCCGAACAGCTCATTGGCTTCCCCGACCCGCGGGTCGGGGTCCCGGGAGCTGCTGAGGCGGACGGGAATTCCGATTCGGGGGCGTTCCTGAGCGGGCAGGGGAGGAATGCGCATGACTCATTCTGCAACAGCACAAACGGTTAGGCTTGCCGGATGAACAGTAGATACCTTGTGTCCCGCCAGCGTTTCATCGCGGCAGGCCCCGAGGCCATTTTCGAGGTCCTTGCAACCCCCGCCCTGCACAGCGTAATTGACGGGTCGGACACCGTGAAATCGGCGCAGCCGCGGGGCCCGGAGCGGCTGTCCGCCGGCGCCAGGTTCGGCATGGAGATGAACATCATGGTGGATTACAAGATCCTCAATACGGTCTGCGAGTTCGAGGAAGGCAGGCGCATCGCCTGGCGGCACTTCTTCGGCCACGTCTGGCGCTACGTGCTGGAACCCTCCACCGACGCCGCGGGAAATCCTGGCACGATGGTCACGGAAGAGTGGGACGCCCGGTACGTCCGCGGGAAGTCCCTGCTCCGGCTGGCCGGCTACCTGCGCCGCCATCCCGCCAATTTGGAGGCCACCCTGGCGAAGCTTGACCAGTATGTCGCCGGTTCGGGCCGCGATGCTGATCCGGGACGCATTCGACAGTAATGTTGAAGGGACCCGCAGCAAGGGGCAAGACCGACGGCAGGAGCCAGGATGGGCCGCAGGACACTCGTTGACGACCTCGTCGACGGCCTGCTCAATGACATCCTCGACGGCAAGCTGAAGCCGCACGATGCCATCCCGCCTGAAGCCGACATCGCGAAAGCCTACGACGTCAGCAGGCTGACCGTCCGCGAGGCACTCAAGGCGCTGAGGGCGCAAAACATCCTTTACGTGAAAAGCGGCCGCGGAACCTTCGTCAATCCTTCGGACAACTGGACCGGGCTGGATGCGATCTTCAAGGCTGCCTCCCACGGCAACGGCGCGGACCAGGTGTCCGTGGGGCTGATCGAGATGCGGCGCATGGTGGAAACCGGCGCGGCTTCCCTGGCTGCCAAGCGGCATACCCCCGAGCACGCGGAACAGATGCGGGAGTGCATCGCGGACATGAAGCGTTTCCACGAGTCCGGGGACCTGGACCGCTTTGTGGAGGCTGACATCGCCTTCCATGACGCCGTGCTGAAGGCCTCCGGCAACCCGTTTGTCCGTGCCCTGTTCGCGCAGCTGGGTCAGTTGCTCTACATGACCCGGCGGGAAACCTCGGCCGTGCCCGAGATCCAGCTGCACGCCATCGAGTATCACCAGAAGGTCATGGACAGCATCCTCAGCGGCGATGCGGAACTGTCCCGGCGCGCCATGGACGACCACATGGACCAGACCTACCGCGACTACGAGCGCTACGTCCACCACTCCCAGCCCTGACGCACGGCTTGGGCGCAGCGCCCCATCGTGCAGGGCTTGACGTAACCCGGATCACGCTTCTATGATCTTTCTCATGTTCTTCCGTCAGATGTCAGACATCAGACTCCAATAGTCAGCCGGCGGAATTCCCCCCATTTCCATCGGATCGCGTCGCCGTCCAGGTGCCGCCTCCGCCAGATAGAAGGTCGATGATGACTTCACTCTCCATGCAGTCCGCAGGACTCGGCGAGCTCGGCGAACGCACGCTCCGCAAGGTTCGCCGCCGCGTTATGCCGCTGATCGTCCTGCTCTACTTCGTTGCCTACCTAGACCGCAACAACGTGGGCTTCGCCAAGCTCACCATGAGCGAGGACATCGGCCTCAGCGCCGCAGCCTACGGTCTTGGCGCTGGTATCTTCTTCCTCGGCTACGCGCTGCTGGAAGTTCCGAGCAACGCCGGAATGTACCGCTTCGGCGCACGCAAATGGCTCGCCCGGATCCTCATCACCTGGGGCATCTTCGCCACGGCCATGGCCCTGGTTAACGGAGAAAGCACCTACTACATCATCCGGTTCCTCCTGGGTGCGGCCGAGGCCGGGTTCTTCCCCGCGATCCTCTTCTACCTGACCCTGTGGTTCCCTGCTGCCCAGCGCGTCACGGTCCTGGGTATCTTCATCCTGGCCCAGCCGATTTCCAATGCCCTTGGCGCCCCCGTATCCGGCCTGCTGCTGCAGATGGACGGCATCATGGGCCTGCACGGCTGGCAGTGGCTTTACATCATCGAGGGCATCCCCGCCATCCTGCTTGGCCTGCTGACCCCGATCCTGATGACCGACCGTCCCCGGGATGCCAAATGGCTCAACACTGAAGAGCGCGAATGGCTGGCCACCACCATGGAAGCCGAGCTTGCCGCCAAATCCAAGGGCGGAAACCACAACTTCCTGGCCGGCCTCAAGGACAAGCGCACCCTCATCTACTCGGCACTGTACTTCGGCCTGGTCTGCGGTATCTACGGCCTGGGCCTCTGGATGCCCACCATTGTGGCTGCCCTGGGCAAGTTCTCCACCGCCGAGGTGGGCTTCATCGTCCTCATTCCGTACTCCATCGCAGCGGTCTTTGTTTACTTCTGGAGCAAGCGGGCGGACCGTACCGGCAAGCGTGCCTGGCACACTTCCGTCAGCATGGTCCTGGCCGGCATGGGCCTGCTCGCAGCGGGCTACCTGCTCCCGGTCAACCCCATCCTTGCCCTGATCGCCCTCACTGCCTCCGCCATGGGGATCTACGGCGCCATCGCCCCGTTCCTGTCCATGCCGTCCGCGGCGCTCACCGGCGCAGCCGCTGCATCCGGGCTGGCGCTGGTCAACTCCCTGGGCAACCTCGGCGGCTTCGTGGCTCCCTACGCCGTCGGCCTGCTCAAGGACGCTACCGGCAACAACCAGAGTGGCCTGCTCTTCCTGTCCTTCTGCCTGTGTGTGACCGCCGTGGCCACTTACTTCTATGCCCGGAAGCGGCCTGAAGGTGACGCCGCCCTGGATCCCGCCGTTGCGGCCGCAGCAGCCGTGGAAGTGAACACCGGCAAAGTCCCCTCCTGATCTACCGAACACCGACGAATCCTGACGAAAGATACACCATGACAACCACCACATTTCCCGCCGAACGCACCGTCGTACTGACCGGGGCAGCCTCCGCCCGCGGCATCGGCCGCGCAGCCGCGGACCGGATGGCCAGCGAAGGCTGGTCCATCGCCATCCTGGACATCAACGCCGAGGACGCCAAGGCCGCCGCCGCGGAGATCGGCTCCAACCGCGCCGTGAAGGCAATCGGTGTGGGTGCCGATGTTTCCGACGCCGTCTCGGTGGACCGCGCGATCAGCGAAATCGAAGAGACGCTGCCGCCGATCGTCGCCCTCGCGAACCTTGCGGGCATCAGTTCGCCCACCACGTTCATGGAGACCACGGTGGAGGAATGGGACAAGGTTTTCGCCATCAACATGCGCGGAACCTTCATCGTGTCCCAGCGTGTGCTGAAAGGCATGATCGAGCGCAAGCTCGGACGCATCGTGAGCATCTCCTCGATTTCGGCCCAGCGCGGCGGAGGAACCTACTCCAAGGTGGCGTACAGCGCGTCGAAGGCCGGAATCATCGGCTTCACCCGGGCCCTGGCCCGTGAAGTGGGCGAATTCGGCGTCACTGTCAACGCGATTGCACCGGGCCCCATCGATACCGACATCATGGGCGGCACCCTGACTGAGGAGCGCAAGGCTCAGATGTCCGAAGGCATCATGATGGGGCGGGTAGGCACCCGTGAGGAAGTCGCTGCCTTGATCTCCTTCCTGCTCGGCCAGGATTCCGGCTACATCACCGCTGCCACGTACGACATCAACGGCGGACTGCAGGTCAGCTGACCGAAGGCCAGTCGCACAACAGAGGGGTGCCCCCGGCGAGTTCCGCCGGGGGCACCCCTCTGTGTTTGCCGCGGACTAGGCTGGCAGCATGAACGCCGCCCGCAGCCTGAGCCCCAGTCCCAGAACCCTTGAGGTTGAAAGCCTGGACAGTTTTGACCGGCTGGTGAAAGCGGGCGTCCGCAGCATGCAGGGCTGGCACGCTCAGTCCCTGGACCTTCGCGGCCGGGCCGCTCCGCTGGAAGCGATGGACGCGCAGGGTGCCATCTTCCTGGGGTGCACCTTCGACGACGGCGTGGAGGATGCGCTTCGCAGCCGGGGCGCGCTCATCTTCCCCAAGCTGGAAACCGTGCCCTTTAATCCGTACCGGGGACAGCTCTACTCGCCGCAGGAACTCTACTTCGGTCCGCCGGGCGGCCGGTACGAATCAACGCTGGACGCCCGGATCTACCAGTGGAGCATCAGGCCCGGCCAGCGGCACCGGCTGGACTCCACGCTCGCCGCTGCCCTGCATGACCACTCGATCGGCGACGCCCTGGACGAGCTGACCCGCTCCGAGCTGTGCCGCGGCCGCCCGATGGTGGGAGTGATGGGCGGCCATACCGCGAGGCGGGGCACTCCGGCCTTCGAGGAGGCGGCCATCGCCGGGAGGCTTTTAGCCAGGAGCGGCCGTGTGGTGGCCACGGGCGGCGGGCCGGGGGCAATGGAAGCCGCCAACATGGGCGCCTACCTCAGCGAACTGCCGGATGCGGACTTCCACGCGGCGTTGGCGGAACTGGAAGCCGTGCCGGGGTTCCGGCCCTCGGTGTCCGCGTGGGCGCGCACGGCCGCCGCCGTCGTCGAACGCCATCCGGACGGGACGCCGTCGCTGGGGGTTCCCACCTGGTTCTACGGCCACGAGCCCCCCAACTATTTCGCCACCCACATCGCAAAATATTTCGCCAACGCCATCCGGGAGGCGATCCTGCTGGAGTTGTGCGACGGAGGTGTGATCTTCCTGCCGGGGTCCGCCGGAACCCTGCAGGAAATCTTCCAGGACGCGTGCGAGAACTACTACGGAGCTTCCGAAACCATCAGGCCCATGGTCCTGGTGGGCCGTGAACACTGGCAGCGCCGCTATCCGGCGTGGCCGTTGCTCCAGAGCCTGGCGGAGGGCAACGCCATGGAGGACAGGATCTTCCTGGTGGAGACGGTGGAGGAAGCCCTCGCTGTGGTGTCGCGCCAAGGGGCGGGACCGGCAGCGCCGGGCTAAAGGTCCTTGCGGCAGGCGGTCTTGCCCAGCTGGTAGAGGCCGTTGAGGTCGCCGGCGGCGAGGCCGTCCGGCGTGCCGATCTCGGGGTACATCAGCTGCAGCGGATCATCGACGTGTTCCAGCCCCATCACATGGGCCAGTTCGTGCAGGATGACGGCGGTGGCGTAAGCGGAACCTTGCGGCCGCTCGAGTTCGAGGGCGATCTGCGGGGCGTCAAGGTCCAGGCTTCCCGTGACGAACGTCTTCGGACCGCCGTCGAAGCTGTAGTGCGTGCTTCCCCCGGTGCCGATCACCTGCCCCTTCAGCTTGGGGGCCGTGTCCGGGGTGGTCCATGAGATGAGGAGCGGCGCCCAGCGCTCGCCGTATGTTTCAGGCTGGTAGGGGTCGCGGTCCTCGACAGGCGCCTCGGCCGAGGGTCCGTCGTTGATGAACCGGATACCGGTGGCGCGGGAAATCGTGCCGATGGCTTCTTCCACGAGATCTTCGGATCCCGGGGGAGCCTGGCCGCCGTTGACGACGTAGTGCAACGGGCGGCAGGGCGAATATCCTACGGGCGAGCCGTCGTCGTTGATGGCCAGGAACTTGAAGGAGTCACTGGCGATGGGCGGCTCATCCGCTGCTCCCAGCGGCGAGTCCGCTTCCTCCAGCCCGGGAGGAGGCGCGTCCGAACTGACTCCTTCCGGGGCTGTTCCCGGGTGCTGGTCCTCGGCCTGTCCGTTCGGGACGGCGGTATTACGGAGCTGGAACAGCCCCACAAAGCGGGGATCACCGTAGAAGAGGCCGGCCGCCGTAAAGGCCGCCGCGGCGATCAGGGCGGTAAGCGCCGCCGTTCGCAGGATCCGGGCAACACCGCCCGGCCCGCCGGCATGACGCGCCCGGCGCTGCCGCGGTTGCGGATCTTCCACTAAGCGACCACGGCGCCGAAGGCCATTCCCAGGAGGTAGGTGACGGCGGCGGCCCCCATGCCGATGGCCAGCTGCCGGAAACCGCGGCTGGTCGGGGAGGTGCCGGACAGCAGGCCCACGACGCCGCCGGTCACCAAAAGTGCCATGCCTACCAGGACGGCGGAAACCACCAGCGCCGCGACACCGGTCATGCCAAGCAGGAACGGGATGATGGGAATGACGGCGCCGGAGGCGAAGAAGCAGAAGCTCGACGCCGCAGCACTCCAGGCGGTGCCCACCGCCTCATGCCGGTCCTCGGCGTCGGGGAGTTCGGGCTGGAGCGACAGGCTGGGATCGCAGTCGCAGGCCAGCAGTCCCATCCGTTCCGCCACACGGTGTTCGGCGGCTTCCCGCGACATGCCGCGGGCCAGGTAGACCAGCAGCAGTTCGTTGTGCTCAATGTCCAGCCGCGGGGCGGCGGACAGGGTGATCTGCGTGGGCCGCGTTGCGGCCAGCAGCTCCCGCTGGGAACGGACCGAGATGAACTCGCCGGCGCCCATGGACAGTGCTCCGGCGAGGAGCCCGGCCACGCCGCTCAGGAGCACCACCTGGCTGCCGACTCCGGACGCGGCCATGCCCATGACCAGGGAGAGGTTGCTGACCAGGCCGTCATTCGCGCCGAACACCGCCGCCCTGAAGGAACCCGCCAGCCGGTTCCGGCCGCGGGTGGCCAGCCCGCGGACCACTTCCTCGTGGATCTGTTCGTCGGCCACCATGGCAGGTGTGGCTGACGGGTCTGTACCGTAGGGGGAGCGGCCTTCGGCGCGCTGTGCCAGGGCCAGGACGAAGACGGACCCGAAATGGCGGGCCAGGAATCCCAGCAGCTGGCTGCGGAGGGATGCCTGCCGGGGCTTGCCGGCGTGCTCGCCGAGGAGCCGGAGCCAGTGGGCTTCGTGGCGGCGCTCGGCCTCGGCCAGGGCCAGAAGGATGTCCCGTTCCTCGCCGCGGCGGCTCTGGGCCAGGTCGCGGTAGACACGGGCCTCGGCACGTTCATCTGCGAGGTACTGGCGCCACCGCTTAATGTCGGCCGTGCTGGGCGCGGTGGCTGCGTTGGTTCCGGCTGCTGGGGCGCTTGCTGCGGGGCTGTGCGCGGGAAGGGCGTGGTTTCGGTCAGATTTAGCGTGCTGAGACACGAACACTCCTGGGCTAGATAGGGCATGGTTCGGCCCCATTGCACCTCCAGCGTACCCCGGTTTTCCGCGGATTTTCGGCCGGTATTCCTCACCCGGAAGTTTAGGCTGACCTTAAACGGGGCCTTGGAACGGCCCCTTTCCGCGGGGTTCCTGCGAAGCCGAGTGCACCGGCCCTTGACCGCGCGGGGTGCCGGTGCTGTGATGATTGCCAGGGCAGGTGCCTCCCCGGACCGGCCCCTGGCCGCACCACCAGACTGGCCGCATCACCAGACTGGCCGCACACCAGACACGGAGGTTTGCACCATGGACACCACCGGATCACACCCCGCCCAGCCGGACCGGGACATCCTCGAATCAGACCCCGCTTATGACTTCGCCGAGGACGCGCCCATCGACGACGCCGCGGAAACCGAGGAAGAGGGACTGCTCGAGGAGGCGGACCAGCTTGTTCCCCTGGCTGAGGAGGATTTCCTGGGCGACGAGAAACCCGTAGTGCCCCTCGGCGGGGAGGAATTCCTGGAGCCGGAGGAAAACGAATGACACCTCCCCGGCGTTAGACCGCCGAACCCGGCCTTGACGAACGACGGCGGTGCCTCCCGCGCAGGGGAGGCACCGCCGTCGTGCTGTGTTCAGTTCGTGCTGTGCATAAAATCGTGCGGTGTTAGTCGACCAGGGCCGGAACCGGTTCTTCGTCGGAAGCCTTGCCGGCCACGCGGTCCCGCCAGTGCTGCATGACCCGGGGATCAGTCGGCTTGGTTGCCAGGGACACCGCGACGTACACGAGGCCTGACGCGAGCAGGCCGAAGTAGATCGGCTCGTTGGCGAAGACGCCGTCCAGCGGTGCCGCGGCGTTGATCTCCAGGACGATCATGGTGCCGAGCGTGACCACAGTGCCCACAGCCATGGACGCCGCAGCCGCCACGCCAGTGCCCCTCTTCCAGACGAGGCCGCCGAGGATCGCGACCAGGAGTCCGCCCACCAGGATGTCGTAGGCGATGGTCAGCGCTGCCACGACATCCTTGGTGACGATGGCGATGAGAATGGCCACGATGCCCAGGCCCAGGACCCACATGCGGTTTGCTTTGACGTCGTGCTCGGGGTTGTCGGTGTCATCGGTGTTGATGTCCTTGCCGAACCAGCTGGCAACGAAGGGAAGCACGTCGGCGCGCGCCACTGTTGCGGCGGCGATCAGGGCTCCGGAAGCGGTGGACATCATGGCTGCAACGGCCGCGGCGAGCACCAGGCCGCCGATGCCGACGGGCAGCAGGCTCTGGGCCACCTCGGCGTAGACAACGTCCTTGCCCTCTGTGGCGACGTCGATCTCGGGGAGGGCGACGCGTGCGCCCAGGCCGATCAGGGCACCGGCAGCGCCGTAGAGGATGCAGTAGATGCCGGCCGTGGCGCCGCCCCAGCGTGCCACGCTGGGGGTTTTGGCGGTGAATACACGCTGCCAGATGTCCTGCCCGATCAGCAGCCCAAGGGTGTAGACCACGAAGTACGTGATGATCGTCTGGACGCCGATGCCGTCGATCTGGAAGAAGCTCTCCTCGACCCGGCTGCGGATGCCGTCCAGGCCGCCTGCGGCGTTGAGCGTGAAGGGCAGCATCAGGAAGAAGATGCCCACGGTTTTGATGACGAACTGGACCTGGTCCGCAAGGGTGATGGACCACATGCCGCCGATGGTGGAGTACACCAGGACGATGGCGCCGCCGATGGCAATGGCCAGGGCGCGGTCCCACCCGAACAGCACTACGAAGATGGTGGCGTAGGCGCCGGTGGAGGTGGCGCACAGCATGAGCGTGTAGGCCAGCATGACAATGCCGGAGGTCTGGGTGGCACGGCTGCCGTAGCGCAGCGTCAGCATCTGGGACACCGTGTAGATCTTCAGTTTCTGGATGGTGCCGGCGAAGAGCAGGCTCAGGAGCAGCACACCGGCGCCGATGGCCACCACGAGCCACATGCCGGAGATGCCGAACTTGTAGCCGAGGCCCACGCCGCCCACCGTCGAGGCGCCGCCGAGTACCACAGCCGCCATGGTTCCTGTGTAAAGGAAGGGCCCAAGCCTGCGGCCGGCCACGAGGAAGTCGCTGTTGTTCTTGGTGCGGGATTTGCCCCACCAGCCGAAGGCCAGCATGGCGATCAGGTACACCACCACAATGGCGATGTTGACGAAGTTTGCGTCCATTAAGTGGGCTCCTTGGAGCGTGTCGGCAGCATGGCGGAGTTCGCGGGAGCGCGGTTGGCCGGCGCCGGAATTCCGCTGCTATAGAACGGGGGATGCAGGGAGAGATCCCTGAAGGTCACGAGCTGATTGTCTAATAGACAACACTTGTTGCCCGAAAGAGTATGTTGTGATGCGCGTAACAGTCAAGGCGGGCTGACACCATGGCCGGTTCCGCGTCATAAGGAAGCGCCGCAGGGCGGGTATCCCGTTAGTATGGCTCCAGCAATGGGGCCGTGCGGCCGGCTGTGAAAGGTTCGTAAATGAAGGCTCTACCAGTTGAACCGAGCAACATTCCCGTTGCCATTGGTTCGCGCATCCGCGCTGCGCGCCAGTCCCAGCGGCTCACCATCGAGCAGGTGGCCGACGCCACGGGACTGACCAAGGGATTCCTGAGCCGGGTGGAACGCGACCTGACATCGCCGTCGGTGGCATCCCTGGTGACGATGTGCCAGGTGCTGTCGATCTCCATCGGAGACCTGTTTGCCGCACCGGAAACGCACCTCACCAAGAAGGACGAGGGCCCGCGGATTTCGCTCGGCGGCGAAGGCATCATTGAACGCCTGCTGACTGCACGCTCGGAACGGCGTGTCCAGATCATCCAGGCCGTGATCGAACCCCGCGGCCGCGGTGAATCCGAGCTCTATGCCGTGGACTGCGACGTGGATGTCCTGCACGTCATCAAGGGCCGCATCCGGCTGATCCTGACCAACGAGGAATACGAGCTCGGAACCGGCGACACCGTGACGTTCCCCGGCAGGGAACCGCACACCTGGGTCAACCCCACGGATGACGCCGTCGAGGTGCTCTGGGTACTGGTACCCGCCGCCAGCCGCTGAGACGGCTGGCTGAACGGCCGGCCGGCTTCAGCCCACGTGGACCCAGGGCCGGCGGGTGACGTCCGGCTCGGCTTCGCGCAGGACTTCGCGGGTCACGGGGGCGATCTCGCCCTCCCCGAACAGCAGGAACCGCGTCAGGTTGGTCAGCGGATTGCCCTCGGTCCAGCGGAAGTAGATGTGCGGCATCAGGCCCGTGACATCGCGCAGGTGCAGCAGGACGGCCGCCAGTGTGTTGGGCACGTTGTTGCTGTGGACTTCGAGGATGCGGAATCCGTGCCGGACCTTCCCTGTTACCAGGAGTTCCTGCTCGAAGTCCGAACTGTCGTCAACCAGGATCTCGATGAAGATCACGTCGCTGTCCGCCGGCAGGTGGTTGGCCAGCTGGGCGTGCTCCAGCTTGGCCCGGTACCGCGCGGCGCTGAGCCGCTTGGGCTCGTGCGCGATGAGCCGGATAGGCCCCTCTTCGCTGGCAGCCATGAATTCCACGGCACGTTCGTCCAGCCGGATATGGGTGGCACGAAGCTCGAAGGACCGCCGGGCGCGGGATACGAAGCTGACCGCCACAATGCCGAGGATGAACATCGCCGCGATTTTCAGGCCGTCGGGGCGCTCCACCACGTTCGCCACGGTGGTGTAAGTGAAGACGACGGCGATCGCACCGAATGCGGCCGTCCGGCCGCGTTGCTGCTTGCGCCGTGCGGACAGCGTGACCGCAATGGACGCGGAGGTCATCAACACCAGGACGCCGGTGGCGTACGCGCCGCCCTGTGCCTCGACGTCGGCCTCGAACACCACCGTGATGAGGAAGGCGACGGCGGTGAACACCAGTACCAGCGGCCGCACGGCCCGGGTCCAGGCCGGAGCCATGCCAAAACGCGGAAGGTAGCGCGGCACCAGGTTGAGGAGGCCCGCCATGGCGGAGGCGCCGGCGAACCAGAGGATGGCGATGGTGCTGAGGTCGTACACAGTCCCGAAACCGTCGCCCAGGTACTGGTGGGCGAGGAAGGCCAAGGCGCGACCGTTGGCCTTGCCGCCCGGCTGGAACTCGGCGGCCGGGATGAGGAACGTGGTGATGAAGCTGGACGCGATCAGGAACGCGCTCATGATCAGGGCGGCGGTAGTCAGCAGTTTGTGTGCGCCGCGGATCCGGCCGTCCGGCTTCGCTTCGGTATCCTCCGGACCGCCCTGGATCTGCGGCATGACGGCCACTCCCGTTTCGAAGCCGGAGAGGCCAAGTGCCAGCTTGGGGAACACCAGCAGGGCGATGCCGATCATCACCAGCGGATTGCCGTGCTGCTGGTTGAGCGCCGCCCACCAGTCCGTGACCACGTGGGCCTCGCTGAGGACATGGGCGAGGCCCACCAGCACCACCACCGCGTTGAGCAGCAGGAACACCGCCACCAGGGCCACCGCCACGTTGATGGCCTCCTTAAAGCCGCGGAGGAACACGATGCCCAGGCCCGCAATCAGCGCCAGCGTGATGGCCACCTCCTGGCCGTGCAGGAAGTCCGGAGCGAACGGATTTTCGATGGCGTGCGCGCTGGCATCAGCGGCGGAAAGCGTGATGGTGATCATGAAGTCCGTGGCCGCGAACCCCAGAAGCGCCAGGACGAACAGCTTGCCGCCCCAGCGCGGCAGGAGCCGTTCAAGCATGGCGATGGAACCCTCGCCGCGCGGACTCTCCGCGGCCACCCTGCGGTACACCGGAAGGGCGCCGAGGAGCGTTACCGCCACCAGGATCACCGTGGCCAGCGGGGAGACCATTCCTGCCGCAAGGGCGGCGATGGCGGGCTGGTAGCCGAGTGTGGAGAAATAGTCGACGCCGGTCAGGCACATGACCTTCCACCAGGGCTGGGGCGTGTGGTTGGCCTGCGGCTGGCCGTGCGGTCCCTGGCGTTTGCCCGATCCTTCGGGCATACCCTCCAGCAGCCAGCTCCTGAGCCGGTGCGGGTGACGGTTGTACCTGTCCGAGGGGTCGGCCGGCGGCCTGGTCAGCGTGGTCACGGTATCCTTTCACGCAGCGTGCCGTCGGCCGGGCGGCCCGGTGTGCTGCTCCTGCTTGGAGCGTAGGCCCGCGAAAGTGCCCGTGATGCGGGCTTTAACGAAACCTTTACGCCCCCTGTGACCGCGGTCACTGCATGGTGAGATATACGTCACATGATGGAAACCTGCCGGAAACCCAGGATTCATGCCCGGACCTGCTGTTTAACGTCCCGGAAAAGCATCTCGGCCATGACGGAAACACCGCCGTTGTAGCGTCGGATTCGGGGAACGCACCGGCTCTCGCGTCCAGGGGGCTTGTTTCATCGTTTTGAATGGTCTCGCCGCAGTCGGCGCCCAGGAGCGCCGCTTCTAGAGGAAGGCTCCCGAAATGAAGATCTCGCAACTCAACGTGGGAATGGCGGTGGATCCCGCGGTCCTTGATCCCGGCGCCACAGCCTGGATGCTGGCGGCTTCCGCCCTGGTTTTGCTGATGACACCGGGCCTGGCGTTCTTTTATGGGGGCCTCGTGCGGATGAAATCCGTCCTGAACATCATGATGATGAGCTTTGGCGCCATGGGAGTTGTCGCCGTGGTCTGGGCGCTGTGGGGCTACGGGCTGGCGTTCGGTCCGGACACCATGGGCGGGCTCGTCGGGGATCCGCTTGCCAACCCGGGGCTGAGCGGACTGACCAGCACCATCGGGGGCAAGGCGCCAGGGCTCCCGGACATGGTGTTCATCGGGTTCCAAGCCACGTTCGCCATCATCACGGTCGCGCTGATCAGCGGGGCGGTGGCCGAAAGGGTCAGGTTCGGGCCGTGGCTGCTTTTTGCCGCGTTGTGGGTGACCCTCGTCTACGCCCCGATCGCCCACTGGGTCTGGGGCGGTGGCCTCTTCGGCGCCACGGGCATCGTGGGCAGCCAAATCTCCGCGCTCGATTTTGCCGGCGGCACCGTGGTGCACATGAACGCCGGCATCGCCGGGCTGATGCTCGCCGTCGTGCTTGGAAAACGCCTGGGATTCATGAAGGATCCCAACATCCGTCCGCACAATCTTCCGTTCGTGATGCTCGGTGCGGGACTCCTGTGGTTCGGATGGTTCGGCTTCAACGCCGGCTCTGAACTTGCCGCGGATGCCACCGCCGGCCTGGCCTGGACCAACACCCTGCTGGCCACGAGCGCGGCCCTTTTGGGCTGGCTGCTGGTCGAGCGGCTCCGGGACGGCCACGCAACATCCCTGGGTGCAGCATCGGGAGCCGTGGCGGGCCTCGTTGCCGTCACCCCGGCCTGCGGATTCGTCGACCCTGTCGGCGCCATCGTGATCGGTGCTGTCGCCGGAGCGGTCTGCGCGCTCGCGGTGGGCCTCAAGTTCCGGCTCGGCCTCGATGATTCCCTGGACGTGGTGGCCGTGCACTTTGTGGGCGGTCTGTGGGGGACTCTCTCCCTGGGCTTCTTTGCCGTGCCGTCAGCCAAGACCGAGGGCGGGCTGTTCTACGGCGGGGGCCTGACCCAGTTCTGGCCCCAGATTCTCACGGCCCTCATCGTTACGGCCTGGAGCGCCATCATGACCACGCTGATCGGATACACCATCCATAAGACGATGGGAATGCGGGTGTCCGAAGCCAACGAACGGTCTGGCATTGACGTCACCGAGCATGCGGAAACGGCCTACGAGCTGCTCATGGTGGGGGGAACCTTCCACCCCGGCGAGCATCACGGCAAGCCTGCTCCAGCCGGCGCGGCCGCCGCGGCTGCGGAGGGCGGGGCGGACAAGGCTGCGGCGGTTGCCGAGCCGGACCGCAGCGGGGCCCGGAGATGAAACTCATCACGGCCATCATCCGCCCGGAAAAAGTCGAGTTGGTGCGGGCCGCCTTGGAAGGCTTTGGAGTCAGCGGCATGACGGTCAGCCAGGCCAGCGGCTACGGCCAGCAGCGCGGCCATGTGGAGGTCTATCGCGGAACGGAATACAACTCGGACCTTCTGCCGAAGGCCCGGGTGGAAGTCCTGGTCAACGAGGAGGCCATGGACGGCGTCATGGCCGCCATCGAAGCCGGCGCCAGTACGGGACGTTTCGGTGACGGCAAAATCTGGACCATCTCCGTTTCCGACGCCGTCCGCGTACGGACCGGGGAGAGGGGCCGGTCGGCCATCGATTGAGGACGCAGTGGATGGATTGGTAAACACTTGATGCACAGTGGGAAACTGCAGTGTATGATGGGTGTCACACTACCGATCCATCCTCGAAGGAGAGGCGTTCCTTTGGAAGAGCTGCGCATCGAGGCCAACGGCAACCTTGGCCCCATCGATTCATCCCGTATTCCCCGCTATGCAGGGGCCGCAACCTACGCCCGCCTGCCGCGGTTGGACCAGGTGGCCAAGGCGGACATCACGGTGGTGGGAGTTCCCTTCGATTCCGGCGTCTCCTACCGCCCCGGTGCCCGCTTCGGCGCCAACCATGTCCGCGAGGCCAGCCGGCTGCTGCGCCCCTACAACCCCGCATGGGACGTCAGCCCCTTCGAGAACGTCCAGGTGGCCGACGCCGGGGACATGGCCGTCAACCCGTTCAACATCAACGAGGCCATCGAAACCATCCAGCAGAACGCCCTCGACCTGACGGCCGGCGGGAGCAAGCTTGTCACCCTCGGCGGTGACCACACCATTGCGCTGCCGCTGCTGCGGGCCGCTGCCGAGCGCGCCGGCGAGCCGGTGGCCATGCTGCACTTCGATGCCCATCTGGATACCTGGGACACCTACTTCGGGGCTGAATACACCCACGGCACCCCGTTCCGCCGCGCCGTCGAAGAGGGCATCCTCGACACCGAGGCCATCAGCCATATCGGCACCCGCGGCCCGCTGTACGGCAAGAAGGACCTCGACGACGACCACCGCTTCGGCTTCGGCATCGTCACCTCCGCCGACGTCTATTACCAGGGCGTCCTGGAAACCGTGGCCAAGGTCCGGGACCGCATCGGAAACCGCCCACTGTACATCTCGGTGGACATCGACGTGCTGGACCCCGCGCACGCACCGGGCACCGGAACGCCGGAAGCCGGCGGCATCACCAGCCGTGAACTGCTGGAGATCATCCGGGGCTTCCGCGGCATGAACCTAGTGGGCGCGGACATTGTTGAGGTGGCACCGGCCTACGACCACGCTGAAATCACCGGTGTCGCGGCCAGCCACGTCGCCTACGAACTCGTGACCCTCATGGCGGACTCGGCCGTGGAGGGCAACAGGTTCGGCGCTGCCAACGGCTACGCCGCGCAGGCGCTAGGCCAGGGTGCCCCCGGACAGGGATCCCTGCACCAGGCCGGCTTCGCCGCCGCTGCCCGGCCCGTCGCGACCGGCGTCTCCCGGTGACCGGCGTCCGCAACGGCGGGGATCTCGTCGTCGAGACCCTTGAAGCGCTGGGGGCGAAGACGGTCTTTGGCATACCTGGCCAGCACGCGCTGGGCCTGTTTGATGCGATGGGCCGGGGCAACCTGCACTTCGTGTCGTCGCGGGTGGAAAACAACTCGGCGTTTGCAGCCGACGGGTATTCACGTGCCACCGGAGAGGTGGGGGTGCTCTTCCTGTCCACGGGCCCCGGAGCGCTGACGTCCCTGGCCGGGCTGCAGGAAGCGTACGCCACCGGTGTGCCCATGGTGGTGGTGGCGAGCCAGATCCCGCTCGACGGCCTGGGAGCACGCCGCAAGGGCATGCTGCACCAGCTCGATGACCAGAAGGCCTCCGCCGCCAACGTCACCAAGAGCCAGCGGCTGATCCAGCACGCCTCGGGCATCCCCTCGGCCATCCAGGACGCCTGGACCGAGGCCATTTCCTCGCCGCAGGGCCCGGTCTGGCTGGAGATCCCGCAGAATGTCCTCCTGGATCCCATCATGGTCCCGCCGGTGGAAGACGCGCTCGCCGAAGCGGCGGACAACCCGCCCCGGGTGGAGCTGGTCCGGGAAGCCGTGAAATGGCTGTCGACGGCGGAACGTCCGGCGATCATCGCCGGCGGCGGCACGCGCCGCGGTCGGGCGGAAAAGTCGCTGCTGTCCATTGCCGAAAAGCTGCGCGCGCCGGTGATCTGCACCCCAGGCGGCAACGGCGCGTTCCCGTGGAACCACGAGCTGTCGCTACAGTCCTGGATTGAGGACCGGTACATGACGGACCTGCTCGAGGACGCGGACGTGCTGATCGTCATCGGCTCCTCCCTCGGCGAGGTGACGTCCAACTACTTCACGTTCGAGCCGCGGGGACGGATCATCCAGATCGACGCGGAACCCCGGGTCCTGGAATCCAACCGGCCGGGCCTGGGCATCCGCGCCGACGCCGGCCAGGGCCTCGCGGCGCTGGACGAGGCGCTGACCGAGCCGCACGGCGAGCGGGCGGACTGGCACGGCACCTCCCCGGAAACACTGGTCAAAGAGTCCCTGGCCAAAGTCAGGGCCCGGCTCGAGTCCCAGGACCTCGGCAAAGAGCTGAAGTTCATGGCGGACATCCGCGAAGCAGTCCCCGCGGACATGCAGACCTTCTGGGACATGACCATTTCCGCGTACTGGGCCTGGAGTTGCTGGGATGCCCGCGAGGGCCAGTTCCACTCCGCCCAGGGCGCCGGCGGACTGGGCTTCGGCTTCCCCGCGGCCATCGGCGGAGCGGTAGGCCTGGAAACCACCGGCCGGCCCGGCAGTTCCGCACGCGTGCTGGCTGTCTCCGGTGACGGTTCGGCCATGTACTCCATCTCCGAACTGGCCACGGCCAAACAGCACAACGTCCCGGTCACCTGGCTGATCGTGGACGACGGCGGCTACGGCATCCTGCGCGAGTACATGGTGGGTGCCTTTGGCAAGGCCACCGCCACCGAGCTGGCCCGCCCGGACTTCGTCAAACTCGCCGAAGCCTTCGGTGTCCCGGCCGTGCGGGTTGCGCCGGAAGACGTGGGGGACGCCCTGAAGGCGGGCTTCGCCGCGGACGGCCCGAACGTCGTCGTCGTCGAAACCCTGCTGAAGATGTTCGGCCCCACGCACCTGGACGTCTGACAGCCACTAGCCGCACCGCCCAACCTAACCCGCACCACAACAAGCGCGAACGGACAGTTGAGGCCCCAACCCGGGGCCTCAACTGTCCGTTCGCGCTTGGCGTTTAAGGCAGCCCGGCAGCCCGGCACCCCGGTCCGCACCCTCCCCGCTGGTTAGTTTCCTGAAGCAACCATTTTCGGATATAGTTGCCTAAGGCAAATAAAGGGGATATTCATCATGGCAGTCGCACCGGAAACCGCCGCCGACCTCGTCTACCGGATCTTCGACCTCCAGCGGGCAGTCCGGTGTGTGGCAGTCGCCGGCCTGCGCGGGCAGGACACCGGGGTGGCGCTCCAGGGCGTCCTGCGGTTCGTGGGGGAGGGGGAGTCCCGGGCCACGCATCTCGCCGCCCGGCTCGGCGTCAGCGCTCCCGTCCTGAGCCGGCACATTGCCGATCTGGAAGAGCAGGGCCTCGTGGTCCGCCGTCCTGATCCCGAGGACGGACGGGCCCAGTTGGTGGCGCTCTCCGAGGCCGGAGCGGGCAAGTTGCGCGAAATAGAACAGCAGCGCACGGCGACCCTCCAGGGGTACCTGCAGGACTGGAGCCAGTACGACGCCGAAGAGACCGCGATAATCCTCAAGAAACTTGCTGAATCCCTGAGGGACTCAGCCCGGGCAAAGACGGCCGGACCCACCGAAATCATTCCAACCGTTTAGGAGCTGCCCATGGCAAGCCACGCCACAGCCACCGGTCCGTCCCGGGCCCTGTCCACGACACCACAGCAGTCGTCGCCATCCTCCCGGCAGTCCTCCACCCAGGCGCCCCGGTCTGCGATGAGCCACCGCCAGATCATGGAGGCCCTCACCGGCCTGCTGGCTGCATTCTTCACAGCGATCATCAGCAGCACCATCGTGGCCAACGCGCTGCCCACCATCATGTCCGAGCTCAAGGGCACGCAGACCGACTTCGCCTGGGTCATCACGGCGGCACTGCTGGCCAACGCCGCCACCACGCCGATCTGGGGCAAGCTCGCTGACCTCTTCGATAAGAAGCTCCTGGTCCAGCTGAGCATCGTGATCTTCGTAGCCGGTTCCGTCATGGCCGGCCTGTCCGAAACAATCCCGCTGCTGCTGACCGCCCGCGTCATCCAGGGCGTCGCCATGGGCGGCCTCACGGCGTTGGCGCAGGCCATCATCGGCTCCATCATCCCGCCCCGGGACCGCGGCAAATACTCCGGTTACATGGGCGGCGTGATGGCCGTGGGTACCGCCGGCGGCCCGCTGCTGGGCGGATTCATCGTGGACAGCCCGCTGGGCTGGCGCTGGACCTTCTTTGTCTGTGTCCCGCTGGCCGTCATTGCGCTCATCCTGCTGCAGATCACGCTGAAGCTTCCGCACGTCAAGCGCCCCGCCAAGATCGACTGGCTCGGTTCCATCCTGCTCACGTCCGGCGTCAGCCTGCTGCTGATCTGGGTGTCCTTCGCCGGAAACCCGGAGTACTACGACTGGTGGTCCTGGCAGACCGCCGCCATGGTGGGCGGTGGCGTGCTTCTCCTGGCCCTGCTCGTTGTGGTGGAGTCCAAGGTGGAACAGCCCATCATTCCGCTCAAGATCATCAGCGAGCGCACCACCGCACTGGCCATCCTGGCCTCCGTCGCGGTTGGCGTCGGCATGTTCGGATCCTCCGCCTTCCTGGGCCAGTACTTCCAGGTGGCCCGCGGGGCCACCCCCACCGAAGCGGGCCTGCTGACCCTGCCCATGATCGCAGGCAACCTGATCGGCTCGGTCCTGTCGGGCCAGCTCATCAGCCGGACCGGCAAATGGAAGCGCTACCTGGTTGCCGGCTCCATCCTTCTGATCGGCGGCCTGGGACTGGCCGGAACCATCGACCACATCACCGAACTCTGGCTGACCGGCCTCTACACCGCGGTCCTCGGGCTGGGTCTCGGCCTGTTGATGCAGAACCTCGTGCTGGCGGTCCAGAACACCGTCCGGGCCACGGACATCGGCACCGCAAGCGCCTCCGTGGCCTTCTTCCGCTCGGTGGGCGGCGCAATCGGTGTGTCCGTGCTCGGCGCCGTCCTGGCCAACAGGGTCAAGGAACTGGCAGCTGACGGCCTCGCTGCTGCCGGCATTCCGGCCGGCGGATCCGCGGGTGCCAGCATGGACCTCCAGGACATGCCTGCACCCATCCGGGACATCATGCGGGCGGCCTACGGCGACGCGACGGCCGAGATTTTCCTGATTTCCGCGGTCGTTGGCATGGTCGCGCTCGTCGCGATCCTGTTCATCAAGGAACAACCGCTGCGCCGGACCGTGGACATCGTGCCGGCTGCCGCACCGGCGGCCGCCGGGAGCCCTTCCGCCGCCGGCGACGAAGCGGACAATGGCTCGGACAACCATGCCGGAATCGACGCCGTAAAGGACGCCGGGAAGGACGGCGGCGGGCTTTCCGCGGCGGGCCGGCCCGGCATCGTCGACCTCGACCGGGAGTTCATCGAGGTCCTCAGCAGGCAGCGCGAGATCGCCGCCGAACAGTCACGCATCAGCGGGGAGCTCGCCACCCTCCGACGGCAGCTGGCCAAGGAGCGGAAGCTGCAGCGCGCTGCGGCTGACTACATCGCAACGCACGGACGGCACCGGAGCGAGTAATCCGCGCCCACCGAACGGCAAGGACGACGACGGCGGCCGGGTGCCGCCGTCGTCGTCTGCTCCGCTATGGTCAAAGCTCCGTGACGGTCAGGGCTCGGGGACAGGTGACGCAACCACCACCACGTTTTTTCCCCAAGGGTCTTCCGTATAGCAGCTGATCAGGACGAGGCGGTTGGGAAAGCCGGTCCAGATCGGGCTGTCCTTCAGGCTTGACTTGAGGTAGGTATCCACTGAATCCACCCGGTATCGCATGGTTCCCGTAGCCGTTGTGGCCTCGAAGACGTCGCCCGGGGCGCTGGCCGCGCTCAGCCGGTTGAACGGGGCGTCGCGGTCCTCCCAGCTGTGGCCGAGGATGTAGGTGGTGTTGGTGGACCCGGCGCCGGGCATGCCGAGGCTGGACACCCAGTAGCCGTCCACGGTGATGGGCGGCACGATCGCCTGGGACTCGAGTTCCTCCGGCGTCGGTGTGAGCGGATGAATGGTGACATCCAGGCCGGCCGCGGGATAGACGATGCGGGTGGGTGCCGCGGCGGGCGGATAGTTGGGAAGGCTCGGCGGCTGCTGGGCCGGCGGCGCAGCAGCGGCGCCTTTGACGGCTTCCGCGGCCGAACCCTTGCCGCTCCAGGGGAACGTGTCAGGCGGGGAATAGGCGGTGGCCGGGTTGTCGGCCCGAGAATACGGCGCAGTTGCCAGGTGGAGTCCGGCTTCGCCGGAGGTGTTCCCGGCAGTGACGATGCCGGGCAGGAACGTGAGAAGGAAAAAGGCTACGACGCCGGCGAGCAGCAACAGCCGGTCACCGCGGTTCAAGGAGAGCCGGTTCAGTGGCACTCGCAGAAGGGACAGGCGCCGCAGGGAACGGCGCACGAATGACGGCCGCTCCAGGGAAAGGTGCTTGGGGGACGGGTCGCCCGGGGCTGCGTCCTCGGGTGCTGCGGGCTTGTAGCCGGGCAAGGACATCGGAACTCCTCCGTGGAGTGTGTGTGGACGGGCATCGCGCCGTGGCGGCGGATGCCCGTCCTCACCGCAGGATCGGTATTACTTGGACCCGGGCACCTGCAGGCGTCCCCGCTGCCTCAGGGCAATCAGCCCCGTTGCCCCGAGGAGCGCTGCCAGGCCACCGAACCAGGCCGGCATGCCGTCGGGCTGGCTGCCGGCCGCCGTCTGGGCGTTGAACCCCCGGTTGACCACCGGTACTACTGCTGCTGCCGCTCCGGCGGGTGCCGCTGCGGCTCCCACGGGTGCTGCTGCCGCTCCGACGGGTGCCGGCGGGGTGACTGCAGGCGGTGTGACGACCGGCGGCACGACAACTGGCGGGACGACCACTGGCGGGACGACAACCGGCGGCTTTTCCTCTTCTTCCTCTTCTTCAGCGACGCACCCACCGGCCGGGACCGGATAGATGTCGGCGCGGCCGTTGTGGCCGTCCTTGTGGCCGTGCCACCAGGCCTTCTCCGGAATGGTGATGACGACGTAGGGATTCTTCTCAGATCCCGTGGCGTGGCAGATCGTGACCTTGTCCGGGCCATGGTCATCATCCTTGCCCCCGCCCCCGCCCCCGCCCCCGCCGTGGCCGCCGCCGGGACAGCCGGCCGCCGGCGCCGGAATCATGTCACCCTCATGCGAGGCATGGCCGTTTCCGTTGAGCGCGTTTTCGTTGACCGTGATGTGGACGTAGGGGTTTGTTTCCGAGCCGGTGGCGTGGCAGATGCTGACTTTTTTGTCGCCGTTCGCACCGTTGTTGTTGTCCTTGTCGCCGGCATTCGCCGGGGCTGTGACGCCTACTAACGCAATGCCGGCGATCCCGGCAGTTGCGAGGATTCTCTTCATGGGATTCTCCTGGATCATTGTGGACTGACCAGACTGCAGGAGCGGGGCCCACGGAGGAGCCGACCGATGGTCGCGGATGCCCAGATCACCTGCGATTCTCCTGCAGAGTTGTCAATGACTGACCACTTCACGCTAATCCCCAGGCACGGGGGCGGTCGCGAGTAACCGATACTTGACTCGCCACTCGTTTTTCACAGGTTGCTCCGCAGGGGGTCGCGGGCTAACACCCGTTCCACCTGTAACAGGGTGCACGTGGGAAGCTATAGCCACCCTGAGTCGCTACGCCCTTCGGATGATATTCACCGGACGTTGTTTCGCTGAGGCAACAGATTTCGTAGAGTGGGAACGCTAAGAGTGTCGGCCCTCGCTGGTATTACTTTCTTGCACTCACATCGCACCTCCCAAAGGACCCCCGGGCATGCTTGTCACGTTGATACGGCGCTACTCGAAGCCGTATTTGCCGTATATCGCGGCTGTCATTCTTTTCCAGCTGGCTTCCACCATTGCGGCGCTCTACCTACCAAGCCTGAACGCCCAGATCATCGATGAGGGAGTGTCCCGAGGGGATACGGACTACATCTGGAGGACTGGCGGCCTCATGCTCGGGGTTGCGCTGATCCAGGTGGCCACCGCCATTGCCGGCGTGTACTTCGGTTCAAAGGCCGCCATGGCCTTCGGCCGCGACCTTCGACGCGGGGTCTTCCGCAAAGTCACGAGCTTTTCGGCCAAAGATGTCAACGTCTTCGGCGCCCCAACCTTGATCACGCGCGGCACCAACGATGTCCAGCAGGTGCAGATGCTGTTGCTGATGGGCCTGAACTTCATGGTGGCAACACCCATCATGTGCATCGGCGGCATCTTCATGGCCCTCCGCGAGGACCTGAGCCTGTCCTGGCTGGTGTGGGTGTCCGTTCCGGTGCTTGTGGCCGTCGTCGGATACCTCGTGGTCCGCCTGATGCCGCTCTTCCGCTCGATGCAGACGAAAATCGACCGTATCAACGGCATTCTCCGCGAGCAGATCATCGGCATCCGCGTGGTCCGCGCCTTTGTCAGGGAACCGCACGAATCCAAGCGTTTTGGCGAGGCCAACCGCGAACTCACGGACGTCTCCCTGAAGATCGGCGCCCTGTTCGTCCTGATGTTCCCGGCCATCGGCATGATCCTGCATGTCTCCACTGCAGCCGTCCTGTGGTTCGGCGGCCAGCGCGTGGAGGCGGGAGAGATGCAGGTCGGCTCCCTGACCGCCTTCCTGCAATACCTCCTGCAGATCCTCATGGCGGTGATGATGGGAACGTTTATGGCCATGATGATTCCGCGCGCCTCGGTCTGCGCGGACCGCATCGGTGAAGTGCTCGACGTCGAGCCCTCCATCCATGAACCGGCGGCGCCGGTGGCGCCCGCCCACCGCACCGGTCGCGTGGAGTACCGCAACGTGTCGTTCGCCTATCCCGGGGCGGCAGAGCCTGTCCTGAGCGACATCAGCTTCACTGCCGAGCCCGGCCAGACCGTGGCCATCGTCGGTTCAACCGGTGCCGGCAAGACCAGCCTGCTGTCGCTGCTACCGCGGCTTTACGACGTCGCGTCCGGCGAGGTACTGCTCGACGGCGTCCCTGTCACCAACCTTGACCGGTCCGAAATCACCGGCCGTGTGGCCATGGTGCCGCAGCGGCCCTACCTCTTCTCCGGGACCATCGAGCACAACCTGCGCTTTGGCAAGACGGAGGCCACGGACCAGGAACTGTGGGACGCCCTCACGGTGGCCCAGGCCGCTGACTTCGTCCGGGAGAAGAAGAACGGACTCGGTTCCCGGATCGCCCAGGGCGGCACCAACGTCTCGGGCGGCCAGCGCCAGCGCCTGTGCATCGCCCGGGCCCTGGTCACCAAACCCAAGGTGTACCTGTTCGATGACTCCTTCTCGGCGCTGGACGTCGCCACCGACGCCCGGCTCCGCCGCGCACTCAAGGCAAAAACGGCGGACGCCACGGTGATCATTGTGGGCCAGCGGGTGTCCACCATCGCCGACGCCGACCAGATCCTGGTACTGGACAACGGCCGGATCGTGGACCGGGGAACGCACCAGGAACTGCTGCACAGTTCCACCACCTACCAGGAAATCGTCGAGTCCCAGCTGACCGCGGAGGAAGTGGCATGAGCACCGACCAGAAACCCGCCGCCAGCCAGGAAACCGTCCCCCTGGACGATGAAGACTTCTACGAAGAGGAGTACAAGCCCACCGAGGCCGACGGCGACATGTTCGGCGGCACGCCGGCCAAGAAGGCGGAGCATTTCTGGCCGTCCGCCAAGCGCATGATGGGCCTGCTGAAACCCGAATCCGCCGGCATCGCCCTGGTGCTCGCCATGGTGACGGTCGCCGTCGTCCTCAACGTCGTGGCTCCCAAAATCCTGGGGCAGGCCATGGATGTCATCTTCGGGGGCGTGGTGGGAAAGCAACTGCCCGCGGGGGTGAGCAAGGACCAGTTCGTGGACGGGCTGCGCGCCCAGGGCGAAAACAACTTCGCTGACATGGTCGCCAAAATGGAACTTGTCCCGGGTTCGGGAATCGACTTCCAGAAACTGTCGTTCCTGATCAGCGTGGTGCTGGTGATGTACTTCGTGGCGAACATCTTCACCTGGCTGCAGGGCTACGTCCTGAACGTGCTGGTGATGCGCGTGGTCCGCAAACTGCGTGACGACACGGAGAAAAAGCTCAACCGCCTCCCGCTGAACTACTTCGACACCCGCCAGCGCGGCGACACCCTCTCCCGCGTCACCAACGACGTCGACAACATCCAGCAGGCGCTGCAGCAGGCCTTCGCGCAACTGCTCAGTTCGGCGCTGACGGTCATCGGCATCGTGATCATGATGTTCATCGTGTCGTGGCAGCTGGCCCTCATCGCACTGGTCGCGCTGCCGCTGTCCGGCGTGGCCGCCGGCATCATCGGCTCGCGCAGCCAGAAGCTGTTCGCAGCGCAATGGAAGAACACCGGCCAGCTCAACGGCCAGATCGAGGAATCGTTCTCCGGCCACGACCTGGTGCGTGTCTTCGGCCGCGACGCTGACATCCTGGAACGCTTCGACGAACGGAACGAAGCCCTGTACAAGGCCAGCTTCGGGGCCCAGTTCGTGTCCGGCATGATCATGCCCGTCATGCAGTTCCTCTCCTACCTGAGCTACGTGGGCATCGCGGTGGTGGGCGGCCTGCGGGTGGCCTCCGGCGGCATGAGCCTGGGCGACGCCACCGCTTTCATCCAGTATTCCCGCGAGTTCACGCAGCCGCTGGGACAAATGGCGGGCATGGCCAACATGCTGCAGTCCGGCGTTGCCTCGGCTGAGCGGGTCTTCGAATTCCTGGATGCCGAGGAGCAGGATGCCGAGACTGCCACCGAGCACCTGCCTGCTAAGACAGACGGGCATGTCGAGTTCAAGCACGTCACCTTCAGCTACTCGGAGGACAAGCCCCTGATCGAGGACCTGTCCTTCACCGCCGAGCCGGGCCACACCGTGGCAATCGTCGGCCCCACCGGAGCAGGCAAGACCACCCTGGTCAACCTGGTCATGCGGTTCTATGAGCTGAATTCGGGAAGCATCACCCTGGACGGCGTGGATATCACCCACCTGAGCCGCTCCGAACTGCGTGCCAAAGTGGGCATGGTCCTGCAGGATGCGTGGCTGTTCGGCGGCAGCATCTACGACAACATCAAGTACGGTAACCTCAGCGCCACCGAGGACCAGGTCATGGAAGCGGCACGGGCAACATTCGTGGACCGGTTCGTCCGGGCGCTGCCTGACGGTTACGACACGGTCATCGATGAAGAAGGCAACAACGTCAGCGCGGGCGAGAAGCAGCTCATCACCATCGCACGGGCCTTTGTGGCCAACCCGTCCCTGCTCATCCTGGACGAGGCAACAAGCTCCGTGGACACCCGCACGGAAGTCCTGGTCCAGAAAGCCATGGCTGCCCTCCGGACGGACCGCACCAGCTTTGTGATTGCGCACAGGTTGTCCACCATCCGCGACGCCGACACCATCCTGGTGATGGAAGCCGGACGGATCGTCGAACAAGGCAGCCACCACGCCCTCCTGGAACTCAATGGCGCCTACCACCGCCTTTACATGTCCCAGTTCGCGGGCGAGGACGCTGACGCGGCCGTGGAGAATTCAGCGGATAACGCGACGGCGGTGCACAGTTGAGCGCCGCCCCGTCGGCCGACCGGCGCATCGAGGTCCTCGTACCGATGCGCTGGGGAGACATGGATGCTTATGGCCATGTCAACAACGTTCAGGTGGTGCGGATTTTGGAGGAAGCCCGCATTGCGGCCTTTGGGCCTCCCCGCGGCCCTGGACTGCCTGGCGTCGAACCGCAGGTGTCCCTTTTCAACGACGTCGAAGAGGGCACCATGGCCTTGGTGGTGGAGCACAAAATCCGCTATGTCAGGACGCTCGAATACCGGAATGTGCCGGCAGTGGTCCAGGTGTGGATCGGCGCCGTCAAAGGCGCCAGCTTCGACATCCACTACCTGCTGCAGGACCCGGTGACCCGGGAAGACTGCGTCAAGGCCACCACCCACCTGGCCTTCGTGGATGAGGGCACCGGCAGGGTGCTCCGCCTGACTCCGGAGCAGAAGGAGCGGATGGCCCCCTTTACGGCCTGAGCCCAAAGCCCCTACCCCGGGACAGGGCTGCGTCCCTATGATCGACACTAGATGACCGCCAGCACGAAGCACCAACCATCGGAAGCAAGGAGCACCGGCCATGGCCACGAAGAAGGACACCAGGAAAAAGAAGAAGGCCTGGAAGGACCTGCCGCCACTGGCACGCATCGGGACCGTCATTGTGGGGGCGGTGCAGCTTTCACTCCTGATTGCGGCCCAGCGTGACATTTCCAAGCGGCCGGCCGAACAGATCCGCGGCAGCAAGGCCGTGTGGCGCATGGTCACGCTGATCAACTTCGTCGGTCCGGGAAGCTATTTCGCGTTCGGGCGGAAGAACCTGCCCCGGCGCTCGGCGGCAACTGCCCGCTAGCCCTGCAGGCTGTACCGGCGCCGGTGCCACCGGCCCAGGACTTCTATGGCAGCGCTCCCGGCGGCTCCCACGCCGAGGGAAATGGCCAGCAGATCCGGCGGCAGGGCTGGCAGCTCGAAAAAGTCGGTGGCAGCCTGCAAGGTCAGCAGCCCCGCCAGTCCAGTGAACATGGCGGCAATGACCAGCAGCCGCCAGCCGTTGAGCGGCCGGGACCGCACTGCCAGCACCCACAAGGCAATGACCGAAAGGGCCAGCACTGAACCGGTCCGGATGACGTCCGGGGCCGCCCCGGTCAGGGCGGCAACGACATTCACCGCCAGCACTGCTGCGGCAACAACCAGCCCCGCCGGAACGGAAAATGCCAGTGCACGCCTTAGGAACCCGGGCACGTAGCGTCCGGCGTTGGGCATTAAGGCCAGGAAGAATGCCGGGATTCCAATGGTGAGGGCATCGGTGATGGACATCTGGCGCGGCAGGAACGGGAAGCCCCACAGCAGCGCGCCGAACACTACGGACAGCAATACGGCGTAGGCCGTTTTTGTCAGGAAGATCATTGCTACCGTCTCGGTGTTCGCGATGACCCGCCTGCCCTCGGCCACGATCTCCGGCAGCCGGGAGAAACTGCCGTCCAGCAGCACCAGGCGCGACACTGCCTTTGTGGCGGCAGCGGCAGTGTTCATGGCGATCCCGATGTCCGCGGCCTTCAACGCCAGGGCGTCGTTCACGCCGTCTCCGGTCATGGCCACAACATGGCCCTGATCCTGCAATGCTTTGACCATGGCCTGCTTCTGGGCGGGCGTGACGCGGCCAAAGACGTGGTGTTCCGCCAAGACGCCGGCCAGGGCATCGGCGTCCGCGGGGAGCGTTCGTGCATCGTAACCGTCCGCCGCCAGGCCCACGTCCCGGGCAACGGACTCCACGGTCCGGGGATCGTCGCCGGAGAAAACCTTCACCTGGACACCCTGCCGCCGGAAGTAGGCCAAGGTCTCTGCGGCGTGGGGTCGAACGGTTTCGCGAAAAGTCAGCAGCGCCGCGGCCCTCACAGACCGCGGAGGGCTGTCCTGCCCCGCTTCCTGTGGCGTGAGTGCGGCGGCGCGGTGGGCGAGGACCAGGGTCCGCAGTCCGCTCGCCGCCAGCCCGGCTGCCTGTTCCAGCGCCACACCGTTACCCGGGACCCCAGGGTCCAGCACCAGCTCCGGAGCCCCTAGGACCCAGGTCCCCGGTGCCGGGGTGCCGCGGCCAAGGCTCAGGGCGCTCCATTTGCGGGCTGATGAGAAGGGCACCGACACCAACGGCCGAAGCCTGCCGTCATCGCCAAACACCACGGCGAGGCTGCCGGCGGTGGCGTTGCCTCCGGTGGCGGCCAGCCTGCCCAGGGCCAGTTCCAGGCCGTCAGGCAACGCCGCTCCCACTGGATGCAGGGCATCGAATCTCATGCCTCCCTCGGTAAGGGTTCCGGTCTTATCGATGCACAACATGTCCACCCTGGCCAGGACCTCCACGGCAGGCAGTTCCTGGATCAGGACCATGTTCCGGCTCAACCGGACGGCCCCCACGGCGAACGCCAGGCTGGTCATCAGAACGAGGCCCAGCGGAATCATGGCGGTGACGCTGGCCACCGCGCCCACCAGCGCCTCCCGCCACGTGCCGCTGGCAAAGGCCGGATCCCAGCCGCCGGCGGCTTGGATCTGACCATTGGCCACCACCGCCATGATGGGCAGCAGCGCCCAGGCGATCCATCGGAGCACACGGTTCAGGCTGCCGCGGATCTCAGAGTTGACCAGCGAAAAGCGCCGGGCTTCGGCGGTCAGGCGGCCCGCGAAGGAATCGTCGCCCACCCTCACGGCGCGTGCCATGCCGGAGCCTGCCACCACGCTTGACCCGGAGAGGATTTCAGCGTCGGCGGCCTTGTCAACCGGCTTGGATTCGCCGGTCAGGAGGGACTCATCCAGCTCCAGGCCCTCTGCGCTGAGCACCACGGAGTCGGCCACTACCTGATCGCCCGCCCGGAGCAGCAGCACGTCGTCCCGCACCACGGCAGCGAACGGGATGTCCGTGACTGCCCCGTCGCGGACTACCCGGGCACGCGGCGCCGTGAGGACGGCCAACCGGTCCAGGGCTCGTTTGGCCCTGAACTCCTGGACGATTCCGATGATGGCGTTCGCGGTTGCCGAGAAGCCGAAGAGCGCATCCTTCCACTCGTTGAGCAGCAGCATGATCAGGAAACACGCGGCAATGATTCCGTTGAAAAGTGTCAGGACATTGGCCCTGAAGATATGCCAGAGCGTCCGCGACGGTCGCGTGGAGGACTCGTTGGTGTATCCCGCTTCCGTCCGTGACTGCACCTCGCGGGAACTGAGTCCGGTCAGCGGGCCGTAACTGCGGAGCGGGGCGCCAGCATGTTCAGCGCCCGTCTGCGCCGGATCTGCCTGCGTCACGTCGCGGCTCAGGTGACGGAGTCGTTACTCAGCCAGGATTCGAGGTAGATGCGGCCTGTAATGCTGTCCGGCAGGAGGATCCAGGCCCAGATGTAGAAGGTGAGGGCCGGTCCCGGCACCAGGGCCAGGACCAGGAAGACGATCCTCGCTGCGTTGGGGTCCACGCCAAGTTTGGCTGCTATTCCGCCGCACACGCCGCCGAGCCACCTGTCCGGTCCGCGGCTGAGCCCGGTGCCCCTTATGGCCGTAAACATCTTCTGGGTGACGTCTTGGAAAGTCATGGCACGCTCCTTTTGGTGCCGCCAGCCTATGGCCGGCGCTCCCGGGTTCATAGGGCCGAAAGCCACGGTGGGGCCAAGTAAACATACATAATGCCTAAAGCGCTACCAGGCAGTAACCTGCGGTGTCCGTGGTGCTGCCGCTCAGGTTAACCCTGTAAATTTGAACGCATGACCCCCACCGCGAAGCCTGCCATGACCCGCGCCCCCGGAATCTCCAAGGAGATCGAGGACGCGGCGTGGTTTGTCCTCGGGGCAGGCCTGCAGGGAAAGCCGTCAGCGCTGGACGGACGGACCCAGACGTGGACCACCGCAGCTGCCGCCGAACTGCTGGAACGGCTGGAGCGGGGCGTCGCTGATTCGAAGGCGCCCATGATGACCAACCTGCGGCAAAACCTTTCGGATGCCTCCCGCGCAGCCAAGCAGCTGGCCGTTGAGCTGTTGTTCCTCCAGTCGCTGCCGCTGGCGCACGAGGTCAAGTCGCTGAAGGTCAAGCGTGCCCGGGTGGCTGAGGCGGCCTCCTGGCTGGAGCCGCCGCTGGAACTGCCGGATGAGCTCTACGAGGGCATGACGGACCACGGTGTCATCCGCGACCGGACTGCCGAATTCAACTGGACTATCTGGGACCACCTGAAGTGGCTGTGCCGCTTCGTTCAGCACGTGGACCAGCAGTCCACGAATGCCATGACCAAGGCGTTGAAGGATCCGCTCGCCTTCCACCTGCTCGCGGCCGGGACGCCGGATGACCAGCCGGCGATCCGGCGCAGCCTCGAGTACCTTGCGTGGCCCAGCTACTTCGAGCCGGTGGTGGCCGACGTGGAGCGGCAGGAAATCCGGGATGCCTTCGCGTCGCTGGTGGGCGGCGCCAAGGGCGACAGCGAAGCAGAAATCACCGCTGACATCCACCGCATCCGTCTCTACCTGGACCAGCAGGCGGGCCAGCGCATCGACTGGTACGCCCGCCAGCTGGTGAGCCAGTGGCGCAAGGTGGGGGATCCGGGCCGCCGCGCCTGGCTCCTGCGCACGCACCATGACGTGAAGGACCTCCTCGCGGCGTGGCACGGCGAGGAAAAGGTGACGCTCGACGTCGAACATCTGCGGCTTCTGGACCCCGGGGTCACCGCGGGCGTCGTGCAGCACGCCGTGGACGAGGACTACAAGCACCTGGGCTATGTGGAGCGTGAGGACAACAAGACAGCCATTTTTGCGTTCCTGACGGTGATGAAGCCGGGCGACCTGGTCCTGTACCAGCACGCCGGCGCCGTCCGCCTGGGCGGCGTCCTGGGCGAACCGGAACACAACGAGGACAACCGCCGGATGCGCCGCAAGGTCCGCTGGTTCGACGAAGCCCACAACATGGCCGATCTTCCCCGCCACGTCCAGCGCCAGCTGGCCACGCCGGGGGTCATCGTGGACGTCACCCGGGTGGTGCAGGCGCTGCAGGCGCTGCTGCCCGCCGAAGCGGAGGCGGAGGACGACGACGCCGCCGCGCCGGCCGCCGTCGTCGAACCGGTTCCGGAGGGGTTCCGTCCGCTGACGGAGGAGTTCGCCGCGTCCCTGCACATGGACCTCGAACCGCTGCAGGAAATCGCCGAACTCCTGGAGGAGAACCGGCAGCTGGTGCTCTACGGTCCGCCCGGGACGGGCAAGACCTACCTCGCCAAGCACCTGGCGGCCGAGCTTGCGGGAGACAGCACCGATGAACGCGTCAAGCTGGTGCAGTTCCACCCGTCGTACGCCTACGAGGACTTCTTCGAAGGCTTCCGGCCGGACAAGACCGACGAGGGGCAGGTGTCCTTCAAGCTCGTGGCCGGACCGCTGCGCCGCCTCGCGGAAGAGGCTGCCAAGCCCGGGAACGAAAACAAGCCCTACTTCCTGATCATCGATGAGATGAACCGCGCCAACCTGGCCAAGGTATTCGGAGAGCTGTACTTCCTGCTGGAATACCGTGACGACCGCATTTACCTGCAGTACAGCCCGAACGAGCCGTTCACGCTCCCGGACAACCTGTACATCATCGGCACCATGAACACCGCGGACCGCTCCATCGCCATGATGGACGCCGCCATCCGCAGGCGGTTCTCGTTCATCGAGCTGCACCCCAAGACGGAACCGGTGAAGGGCTCCCTGCTGCGCTTCCTGCAGGCCCGGAACCTGGACACCACCCCGGCCCTCCTCCTCGACGCCCTCAATGATGCGATTGACGAGTGGGACCGCGACCTCATGATCGGGCCGTCCTACTTCATGAAGAAGGCAGCCCAGACTCCCTCCGGCCTGCGCCGGATCTGGAAATACGAGCTCATGCCGCTCCTGGAGGAGCACTACCACGGCCAGCTGAACCGGGCACAGCTGCAGGAGCGCTTCGGGCTCGAGCAGCTGCTGGGGCGCCTTGCATCACGCTAACGGGGTGCTCCCCGACAAGGGAACAACGCCTGTGGCCGTGCCGCCGCGGCCGGCGCGGCAGCCTTCCAGCGCCGGCAAGGCCGTGCGCCACATCATCCTGGACGAGCTGTCCGGGGGAGTCGTGGACAAGCTCGACGCTGCAAGTGCGGCGTTTGTGAACGCCAGCGGCCTGGCCAAGGCGTCGCCCATGGGCATGGGCCTGTTCAGGATCGAACCGGTGGGCATGGTGGGGTCGGTGCGTACGCCCACGGTGCAGCTGGAAGTGCGGCCCAAGGACCGGCTCGGCCTTAACCGGCTGCTGTTCCTCCTCAGTTATGCGGGGAACCAGGGTTTCCGGGACGACCCCGTGGCCGCCGTCGAAGACTCGGACCTGTGGAGTGCGCTGGCGGAATCCCTGGCACAGTTGGCGGACCGGGCGCTGAGCCGCGGCGTTCTGCAGGGATACCTCACCGTCGACGAATCGCTGCGTACGGTGAAGGGCAGGATCCGGATTTCGGACCAGATTTCGCGCCGGCCTGGAATGCTGGTGCCGCTGGAAGTTTCCTACGACGAATTCACCGAAGACATCGCGGAGAACCGCATCCTCCGGGCCGCCCTGGAACGCATGGCCCAGGTTCCGCGCGTGCGGCCCGACGTCCAGAGCCGCCTGCGGCAGCTGAAGGGAAAGCTCGACGCCGTCACGCGCCTCCAGTCCGGGGCTCCGCTGCCGTCGTGGCAGGCCACCCGGATGAACACCCGGTACCACGCAGTGCTCCGCCTCGCCGAGGTGATCCTGCGCAACGCCTCAGCCGAGGCGGGCGACGGAAAGCAACAGACGGCGTCGTTCGTGGTGGACATGGGGCAGGTGTTCGAGGACTTCGTGGGAACCGCCCTCCGCGAAGCCATGGCTGCCCATCCCGGCGAGATGCGGCTGCAGTACAACGCACTGCTGAACGAGGCCGTGCGCGACTCCGACCGGCTGACGGTGAATCCGGACGCAGTGCACCTGCTCGGCGGGCGCCCGGTGGTGGTCTATGACACGAAATACCGGGCGGCCACGGACCAGGGCGCGTCCCTGTCCGCAGACCATTTCCAGATGCTGGCCTATTGCACTGCCCTACGCGTCCCCACCGCCTGGCTTGTGTACGCAGGCGCGGGGGAAATGAAGCTCCGCCGCATCCTGAACACGGACATCGACGTGGTGGAGTACCCGCTTGATCTGTCCCTGCCGCCGGCGGACATCCTGGCAGCTGTTGCCGACCTTGCACAGCAGTCCTGGGGCGAAGTGGTGCGGCAGGCAGGACTTAATCAACGATGACGGGCTCGGAGCGGCCCGGCATTGACATGAGGTGCATGAGCAAAGCCCTCTCAGGGTTGCCTTGGTTCTTGTCAAGGCAACGGCGCAGCTGATTGCGGATTTCGGACCCTTCCGGATCGGTGTCCATCAGGATTGCATTGATGATTTCCCACGACTGGTGACGAATCGGCTCAAGATTCACGCGCCCGCGTGCGGGCCCCCCAACGGCATGGATCCCGGACCGCGCCTGCCGTGAAACGCCCTGATGGGATTCAACGGTTGACAACAATTTCTTCGGCATCTCTTACCTTCCTGTGGCACAAGCGCTCTGGCTCAAACGCTGGGAATTCGACCGACCGGAATGTAGAGAATTTTATCTCAGACAGACAAGTCTGTCTCCCCTCTGCGCTAGACTATTTGTAATGAATCCCACGCCAGACAACGCAGCGGTTGCCGCTGCAGTGGAAGAGCACGCAGTGTTAGAGGCTGCACCGGTTAAGGCCGCCCCGGAGGGCGAGGCGGCCATCAGTGGCGCCGACGCGAGGCAGCGGGTCGTTGATACGGCCTACGAGCTCTTCTCCCGCCGCGGGATCCGGGACGTGGGCGTCAACGAGCTGATCAGCCGCGCCGGCGTGGCCAAGGCAACGTTCTACCGGCACTTTTCATCCAAGGACGAACTGGTGCTTGCCTTCCTCGAACAGCGCGACCGCCATTGGACCGTAGACATGATCGTCGCTGATGCGCGCCGCCGCGGCGGAACACCCGTGGAGCAGCTGCTGGCCATCTTCGACGTGTTTGGTGACTGGTTCCGGCGCGACGATTTTGAGGCGTGCTCCTTCATCAATATTCTGCTGGAAATGGGCGCTAGCCATCCGCTGGGGCGGGCAAGCATCGACTACCTCGCCCGGATCCGCGGCCACATCCAGCAGCTTGCCGAGGAAGCGGGGCTCCGGGACACCGAGGATTTCTCCCGGTCGTGGCACATCCTCATGAAGGGGTCCATCATCTCCGCGACGGAGGGCGATGCGGACGCCGCCAAGCGTGCGCAGGCGATGGCGCGGACATTGATTGAGCAGTACCGGCCCAAAACCTGACGGCGGGCCACTTGCCGGTCCCTAGGCCGGAACCCTGACGGTGAACGTGGTGCCTTCGCCCGGCGCGCTGCGAAGGTGGATGCTCCCGCCGTGCGCTTCAACGATGGCTTTGGTGATGGACAGGCCAAGCCCCACGCCCGGGATGGACGTGTTCCGCACATTGCCGGTCCGGAAGAATTTCGTAAACACTTCCGCCTGGTCCTTGTCGCTCATGCCCATGCCTGTATCGCGTACCTCGCACACCACGTCCTGCCCCTCAGAGTCCAGCGACACCACCACGTCGCCGCCGTCCGGCGAGTACTTGATGGCGTTGGACACGAGGTTGTCCAGTACCTGCGACATGCGCCCGGAATCCACGTGCGCCTCCAGCCGTTCGGGAACGTCCGCCCGGAGCCGCACCTTCGAGGCGGCGGCGCGGGGGAGCGCGGCACTGACGCTGGCGCGCACGAGTTCGGCCACATTCACCGCCTGCGGACTGACGATGAGCTGCCCGCTCCGGCTCGCCAGCAGATCCGACACCAGCCCCAGCAGCCGCTCGGAATTACGGCGGATGATCAGGAGCGGTTCACGATGGGATTCGGGCACTCCGTCACTGTCGTCCAGCAGCAGTTCCGCATAGCCGAGGATTGAGGTCAGCGGCGTCCTGAACTCGTGGGACACGTTGGCCACGAAGTCGTCCTTGGCAGCCAGGGCGTTGACCAGGTCGGTGACGTCGCTGAACACGATCACCGAGCCGGCGAAGGCGCCGTCCTGGTCCCGCATCGCGCGGGCGCTGGTGGTGATGGCGCGCTGTCCGCTTCCGCTGCCAAGCCACACCAGGTTGTCCGTGAAGCTTTCGCCCAGCACGGCACGGCGGACCGGCCGTTCTTCGACCGGTACCTTGGTGGTCCGGTCAGGCTGGAACACCAGGAGCTGTGATTCATTTGGATCGTCGTGCCCCGGAGGCGTGGCGAGCCGGTGGTTCTCCCGCTGCTTCCGGTTCATCAGGACGTCGTGTCCGTCGGCATCCACTGCCAGGACGCCCAGGTGCACTGTTTCCAGCACGGAATTCAGCAGGCCTTCCTGCCTTTTGCTCTCTTTCAACGTGAGCCGCAGTTGGGCGTCCTTTTCTTCCAGGTCCCGTTGCTGGCGGACCATGCTGAGCGTCAGCACGCTCACCGATACGCCGATCCCCAGCATCATCACCGGCAACAGCAGGATACGCGCCAGATCCTGGCCGCTGATGTCGCCGCGGAGGAACAGGGGCACCCAGATGATGCCCAGGGGTGCGAGGAAGGAAACCAGCAGGGAAGCCCGGGGATACAGCCCCGACGCGCAGAGCCAAATGACCGGGAAGACGGCCAGCAGGCTGATCCCGGTCAGACCCTCCTGCCCGCCCTCCCTTCCCAGGGCGATGGAGACGAAGTCAAGGACGGGAATCACCAGGAAGCTCCCGAACGGCAGCCGCTCCCACGGCGTGAGGTAGCACATGCCCAGGATCACGACCTGCGAGGCAAGGAACGCGACGAACAGGGGATTACCCAGCGTCACGGGGAAGAACAGCAGCATCAGCACGGCGGTGAGCCCTGCTGTGATGGAGAGCGGTATCTGGCTGAGGGCGACGCGCCCCCGCAGCGAGTACTCATGGAATGGCCGGCGGAAGAAGAGGATCCGGTCGGATGAAAGGTCCCACGTGACGTTGCGGCTCATGGCTGGGTATTTAAAGACGTGCGGTTTACTGGGCGCATGCCTCCCACGATATCCGCCGAGCGCTATACTTCTGACGGTATCAAGCGGGCTGAGGGGGCTGCGATGAGTGAATCACGTGTGGGTCTGGTAATCGAGGATGATCACGACATCCGTGAACTGGTGCGGGTGGTGCTGGTCCAAGCCGGGTTCGATGTCCAAGTGGCCAGCAGCGGGGCGGCAGGAGTGATCGCCGCCAAGGACCTCAATCCCGCCGTCATCACGCTGGACCTGGGCCTCCCGGACATCGACGGCTTCGAAGTGGCCCGTCAGATCAGGGAATTCTCCGACGCTTACATCGTGATGCTGACCGCCCGCGCCGAAGAACTGGACACTCTTATCGGTCTCGAATCCGGTGCGGACGACTACCTGACCAAGCCATTCCGTCCCCGGGAACTGCGCGCGCGGGTTGCCGCCATGATGCGGCGTCCGCGTTCGACGTCGGACTCCGCCGCCGGGGGCAAGGCCCCCGCCGTCGCCGCGGGGACGGGCCGGACGCTGACGCACAACGGACTCGAGTTCAGCTACGACGCCCGCACCGTGAGCGTGGACGGGCGTGAATTGCACCTGACGCGAACCGAGTTCGACCTGCTGCACGCCCTCCTGGAAGCGGGCCGGATGGTGCGGACCAAATCGGAACTGGTGAGGCGGCTGCGGGACGAACCCTACGACGTCGGAGGCTACATTTCGGAAGCCGATGAGCGGTCCGTCGAGGTGCATATGGGAAACCTCCGCAAGAAACTGGGCGACAGCCCGCAGAACCCGCGCTGGCTGCAGACGGTCCGCGGTGTCGGCTACCGGTTGGCCCCTGCTGAACGCTGATCCGGGGAACGCTGAACCCGGGGTGCGGCCCGGCCGCTGGCTGTTGAAGGTCTAGGTGGCCGGGTACATCTAGGCCGCGGCGGCTGCCGAGAGGCCGGCCACGGTCTGGTCGGTGCACGCGTCCATGCTTTCCAGGAGCGCCAGCTGAAGCCTGGGCGGCTGCTCAGCCACCGTTTCCGGGTGGGACTCCAAATGCCTCAGGATGGTTTCGAGCTCATCCGCGAGCCGGCCCAGGTACGCCGCACCCACCATCATGCTGGAGGTCTTGACGCTCAGGACGGCGTCCATGGCGGCATCCAGGTCCATGGCCTCAACTGCGTGGCGGAGCCGGTCGAGCCGTCTCGGCAGCTGCTGAATGTAACTGTTGACGAACACGGCGCAGTACTCGGCGTCGGGCTCGAGTTCACAGCGAAGGGTCTGCAGCACGGAGGGGTCGACGTACGGGTGGCCGGCGCCATCCTGTCCATCCATTGGACACCCCTTCCCTTGGCCCTGCACAACCGGGATAACGGGTGCGGCCACATCCTTGCCTCTTTACAGTAGGGCTCGCCCGCGTATGGAATGCGCTTTCCGAAAAAAGTTTGCGCCAATCTTGATCAGAGTGGACCTGTTGAGCTTTAGGATCGGGACAAGTGTCTGCCGGCACCGAACTGACCTGTGGCTGTCCGGGCCACCAGCCGATTGCGGGGACCGCTGTGTTCAGGGATTCAAGGTTTCCACCACGGGCACCGTCATAGTCGGGTCCGCCACTTTTTCCTTCAAAACAGCGGCCTCCGGTGCCTTCAGCACGTCCATCACCCTGCCGGTTGCGGCCCCTGGACCGCTGACCATCACAGCGAAGACGTCCTCCATCAAAGCCTCATCCGTTTTCACCCTCACTTCCTCCGCTCCCGCCATCCCTCCCGTCAGCACGGCTGCGCTCCGCTTCGGGGTGGCAACGGCGGGCGGCCCGCTGGCCAGTGCCGAACTGGATGAAGTGTCACAGCTTGCGGGGGAAAGCCCGTCGAGCGTCCTGTTCTACAAGGACTTCCTGCAGGCTCCGCCCATCACCGAGATGAACGCCGTGCGGGCGCGCGGAGCCGTCCCGCTGGTCACGTGGGAGCCGTGGGCATGGGGCGGCGGGCTCTCGCAGCCTGCCTACGCTCTTGACCGGATCGCGGCGGGCGACTTTGACGCCTACATTACGCAGTGGGGTCAGGCGCTCGCGTCCTGGGGCCAGCCCGTCCAGTTGAGGTTCGCGCACGAAATGAATGGCAACTGGTACCCGTGGGCGGAGGGCGTGAACGGCAACCAGTCCGGTGACTACGTGCAGGCCTGGCGGCATGTGCATGATGTGGTGGCGGCCACCGGCGCCAGCAACGTGTCCTGGATATGGAGCCCGAATGTTCCGTACTTTGGCTCGACCGACATTGCGGGGCTGTTCCCGGGCGCCAGCTACGTGGACGTCGTGGCCCTCGACGGGTACAACTGGGGCGCCTCCGCGTCGTGGAGCAGCTGGTTTTCGCCCCAGGACCTCTTCGCACCCGGGATAGCCCAGCTACGGACACGCGCGCCCGGCGTCCCCATCCTGATCGCCGAGACCGCATCCGCTGAGGCCGGCGGCTCCAAGGCGCAGTGGAACACCGATCTGGTGAGCTACCTGGCAGCCCAGCCGGACGTGGTGGGCTTCGTCTGGTTCCACCTGCAGAAGGAAACGGACTGGCGCATCAACAGCAGCGACTCATCGGCGGCAGCGTTCAAAGCCGCGCTGGGGTCCCGCCGGGTGCCGTAGCTGCCGGGTCGCGGTCAGGCCAGGAACTGCTCCAGCTGCTCTTCCAGGGCAGAAGCGTCCTTCAGCTCGCATTCCCAGACGGTGAGCACCTTCCAGCCGGACGCCTCGAGGAGCCGGCGCTGTTCGGCGTCGCGGTTCCTGGTGCGCGTCCGCTTCGCTTCCCAGAACTCCGCGTTGGCCTTGGGCGCGTGCTGCCCCGCCTTGCAGTCGTGGAAATGCCAGAAGCAGCCGTTGACGAAGATGACCTTGTGCCGTCCGGCGAACACCAAATCGGGGTTCCCCGGGAGCTTGCCGCCGCGCGCGCTGCCGTGCAAACGGTAGCGGTATCCTTTCGCGTGCAGGAGGCTGCGCACCAGCAGCTCCGGCTTCGTGTTCTTGCCCCGGATCCGGGACATGTTCCAGCTGCGACGTTCGGGAGTCAGCTGGTCAGCCATAAATCAAGTCTAGGCGGCCGCAGTCCCTAGATTTCCCGCTCCGGATGTTCCCCGAACTGGAAGTGCCGTCCGCTGACAGAGACCGGCTCGATCTCGACGTAGAAGTCCTTCAGCGTGGGCACCCAGGGCTTCAATCCGAGTGATTCCGCGGCCGCGATATCCGCGGACTGGTCAAGGACCCGCGCCGTTCCGCGAAGTACCACTGACCAGGCCTCGTCGGACATGATGCCGTCCGTCTCAAAGAGGACTTTGGCATTGATCGTTAGCTCCGCAAGCTTGTTTCCCGGAGCGGTCCGGAGGTAGAGCTTCCGGTCGCTCACGGCGTAGTTGACCGGAAAGATATCCGGTTCACCGGCTACGGTCACTACCAGCCGACCATGCTTGGTGCCCTCGATGAGCTTCCACGACTGGTCATCGTCAAGATTGAGAATGGGATTGCCGTCTGCGTGTGTGAACATCATGTGCTCATTGTTCAGCCAGTGGCAGGCGTTGGCCAGTGTCTTAAGGACGCATTCTCATTTCGGTGGAGCCGTGCCGGGAGCATTCAGCCGTCCAGCCTGTCGGGGTGACCTGGACTTTCATGCGGCGCCGGCAGGCGGCGCAGTAGCGCGGCGGTTCCAGCGTGAGGCGTTCGCGGCAGCGGCGGTGAACGTCCGACGTCGGGCCGGCGCCGCCGTCGGACGGCTCGCCGCAGTGCCCGCAAAACCCGGCGGTGGTTGAGTCTTGTGAAACCCCGGTCATAGTGTTTTCTGGAGTTCCTTGATGGGCATGTTCAGTTCGACCAGCAGGTTCAGGTCCGCGGTGGCGGGGCGGCCCAGGGTGGTGAGATAGTTGCCGACGATGACGGCGTTGATGCCTCCGAGGAGTCCTTCGCGGGTGCCGAGGTCGCCGAGGGTCAGTTCCCGGCCGCCGGCGTAGCGGAGCACGGTCCGGGGCATGGCGAGGCGGAATGCGGCGATGGCGCGGAGGGCGTCCTTGCCGTCCATGATGCCCTGGTTTTCGAGCGGGGTGCCGGGGCGGGGGTTGAGGAAGTTCAGCGGGACCTCGTGGGGTTCCAGGGCGGCGAGCTGGGCGGCAAGTTCGGCGCGCTGTTCCAGGGTCTCGCCCATCCCGATCAGGGCACCGCAGCAGAGCTCCATGCCAGCGGCCTTCACCATGTTGCAGGTCTCCAGCCGTTCTTCGTAGCTGTGGGTGGTGACGACTTCGGGGAAGTAGCTGCGGGCGGTTTCGAGGTTGTGGTTGTAGCGGTGCACACCCCACTCCGCGAGCTGGTCCACTTGGCGCTGGGTGAGCATGCCCAGGGAGCAGGCGATGTTGATGTCCACGGCTTCGTTGATGCGGTCGATCGCGAACTTGATCTGGTTCATCAGCTTGATGTCGGGGCCGCGGACGGCGGCGACGATGCAGAATTCGGTGGCCCCGGTGGCGGCGGTTTCCTTCGCGGCCTTGACCAGTTCCGGGATGTCGAGCCAGACGCCTCTTACCGGGCTGTCAAAGAGGCCGGACTGGCTGCAGAAGTGGCAGTCCTCGGGGCAGCCGCCGGTCTTGATGGAGATGATGCCTTCGACCTCGACGTCCTCGCCGCAGTGCTTCAGGCGGACTTCGTGGGCCAGTTGCAGGGCGGCGGGAAGGGCTGCGTCCGGGAGGCGGAGGACTTCCTCGAGCTGCGACTGGGTCAGGCCGACGCCGTCTTCGAGGACCTGCCTGCGGGCTGTTTCGAGGATTGGGTAGGTTGTGTTGTCGCTTGTGGCGAGGCTTGCCTGAATCGTCATCGATGGGATCCTTTTGCGGGTTCGGCTGGTCTTCTCTGACGCTAGTTCGGCTTTTTGTTGTCGTTTTTGTGGGGAATCAACAAAGGGTTGGCGTTGACGTTGAGGGAGGAGGGCAGCTGTGGTCCATTCCGGCGATATGACTTTTCATCGGTGGTCCTGAGTGGTAAACCGGGAGAGTTGCCTGTGGATAACTTTGAGCATCAATGTGTGACCTCAGTTACCCTTTAATCGTTGTCCGGAATTGGTGCCGGGCGGCTCGGACGTCTTGAAACTATCGGGGGAATAGCTGCCCATGACATCTCGTACTTCTGCTTTTGCGCAGTGGCGCTATTCCGCCGCCGCAGTTTTCGCCGCTTCGGTGCTGGTGCTCTCGGCGTGCAACGGGGGCGGCAGTCCCCAGGGAACTGGCGGAGCTTCGGAGTCTGCGGCCGCGTCAGCGTCGGCAAGTCCCTCGCCGAGCGCCACGCCCACCCCGTCCGCCGTGTACAAGCCGGCCGACGCCAAGGGCAAAGCGCAGAACGTTCCCGTTCCGGTGCTGCCCGACGCGGCCAAGGCTGAGACGAAGGAGGGGCTGGAGGCTTTCGCGAAGTACTGGTACGCGACCCTTAGCTATGCGTACGAAACGGGCGACACGTCCCTTGTGAAGAATGCCAGCGGGCCTGATTGTGTTTTCTGCAGTGGTCTTGCGGGTGGAGTTGAGAGCGCCTGGCGAGACGGTAGGTGGATTGAAGGCGGAACCATTGAAACTCCTTCGATAACAGTGCAGTACTCTCCAAGTTCCGCTTCCCAAGCAACAATTCAGGTGCTTCAGAAGCAAATTGGTATTCGCAAACCGGATGGCAGTCTTTATCAGGAACCCACGAAGGCCACGAATACAGGAAGTCACGCGACGGCTACCTACGGTGCAAAAGGGTGGATCATCAGCGACCTCGGGCTGATTCGGTAAATCATGGGCTGGGCCAACAAGCTGTCGGTTGCCGTTGCGCTTTCCATGGCTGTCATCGCTGGAACCTCGTCGCCATCGCGCGCAGACGACCCACCAATTGATATTGGCTACGAAGAAACTGCTATCGCCATTGGTGCCGATGATTGGACCGTTGATCCGTCAACAGGCAAGGTCGTCGCCCGGGAACCTGGTGCCCCCACTGCGGACCCCAACCAGTACAAATACGAACTCCAGTGCCACTTGGGCGGAGCGGATTTCGACACTCCGTGTTTGGCGCGACAGTTGGAATGCAAGAACGGCCCCGACGGCAAAGAAGGAATCCCGGTCGTGTGGCTGAAAGCGCCTAAGGGAATCCCGAACCCAGTCTGGACCTTTCACTCAGGTCCAACCTGTCTTTTCGACCCCAGGCCAGAAGACTTGCTTCCCCGCATCGCGGCGATGATCCAAAGCGAGTTCCAGAAGCTTCCCGTAGCCGCAGGAACCGTCACGGCCCAGCCGAGCCCACATACCCTACGCGGAGCCGAGACGAACTTCTTTACGGACTCGGCAGAGCAGACGTTCGACGTCACCATCCTGGCCCAGAAGGTCCAGGTGGTGGCGACCCCTGTCCAGTACACGTGGAACTACGGCGACGGCACGACGTTCGGGCCGCAGCAGTCGGCCGGCGGCCCCCTCCCGCAGGACCGGTGGGGCGAAAAGACCCGCACTAGCCACGTCTACACGCAGACCGGCGACTATCAAGTGGTGCTGACAACCCATTTCCAGGGAACATACTCGGTCAACAACGGCCCGCCGCTGCCCATCCCCGGCCAAGGACAGTTCAGTTCGCCGCCGCAGACCATCAGCGTGTGGCGCTCCATCACGCGAAACTACGCCGATGACTGCATCGCGAACCCCCAAGGCCAGGGCTGCCCGGGAGTGACAGCCCCAGCCCCGTGAACAATTTGCCGGCTCAGGACTGCAGTTCCCGGTCCACTCGTTCCATCCGCGCCCGCACTAACTGAAACCGCGGATCACCCGGTCCGATGAGGCTCGCCATGGCCGCGGCCGCTTCGGTGTCCGACGCGCCCATGTCGCTCGCGCACCACCGCAGCATGAGTTGGACGTCTCCGCTGGAGCGGACCGAGGCGCCAACAGCTTCATTGAGTTCGTCCCGCATCAGCTCGACGGACAGGTTGGTCGAACGGTTGAGCAGCTTCGCGGGGTAGGCGGCCAGCGCTTCGGCCACCCTTCCGTTTCGCAAATGGTCGGCGACCACGGATACGTCCGTGGTCACGCGGATAACCGACGAGAAACGGTAAGGGTTGGGTTCCACCACGTTGCCCAGGACGCTTCGGATCCGATGCATTTCGGTCCTGATCGCCGTGGCGGCGCCGTCCTCGCCATGAAGCTGATACGCCAGTTCATCGGCGCTCCACCCCTGGGTCCGGGAGGCCAGGAGCGCCAGGATCTCGGCGCGGCGCAGCGTCAGCGGGAGCCGCGCGCCGCCGTCGAGCTCGGCACTCGGTTTGTCACCCAACAAAGTCAGCAGCAGCGTGGAACGCACCCCGCCCGTATGCGTGCCACCGCTCTGCTGCCTGGCGGCCGGAGCGCCGGACGACTTCAGCAGCTCCTCAGCCAGCCGCACCCCGCAACGCACCATGCGCAGGCTGTCCGGTGTCACGGATTCGAAGGGGCCGGACACGTCCAGTACCCCCACCACTTCTCCGGTGTACGGATCGCGGATGGGTGCAGCTGTACATGCCCAGTCGTGATGGGTACGCACCAGGTGTTCGGCAGAGAACAACTGCGCCGGCGCGCCGGTCACGAGGGCCTCGCTGATGGCGTTGGTCCCGACCCCCGCTTCGGACCAGTCGGCCCCCTCGACGAACTCCAAGGAGTCGGCCAGCCTCAGCGCTTGCCGGCTCCCCACCCGCCACAGCACTTCACCCTGCCGATCGGTGACGATCAGCAGGTGGCGGCCCGCGGCGGACTCGTCAGCCAGCAACTGGGACAACGCCGGCATCACCGTGGCCAGGCGGTGCCCGGCGCTGAGCGAGCGCGCCTCGGACACGTCGTGCCGGTGAACCGGCCTGTGCTGGTCAGGGTCGATGCCCAGCGCCAGCGAACGCTGCCAGGACTTGATCAGGGACGGAGAAATTGACGGATCAGGACTGCCCGAGATCGTGGCTTCATGGGCCTTGCGCAACGTGCGGGCGTACTCCGCAGGAGCAGTAAACCTCAGGTCGGGAAGATGGGTGATCGCGCCGGTGCCCGTCCGCATCCGCAATCTCCCAACTCGTCATCGAATCGTGCCGGACCGCCCGAAAAACCGGGAAGGGGGCCGTGTCACTCGATTGTAACCCCCGGCGCCTTTTACTTGTGATGCGGGTCACGGGCCGGTCGTCGCGAGGCGGACCGGGCACGGCCCACTGTCAGCAACGAAAAGAGGAATCATGCCTGAGACACCAAACGGCATCGTGGAGGACTGGCTGGCGCAGTTCGATGAGGCGCTGCGCACCAAGGACACGGATGCCGCACTACAGCTGTTCGAGGACGAACCGTACTGGCGCGACTTTGTTTCCTTCACCTGGAACCTCAAGACGCTCGAGGGTAAGGACGACATCAAGCGCATGCTGGATGCCACGCTCGCGGACGTCCGGCCAAGCAACTGGGCACTCGCCGAGGATGCCACCGGCGACGCCGCGAACACCGAGGCCTGGGTGGACTTCGAAACCGCCCAGGCGCGGGGCTACGCCCATTTGCGCCTCCGCGGCGGCAAATGCTGGACGCTGCTCACCACCATGAAGGAGCTCAAGGGCTTCGAGGAGAAGAAGGGCCCCAACCGCGAGAAAGGCGTGGCGCACCACATCAGCAAGGGCCGTAAGTCGTGGCTGGAACTCAAGGAGGAACAGGAAGCCCGCCTGGGCTACGAGGACCAGCCTTACACCGTGATCATCGGCGGCGGCCAAGGTGGAATCGGTTTGGCAGCGCGGCTGCGCAGGCTCGGCGTGCCCACCATCATCGTCGAGAAGAACGAGCGGCCCGGCGACTCCTGGCGGAACCGCTATAAGTCACTCCACCTGCACGATCCCGTCTGGTACGACCACCTTCCCTACATGAAGTTCCCGGACGACTGGCCTGTATTCGCCGCCAAAGACAAAATCGGCGACTGGCTGGAGCACTACACCCGGATCATGGAGCTCAACTATTGGTCCAAGACCGAATGCACCAACGCCCGCTTCGATGAAGCGTCCCGGGAATGGATCGTGCAGGTAATGCGCGACGGCGAGCCGGTCACCTTGCGGCCCAAGCAACTGGTCTTCGCACTGGGTGTCTCCGGATACCCGAACGTTCCCGCGTTCGACGGCGCCGAGTCCTTCCTGGGGCAGCAGTACCACTCGTCCAAGCACCCGGGCGGCGGGGACTGGACGGGCAAGAAGGCCGTGGTGATCGGTTCCAACAACTCGGCCCACGATATCTGCGCGGACCTGTGGGAACACGGCGCGGAGGTCACCATGGTCCAGCGGTCATCCACTCACATTGCGCGGAGCGAATCGCTGATGGACCTTGCGCTCGGCGACCTCTACTCGGAGAAGGCGCTGGCCAACGGCGTCACCACGGAGAAGGCGGACCTCCTGTTCGCATCGTTGCCGTACCGGATCCTGCCGGAAGCCCAAATCCCTGTCTACGAAGAGATGGCCAGGCGCGACGCCGGGTTCTACTCCCAGCTCGAGGCGGCCGGCTTCGACCTGGACTTCGGCGTGGACGGTTCGGGCCTGTTCCTGAAGTACCTCAGGCGCGGCTCCGGCTATTACATCGACGTCGGTGCATCACAGCTGATCATTGACGGACGGGTCAAGCTTGCGAACGGGCAAGTCACCAAGATCACCGGCAACGCCGTGGTCATGGACAGTGGCGCGGAGCTCGAGGCCGACGTCATCATCTATGCCACGGGTTACGGTTCCATGAACGGCTGGCTTGCCGACCTGGTCTCGCCCGAGGTGGCCGACGCCGTCGGCAAGTGCTGGGGCTTCGGCTCGGACACGCCCAAGGATCCCGGGCCGTGGGAGGGGGAGCTGCGCAACATGTGGAAGCCCACCAACGTTGAGAACCTCTGGATCCACGGCGGCAACCTGCACCAGAGCCGGCACTACTCCAACTACCTGGCCCTGCAGCTCAAGGCGCGGATGGAGGGGTTGCCCACTCCGGTGTACGAGCTCCAGGCCACCCACCACAAGCGCTGACCAAGCGGACCAAAGGGGCCGTGACAACTGCATTCCCCGGGACCACACTGGGGGTTACGGCCCCCTGCTGTGACACTCCAACGACATGCCGTGGATGCGCCTGACCGGGTGCATCCACGGCCACTTAAGCGAAGGAAAACACCATGAAAGCAGCACGTTTCCACGCCCGTGAGGATCTTCGGATCGAAGACATTCCGGAGCCGGAGTTGCGGCCCGGTGCCGTAAAGATCGCCGTCGCCTGGTGCGGGATCTGCGGCACGGACCTCCATGAGTTCCTGGAAGGGCCCATCTTCACCCCGCCGCCCGGCCACCCCCACGGGCTCTCGCACGAGGAGGCCCCGGTCACCCTGGGACACGAGTTTTCCGGCACTGTGGAGGAACTGGGCGACGGCGTGACCGGACTGTCAGTCGGAGACAGCGTGGTGGTGGAGCCTTACTTTGTCTGTGACGAATGCGGTCCGTGCAGAGCGGGCAATTACAACCTGTGCACCAAGTTGGGTTTCATCGGGCTTGCCGGCGGCGGCGGGGGACTCAGCGAAAAGATCGTGGTCGACTCGCGCTGGGTCCACCCGATCGGCGACATCCCGTTGGACGAAGCTGCGCTCATCGAACCTCTCGCCGTTGCCTATCATGCAGTGGGCCGCAGCGACGTCAAAGCCGGGGACGTCGCCGTCGTCGGCGGTGCGGGTCCCATCGGGCTGCTCACGGCGGCTGTCCTGAAAGGGCTGGGCGTCACCACGGTGGTGACCGAACTGTCCGCCGCGCGCAAGGAGAAGGCGGCGTCATCCGGCGTCGCGGATCACGTGCTTGACCCCAGCGCGGTCGACGTCAAGGCGCGGGTGCTGGAACTGACCGGGGGAGCAGGTGCGGACGCAGCGTTCGAATGTGCCGGTGTGAACGCGGTGCTGGACACCATGCTCGACGTCGTCAAGCCCGCCGGAGTGGTGGTCAACGTGTCGATCTGGGGTCGCCCCGCCACCGTGGACATGCAAAAGATCGTCCTCAAGGAAATCGACCTGCGCGGAACGATTGCCTACCGCGGCGATCACGCGGCCGCGATCAAACTGGTCCAGGAAGGAAAAGTCGACCTCAAGCCGTTCATCACGGGACGCATTGCCTTGGACGATCTGGTGGACAAGGGCTTCGACACCCTGATCCACCACAACGACACGGCGGTGAAGATCATCGTGCATCCGTAGTGATCCGGGTCTCGTCCGGAATAGTTGCAGGCGCCTCGCAGTTGGCCTCAGTGGACCCAATCCGCTGTGAAAGGAAATGCGCATGCTGTTTTCCCCGTTGACCCTCGGTGAGCTTGAACTGCCCAACCGCCTGGTGATGGCGCCGTTGACCCGCCTCCGCTCCGGCGAAGCGGGCGTACCCGCCCCGATCGTCGCCGAGCACTACCGCCAGCGCGCATCGCTTGGCCTGATCGTCAGCGAGGGCACGTACCCGAGCCCGGCCGGGCGCTCGTACCCGGGGCAGCCCGGCATTGTCACCCCGGAACAGATCGCCGGCTGGAAGAAGGTCACGGAGGCTGTTCATGCCGAAGGCGGCCGGATCTTCGCGCAGATCATGCACGGTGGCCGGGTTTCGCACGAGGACATCAACGGCGGACACCAGGTGGTCGCGCCGAGCGCCATCGCCGTCGAGGCGGAGACCCGCACCTACAAAGGCAAGCAGGCGCACCCCGTGCCGCACGCCCTGACCACCGACGAACTGCCCGGCGTCCTCGAGGAAATTGTCCAGGGATCGCTGAACGCGATCGAGGCAGGGTTCGACGGCGTGGAGCTGCACTCCGCCAACGGGTACCTGCTGCACGAATTCCTTGCCCCGTCGTCGAACCAGCGCGAGGACATCTACGGCGGCTCGCCCGAGAACCGGGCGCGCTTTGTCATCGAGGTTGTACAGGCTGTGGTTGCGGCCGTCGGTGGCGACCGCGTCGGCATCCGGATCTCTCCGGAACACAACGTCCAGGGCGCCCTCGAAACGGACGCCGCAGACGCCCGCGCGACCTACTCGCAACTGGTGGACGCCATCTCGCCGCTGAAGCTGGCCTACCTGAGCATCCTGCACAAGGAGCCCGCCGGCGACCTGGTCCAGTACCTGCGTTCGCGGTTCAACGGACCCTTCCTGGTCAACACCGGGTTCGGCGTCATCACCACCCGCGACGAGGCCATCGCGCTCGTGGCTGACGGCCATGCCGATGCCGTGGTGGTGGGCCGTCCGGCCATCGCCAACCCGGACCTCGTCCGCCGCTGGCGCGAAGGCCTGCCGGTCAACGAACCGGATCAGTCCACCTTCTATGCCGACGGTGCGGAAGGCTACACGGACTACCCGTTCTACGAGGAGTCCGCGAACTAGCCACTTCCGGAACAGGGCTTTCAGAGGCTTCGGGTGCAGGCGGGCGCAATTCAATTGCGCCCGCCTGCACCCGAATTATGACCGGCCAACTCTGCTGCTCCCGGCCAGCCCTATAGGATCTGAACATGCAGCGCCCCTCCCAGATCAACAGTCCCGGCAGCCGCAAGGGCCGGCCCGTGAGCCGCCAGGTGCTCGCCGACCACGTCTACGAGGAACTGCTGGAATCCCTGATGGACGGCCGGCTCGAACCGGGCGCCACCGTCAGCATTGACGGGACAGCGCGGGACCTCGACGTCTCGCCCACCCCGGTCCGGGAAGCCCTGGCCCGGCTGGAGCACACCGGCATGGTCCGCCGGGTGGCACTCAAGGGGTACCGGGTGGCGCCTGTTTTCACCCGCGAAGACTTTGCCGAACTCATGGAAGCCCGGCTCGCCATTGAGCCGGTGAATGCCCGGCTCGCCTGTGCGCGGCTCACTCCGGAACGGCTCGCGGAGTTGGAGCAGGCAGTGACCGATTTGAAGACTGCGCCGCGGGGGCCGTCGTTCGCCGAGTACCGGGACTACCTCGAAGCGGATGAGCGGTTCCACAGGCTCATCGCCGAACAGACCGGAAACCAGTTCATGGTGGCCGCGTATGCTGCCCTCGGTGGCCAGGTTCAGCGGTTCCGGTTGTTCGGCGGCGTGGGAATAACGGACGCGGAAAACGCCATCGCCGAACACCAGGCCGTCCTCGACGCCCTGGCCACAGGGGACCCCGAGAAGGCCGCGTCAGCGATGGCCGAGCACGTCAGCAAGGTCCGCGGCCGTGCGATCGCAGACGCCCCGGAAGGCTAAGCCCGCCCCACCTCCCCAAGTAAGTAGCAGCAGATGTCGTTCTGGAGGCCCATAACGACATCTGCTGCTACGTAGTTGGGCTGACACCCCCCGAAGTGTGACCTTGACAACTCTTAGTCGATAGTAAATCCTATAGGAAACAGGATTCGCACAAAGGAGTGACATCATGGCCTACACAGCCGAGAACTGGCCCATTACTGCGGCCCTGCTTCAGTTCCCGGGCACGGATGCCCAGGGAACCCACATCAACGACGCCGGCCCCGCCGCCTGGGCAGAGGTCCTCACCGAGGTCAAGGAAGCCGGGTTCGCCAACGCGGACCTCACCGACAGCTGGGTGCGCCCCGGCGACCTGGGCAAGGACCGCCTTGCGGAGTTCAAGCAGACGGCGGACAGTGTGGGGATCGGCGTCCCGGTCATCTCCGCCATCCGCCGCAGCGTCATCGAAGAAGGCCACTGGGAAGCCAACCTGGCCTACAGCCACCGCACCATCGACGCCGCCGCCGAACTGGGCTGCGAAGTTGTCTCCTTCGGCCTCCACCAGGCCATCACCCCGGAACAGCAGAAACAGCTCTGGTTCTGGACAGTCGAGGGGTACAAGGACCCGGCTGGCAACAAGGAAGCCTGGGGCAACGCCGTCAGCCGCCTCCGCGAACTGGGCCGGCACGCCGCCGAAGTAGGCGTGCTGCTCTCCCTCGAAATGTACGAGGACACCTTCCTGGGCACCGCGGATTCGTCCGTGAAGCTGGTCCAGGACATCGGCCTGTCCAACGTCGGCCTCAACCCGGACCTCGGCAACCTGATCCGGCTCCACCGTCCTATCGAGGACTGGCGCGAGATGGTGGCCAAGACCCTGCCGTACTCCAACTACTGGCACATGAAGAACTACATCCGCGACGAGGACACCGCCCGGGACATGTACGTCGCCATGCCCGCGCCGATGGAAAGCGGCCTCATCAACTACCGCGAGGCCTTCAAGCTGGCCCTGTCCGTCGGCTTCCAGGGCATCCTTTGCACCGAGCACTACGGCGGCGACGGCCTCAGCGTGACGGCCAGCAACCAGGACTACCTCCGCCGCCACGTCCTCCCCAAAACCGACGGCTACGCACTCGGGCAGAGCCAGGTGGCGCAGGGGCGCCAGCAGCCGGCCGCCGTCGAACTCGCCAGCGCCTGACCGGAGACGGCGTAACCACAGCCCGTCGGCAACCCAACACCGCATTTCCAACACGGATTCGATGAGGAAACCATGACCCAGATCTTCGACAACCCCGCAGACTTCGCGGATGAGGCACTGGACGGCTTCGTAGCAGCCAACCGCGGGTATGTTGCCCGGGTGGACGGCGGCGTGGTCCGCTCCACCGAGGTGCCCGCCGGCCAGGTAGCACTGGTGGTGGGCGGCGGCTCCGGCCACTACCCGGCCTTCGCCGGGCTGGTGGGACCGGGCCTCGCCACCGGCTCCGCTTGCGGCAACATGTTCGCCTCCCCGGCGGCCGGCCAGGTCTACCGGGTGGCCAAGGCATCCAACGCGGGCGGCGGCGTCCTGCTGAGCTACGGCAACTACGCAGGCGACGTGCTCCACTTCGGCCAAGCCCAGCTGCGGCTCAACGCGGAGGGCATCGAAACCCGCACCGTCCTGGTCACGGACGACATCGCCAGCGCCCCGCTGGACCAGATCGAGAAGCGCCGCGGCATCGCCGGAGACCTGACGGTCTTCAAGATCGCCGGCGCCGCCGCCGAAGCGGGACTGGACCTCGACGCCGTCGAACGGCTCGCCATCCGGACCAACTACCGCACCCGTTCGCTGGGCGTGGCGTTTGACGGCTGCACGCTTCCGGGAGCGGACGCGCCGCTGTTCCACGTGCCCGCCGGCCAGATGTCGCTGGGCCTGGGGATCCACGGTGAGCCAGGCATCTCCGAACACCCCATGCCCACCGCCTCCGAACTCGCCGAACTGCTGGTCTCCAGGCTGCTCGCGGACAAGCCCGACGACGCCGGAAACCGCGTGGTGGCCATCGTCAACGGGCTGGGCACGGTCAAGTACGACGAACTGTTCCTGCTGTTCGGCAAGATTGAAAAGCTCCTCACCGGTGCCGGCCTGACCGTGGTGGAACCGGAATGCGGCGAGCTGGTCACCAGCCTGGACATGTCCGGACTCTCCCTGACGCTGCTCTGGCTGGACGACGAACTGGAGCAGTTCTGGGCCGCCCCGGCCGACACGCCAGCCTTCCGCAAGGGCAACCTGGCCCCGCGGGCCCGCCGCGAACTGGCCGGACCGGATGACGCCGTGGCCGGCGAGGTGGAAAGCACGACGCCGGCAGCGGCTGACCTGGGCCGGCTGGCAGCCGCCGTGCTCGCCCAGGTGCAGGACGTCGTCGTCGAGCACGAAGAGGAACTGGGCAGGCTGGATGCCGTTGCGGGCGACGGCGACCACGGCATCGGCATGCGCCGCGGCGTGGACGCGGCAGCCGCGGCAGCCCACGAAACCTCGGCAGACGGGGCTTCGGTGGAACGCGTACTCACCGCTGCAGGGGAGGCCTGGAGCGAACGCGCCGGCGGAACGTCCGGGGCTTTGTGGGGATCCGCGGTGATCGCCGCCGGACTCGCGCTCGGCAACAGGGACACGTACCGCGGCGAGGACGCCGCGGCCGCCGTCACCGCCTTCGTGGACGCCATCACCGCCCTGGGCAAGGCCGAACCGGGGGACAAGACCATGGTGGACGCACTGCTTCCGTTCCGGGACGCCTTCCTGACCGCGTTCGACGGCGGCACTCCGGTGCCCGGGGCGCTCGCCTCGGCAGCGGCTGCTGCGCAGTCCGCCGCGGACGCCACCGCGTCGCTCCGGCCGCTCAAGGGCAGGGCACGGCCGCTCGCCGACAAGAGCCTGGGCCACCCCGACCCCGGCGCGGTTTCCTTCGCGCTGATTGCCGCCCGGATCTCCGGCTACCTCGATTCTGACCTGACAGATTTTCCACAGACTGATTCCCCGCTGGCCGCCTCCGCGGCCGGAAATGGAGCAAACTCATGAGCACCACCCCCGGCACCACGGCAGGATGGCGCATTGTCATCGGCAACGATGAAGCAGGCGTCGAATACAAGGAAGCGCTGAAGGCGCTGCTGGAAGCGGACAGCCGCGTGGCGTCCGTTGAGGACGTGGGCGTCGGAGCGAACGACTCGACCGCCTACCCGCACGTCGCCGTCGATGCCGCACGCAAAGTGGCCGACGGCGAAGCGGACCGCGCCCTGCTGATCTGCGGCACCGGGCTGGGGGTGGCCATCGCGGCCAACAAGGTTCCCGGGATCCGCGCCGTCACGGCCCACGACGGCTACTCCGTGGAGCGGTCCGTGCTGAGCAACAACGCCCAGGTCCTCACCATGGGCCAGCGGGTGATCGGCCTGGAACTGGCCAAGAAGCTGGTGGGCGAATGGCTCGACTACCGGTTCGACGAAACGTCATCCTCCGCCGCCAAGGTGGACGCCATCTGCTCCTACGAGCCCGACTACACGAAGGCAGTCTGATCATGACCGAACCAGTTAGCACGTCCGCCGCGGCAGCACTCAACAGCGCCCGCAGGATCGCCGTCGTCGGCTCCGGCTACATGGGCGGCGGGATCGCGCAGGTCCTGGCCCTCGGCGGAGCCCGCGTGGCACTCGCCGACGTGTCCGCCGAAGTGGCGCAGAGCAACTACGACCGCCTCCTGGCGGAATCAGACCAGTTCGTGGCCGACGGCCTGTTCCCCGCCGGTTCCACCGAAATCCTGAAGCAGAACCTCTGGGCCGCCAAGGACATCGAGGAAGCCGTGGCGGACGCGGACTTCATTGAGGAAGCCGTCCCCGAAGTCATCGCCATCAAGCACCAGACGCTGGCCCGCATCAGCGCCGCCGCCCGGCCGGACGCCATCATCGGCTCCAACACCTCCACCATCTCCATCGCCGAACTGTCCGAGCCGGTCACCAACCCGGAGCGATTCCTCGGCGTGCACTTCTCCAACCCCTCGCCGTTCATCCCCGGCGTCGAAATCATCCCGCACGCCGGGACCTCGGCCGCCACCGTGGGGGCAGCCCGCGACCTGGTCCATGCCGCCGGCAAGCAGACCGCCGTCGTCAAGGACGTCACCGGCTTTGTCCTCAACCGGCTCCAGTACGCCCTGTTCCACGAAGCTGCGCAGCTGGTGGAGCAGGGCATCGCGACGGCGGACGACGTGGACACCCTGGTCCGCACCACCTTCGGCTTCCGGCTGCCGTTCTTCGGCCCGTTCGCCATTGCGGATATGGCCGGGCTGGACGTCTACAACTTCTGCTACAAGTCTCTTCAGACCGACTTCCCGGAGCGGTTCGCCACCCCGAAGATCCTCACGGACCTGGTGGACGCCGGAAAACTGGGCACCAAGACCGGTGCGGGTTTCCTCAACGTTCCCGCCGAGCGCACGCCCGAGCTGATCGCCTACCGCAACAAGGCCTACGTGGCCATGCAGCAGCTGCTCGAGGACCTGGGCCCCGCGCCCATCAACTAACACAGGAGCAACCATGAGCACTTTCCCCGCGGAACGCACCGCCATCGTCACCGGAGCCGTCTCCGAGCGCGGCATCGGCCGGGCCACCGTCAACTACCTGGCCGCGCAGGGCTGGAACATCGGCATCATCGACCTCGACGACGCCCTGTGCAAGGCCGCCGCGAAGGAACTCGCCGCGGAGTACGGCATCAAGGCACACGGCGTCGGGGCCAACGTTGCGGACGAAGCCTCCGTCCGGGCCGCGATCGACTCGATCGAAGCGGAGCTGCCGCAGATCGTTGCCCTGGCCAACGTGGCCGGCGTCAGCTCACCGGTCCCGTACCTGGAACTGGACGCAGCGGAATGGGACCGCGTGCTGAACATCAACCTCAACGGCGTCCACTACGCCACCCGCCGCGTGGCCGAGTCCATGGTGAAGAACCGGATCGGACGCATCGTCAACATCTCCTCCGTGTCCGCCCAGCGCGGCGGCGGCACGTTCTCCAAGACGCCCTACTCGGTGGCGAAGGCCGGCGTGATCGGGCTGACCCGTTCCACCGCCCGCGAACTGGGGGAGTACGACATCACCGTCAACGCCATCTCACCCGGCCCCATCGACACCGACATCATGGGCGGCACGCTCAGCCCGGAACGCAAGGAGGAACTCACCAGGGACCTCGTGGTCAACCGGGTCGGATCCACGCGCGACATCGCAGCAGCCATCGCCTTCCTCATCAGCGAGGACGCCGGATACATCTCCGGCCAGACGCTGAATGTGGACGGCGGACTCTACATGCACTAGGGAAGGCCAGCCATGGCACAGCACCAACCAGCAACATCCCGGGCCACCGGACTCCGCTCCTGGAGCCGCGAACGCCGGATCTACCTCGCCGTCGGCATCCTGGCCTGCATCGCCGGGATCATGATCATCGCGTTCTCCCGCTAGGACCTGAAGTACCCCCTTCGTGTGCAACTGATTTACTCAAAGAGGAGTTTTGATGTCCCTAACAGCAACTTCCACCAAGGAGCTCCTGGATTCGCCGATCCTCAAATCGGCGATCTCCAAGGCCTCCTTCCGGCTCATGCCGATGCTGGTCATCCTGTACATCGTCGCGTTCCTGGACCGCACCAACGTGGGCTTCGCCGAAGCCGCGCTCGGTGTGGACCGGGGAGTCACGGCCGGGGCCTACGCCCTCGGCGCCGGGATCTTCTTCATCGGCTACGCACTGTTTGAAATTCCCAGCAACCTGCTGCTCACCAAGTTCGGCGCCAAGGTGTGGCTTGCCCGCATCGCCGTCACCTGGGGCATCGTGTCCGCGTGCTTCGCGTTCGTCCAGGGCGAGACCTCCTTCATCATCCTGCGCTTCCTGCTGGGTGTAACCGAAGCCGGCCTGTTCCCGGGCGTCATCATGTTCCTGGCGGCATGGTTCCCGAACAAGGTGCGCGTGAAGATGTTCGCCATCTTCTACCTGGCGCAGCCGTTCTCCCAGATGATGGGTGCCCCGCTCTCCGGCTGGCTGATCAACATCGGCGACCAGGTTCCCGGCGTGGCCGGCTGGCAGGTCATGTTCTTCGTCGAAGGCATGCTCGCAGTGGTGGCCGGCATCGCCGCGTACTTCTTCCTGATCAACAGCCCGCAGGACGCCAAGTTCCTCAACCCCGGTGAAAAGAAGGCGCTGCTGGATGTCATGGCGCTGGAGGACACCGTGAAGGAAGAAACAGGCCCCCGCGGCGTGCTCGCGGCCATGAAGAACCGCAAGGTCTGGTACTTCACCGTCATCTACTTCTGCCTGCAGGTGGCGGTGTACGGCGTGACCTTCTACCTGCCGCAGCAGGTGGCACAGCTGACCGGCCAGAAGGTGGGCTTCATGGTTGGCCTGCTGGCCGCCATCCCGTGGTTCTTCGGCCTCTTCGCCTGCTACTTCATCGGCAAGGCGGCCAACACCATCGTCCGACGCCGCGTCTGGGGCACCGGGCTGTTCATCTCCACGGGCCTGTGCATCTTCGGCTCAGCCTGGGCCGGAGCCAACCACGTGCCCGCACTGGGCATCATCTTCATCACCCTGGCGGTGTGCAGCTTCCTGTCGATCGGCCCCATCGCCTGGTCCTACCCGACGGCGTTCCTCACCGGAACGGCCGCCGCGGCGGGCATCGGCCTGATCAACTCGCTGGGCAACCTGGGCGGTTTCGTGGCCCCGATCCTGCGCACCACGGTCAACCAGGTCACGGCATCCGACACCGGCACCATGGGCGTCTACGCCCTCGGTGTGCTGCCGTTCCTGGCCGCCGCGATGATGTTCGCGACCAAGCGGTTCCGGAACAAGGCGGACGAACTGCTGGAGAAGTAAGTGGGCACAGCCAAAGACACTGTCACCAACACTGTCACCGACACAGCCACCGACTCAGTCATCTACGTCGGCGTCAGCACCAAGATGTACCTGGGCTACCGGGACACCCTGGACTGGCTGGGGCGTCTGCGGCACGAAGTGGACTCCCGCCCGGCCCTCGCGGCCGGGCGGGTTGTCCCGTTTGTGATTCCGTCCTTCCCGGTGCTTCCGGCGGCCGCGGCACTGCTGGAGGGGTCGTCGATGGTGCTGGGTGCGCAGGACTGCGGTTGGGCTGACGGCCCGTGGACCGGGGAAGTGGCGCCGTCCATGCTGGCCGAACTGGGCGTCCGCCTGGTGGAGATCGGCCACGCCGAACGCCGCGCGCACTTCGGCGAAACTGATGCCGTGGTGGCGCTCAAGGTGCGGGCAGCGGACGACGCCGGGCTGACGCCGCTGCTCTGCGTGGGAGAAGACTCAGCGGGAGAAGCCGCCATTGGCGAAAACCCGGTGGGGGAAGGGTCCGCCCGTGACGCCGCCGTGGTTGTGTACGGGCAGATCCAGGCCGCCGTGAGGGGCGACTGGGGGCTGGCCTCGCGCTTGGCTATTGCCTACGAGCCTGTCTGGGCCATCGGCGCCGCCGAGCCTGCGGACGCCGGGTACGTGTCCGACGTCGTCAGTCACCTCCGTGCGCTGCTCGCCGGGGATGGGCTCCGGGAACTTCCGATCATCTACGGCGGGTCAGCCAAGCCCGGCCTGCTTCCCAGGCTCGGCGGCGTTTCCGGGCTGTTCCTGGGTCGCTTCGCGCATGACGCGACGAACTTCGGCGCGGTGCTGGATGAGGCGCTGCTGACCGTCCCTAGGACGGAACAGACCGCTGGCACAGCCCGATGAAGCCGCCCAGCTGCTCGAGGCCTTCGGGGTGGGTGGGCAGGTAGTTGGTCAGTTCGGGTGCCCGCACCACTACTGCCCGCCATTTGCCGCGGGACACCGCCACGTTGATCCGGTTGCGGGAGAGCAGGAATTCCATGCCGCGCGGGGCCTCGGCCACTGCAGAGCAGGCCATGGACACGATCACGACGGCAGCTTCCTGGCCCTGGAACTTGTCCACGGTACCTACCCGGACCGCAATGTGGCCGGCGGAGTCGAGGGCGTCCCGGATCAGGTTCACCTGCGCGTTGTAGGCCGCGACCACCAGGATGTCTCCCGGCCCCAGGGGCCGGCGGCCCGCCTCATCATGCCAGGTCAGGCCCAGGTGCCGGCCGACCTGGCGCACCACTTCGGCGGCTTCCTCCGGCGAGGACGTGATGTTGCCGCTGTGGGGCACCATGACGGTTTCTATTCCGGCGGGGACACCGGCCAGGAACCGCAGGTCCGCAGCGCTGGCTGACTGCAGCCTGCCTTCGTAGGAGAGTTCCGAAACGGCGGCGCACAGCGGCGACGCCATCCGCCACGAATCCGCCAGGAAGTAGCCGAGTTCCGGCGGAAGGGTAGCGTGGCCCGCCGAAATCCAGCCCAGGGCGGATTCATTGACCGGCTCCGGGTGGGTGCCCTGACTGACCTGGGGGAGCTGCTGCGGATCGCCGAGCAGCAGCAGCCGCGGGCTTGCCTGCGCTACGGCAAGTGTGTTGGCGAGCGAGAACTGCCCGGCTTCGTCGATCACCAGCAGATCCAGGGACCCTGCGGGTACGGTGGCGCCGGTCATGGTCCAGGCGGTGCCACCCACCAGGGCGCCGCCGGGGGAACTGAGCAGCCGGTCCACGTCGGCGGCCGCCCGGTGGTCCCAAGGCAGGGAACCGTCGTGCTTCACGTCCTTGGCGACCCTCCGCGGGTCCACTCCGGCTTTTTCCACGGCGGTGCACAGCAGGTTCTCCACCACCGCGTGCGACTGGGCAACGACGCCCACTTTCCAGCCGCGGGCCACGAGCCGCGCAATGACATGCGAGCCGACGTGCGTCTTGCCGGTGCCCGGAGGCCCCTGGACGGCAAGGTACGAATGGTCGAGCGCCTCAACGGCTGCGGTGATGGCGTCAATGAAGCGGTCCAGGCCGCTGCCCGGTGCGGGGAGCGGACCGTTTGTCACCAGCCTCGGTGGGATCCGGCGCACCAGGTCCAGCGCCGGATGCTTCCGGAAGGAGGGCTTACCCGGAGCCTCTGCCGAGCCGTCCGGAAGGCCGGCAGCGACCTGGTCAGCCAGCCGGGCCAGTGCTTCCTCCAAGCTCTTGGTGGCGACGGGCTGGTCTTCCGTGAGCGCGATGGGCAGGCTGTTGTGCGGTTCGATCTTCCGGTGCAGCCTGTCCCGGATCACCACCGTGTCCCTGCCGTTTTCATGGCCGAGCTCCAGGACCTCCGTACCGAACCACCCGTTACGTCCGGAGCCGTCGCTGCCCGTGCCCTCCAGTCCGGCAGGCAACGGGCGGTCATACATCCGGAACCACTTGCTGCCCTCGCGCAGGTCCGAACCGGCGCTCACCGTACCGGTCAGCTGCACCCTGCGCTCCGGGAGCCTGGTGCCCACCCTGTGCCAGTCGTTAAGGATGCGGGCCTCCTCCACGAGGAAGACGTTGCGGTCCTGCTGGTGGGTGTCGGGGCCGCTTTCGCAGCGGTCAAAGTGGGCCCACCAAAAGGCCTTGCGCTCGCGGCGGTGGTAGCTCACCGCGGCATCCACCATGGCAACAGCTTGAACGTCGGGATCCGGGCCGCCGAGCCCGGCAGCCGCGCGGAACTCCGTTGCCCGGCCGAGGAAATCCCTGATGGCGGCTTCCGAAGGCCGGACCACGGCACCGTCGTCGGAATCAGAAGCCGCCCGGCCTAAATTTCCCGCAGGACCGCCACTTCCGGTACGCCCGGCTCCGCTTGGCTGCCCGGCCCGTGCCGCGCCGATTCCGCGCTCCCTGGCCAGCCGCAACAGCCAGTTCCGGAGTTCCAGCGTGGAGAGGCAGTCGTATTCGTTGTAGTCGGAGATGCCGGCGAGGATGATCTCAGCATCCTCGGCCAGCCCGGCGTCCCGCGCTTCGCAGTAGTCGGCGTACGCCACCACCGAGGCTCCGGCGTCCTTCACATCCCCGGAGCGCAGGTTGCTGCCCATATAGAGCGGCTCGAGCTTCTTGATGCTGTACGAGTTTTCGGAGATCCGGATGCTGTTCCGTACGGTCTGGTAGAGGTCCACGAGGAGCCCGTCCCGCAGCCAGTTGTCCACGGTGTCCTCGCCGGCGACGTGCATGACCGACAGCTTGCGGAGTGCGGTCTTCTCGTAGGCGGCGTAGTGGTAGACATGCATGTCCGGGTAGCGGCGCCGCCTGTCCTCGACGTAGTCCAGGAAATCGATGAAGGCTTCCTTCTCCGCCGCGCGGCTGTGGGCCCAGAACGGCTTGAACGTGGTTCGGCCATCCGGTTCCTGAGGCGTTTCGATGACCCCGAACAGGTACTCGAGGCCCCAGACCCCGGTGGCGCTGTCCTGCCACAGCGGATCTCCCTCGAAATCGAAGAAGATGTCCCCCGGACTCGGCGGGGGCAGTTCCGCCAGGGTGTTCTCCGGGATCACCCGGTAGCTGATGGTGTGCTGCTCACCCTCCTTGACGTAGCTGACGGAGCCCTCAGCCGTGCCGGAGTTGCTTTGCATCCTGGCTTGATCCTGCATCCGCAGCAGGGACGGGGTGGCGCCAGGCAGGGTTGCATCGGCCAGCTGCTTGACGGTGAAAATCTCCATTTCGTGAAGCTTCTTCCGCTGCGCCGAGTTCATCCGCGCCACCAGGAGGAGATCGTCCGTGGCCTTGACCTGTTCCTGGCAGTAGTCGCACCTGCCGCAGGCCACGACGCCCGCCGCGCCCCAGCTGACGGCGTCGGGCTGGTTGCGGTGGCCGGCCGTCAGGGCAAGGAACCTGTCCCGCCGCTCACGGAAGACCGGGAGGATATCGGCCAGGCTGTGGCTGCTCCGGACGTAGTCGAAGCCCCCTTCGGCGGTCTCCACCGTGGCACCCAGGATCAGGGTCACGGCAGGGTCCGGAGTAATTCCGGCCGCCAGCAGCTGGTCGCCGTAGGCGGCAAGCTGGAGCAACGCCGTCACTTTGGCGTGGCGTGCCAGTTTGGTGTCAAACACGGCGTAGCTGCCGTCGTGTTGTTTGACCAGGAAGTCGGAACGGCCGTGGAAGCGGCCGTCAAAGAAGGCCGCCTGGAACACAACGTCCGCCCCGGCACGCAGCGCATCAATGGATTCGGCATGCTTGGCCTGCAGCGTGGCACGGTCCATCGCGGTGGCGGCCGCGACGTCGTATACGCCGCGTCCGGTGGCCGGATTCCAAGGGCCGAACTCATCAAGGAACTTGTCCAGGACCTTGTGCTCGTGGATGTCACCAAGTTTCGCTGTGCGGGCCAGCATCTCGTCGGGCTCGAATTCGGCCTTGGCGGCCCTGCCCAGTTTTTCGTCGAGCTTGCGCAGCACCTGGTATTCGCACGTGGCCGCGATCACCAGATCGCTCGCGGAGAAGACCAGATCCTGCGCCAGATCCGGTACGTCCGGTTCAAGAAGAAACACTGTGCCTCGTTGCCCTAGAAGTTGGTCTGCTGTTGCTCTGATGGTGCCGTTGATGTCCTATTGCCAAGCTACCAAAGGCCCCTGACAGTAATGATGCTTCGGCGCTGACGCTTCGGTGCGGCACGGACCTCTGGCCCGGGCAGGCCCGCGCGGCGTAAGGTCTGAGGAACATGACTGAACAGCAGCCTTTTGACGTCGTCCAGCAGTTTCCGGATTTCGAAGTGCGCCGCTACCCGGCGCACGCCGTTGCCGAAGTAACGGTGAACGCCCCGTTTGATAGTGCGGGGAACACCGCTTTTCGGCTTCTTTTCGGCTACATCAGCGGCCAGAACACCGCACGTGCATCCGTGTCCATGACCGCCCCGGTTCTGCAGAGTCCCGCGTCGTCCCGGAAACTGGCCATGACCGCGCCGGTGGTCCAGCGCGGTGTGCTCGGCGACAGCGAGTTCGTCGTGGCCTTCGTGCTTCCGGCCGGCATCACGGCGGAGACTGCCCCGGTGCCCAGCAATCCGGAAGTGAAAATCCGGGCCGTGCCCGGCTCCGTGGCCGCGGTCCTGGGATTTTCCGGCAGGGGGTCGGAAGCGGCGTTCGGGAAGCGGAACCATGACCTGCAGGAAGCACTGGCGCAGGCCGGCCTTCGGCCAGTCGGGGCGCCCCGGTTCGCGCGCTTCGACCCGCCCTTCAAACCGTGGTTTCTCAGGAAGAACGAAGTGGTCCAGGACATCGAGGAGTCGGCAGGACTCGCAGGCAAGGGGGAAGGGGCCTCATGAACGGTCAACCACGTGAGCGCACCGCCACGTATAACGAGGCCGCATTCGAAGCGGCTGTCCAGGCTGCGCAGCAGAGCCTCAGCGAAGGCGGCATTCCCGTCGGGGCCGCCCTGGTGAGGGGGAGCGAACTGCTCGCCAGCGGCCACAACAAGCGTGTGCAGCACGGCGATCCCATCGCTCACGGCGAGATGGCGGCGCTCCGTGCGGCCGGGCGGCAGAAGAGTTACCGGGACACTACGCTGTACACCACCCTCGCACCGTGCGCGATGTGCACCGGGACCATCATCCAGTTCAAAATTCCCAGGGTGGTTGTGGGAGAGGCCAGGACGTTCCCGGGCGAATTTGAGCTCCTGCGCTCGCGGGGAGTGGACGTTCTGGTGCTGGACGACCAGCGCTGCGTGGACATGATGGTTGGTTTCCAGCGCGACAACCCGGAACTGTGGGCGGAGGACATCGCCGAGTAGTCGGACCCCTCCGACACGCCCTGTTTGAACTCCAAAATGGAGCCCGAAGCGGCCCGGGCGCGCCGTCCGGTCCCACCGTGCGACGAGCCATCATTGAGCCTAGTCAGGGCGTTTGACCGGGCGTAGGCTGACAGCATCGGCGCCGGAGCCGAAGGCCCCTGCGTCGAATCCCAACCGATGAAGGAGGACTGATGAGCGTCGTACGTGAATTCATGACCACCAACGCCCAGTGCGTCAGGGAAGACCAGACACTGCAGGAAGCGGCCGTAATGATGCGCGACCTTGACTGTGGTTCGCTGCCGATCTGTGGCAGCGAAGGCAAACTCAGGGGACTCATCACGGACCGCGACATCGTACTCAGGTGCGTTGCCGAGGGCTTGGACGCCAGGGAGGTCAGGGCCATCGACCTCGCCCAGGGCGATCTACGCTGGATCGATGCTGACGCCAACATCGACGAAGCCATCGCCGTGATGGAGCAGTACCAGATCAGGCGCCTGCCTGTCATTTCCGACCACAAGCTGGTGGGCATCATCAGCCAGGGCGACATTGCACGCAACTACTCGGAAGAGCGCGTCGGCGAACTGGTGGAACACATTTCGGCAAAGAAGCCCATGGAGAACATGGCCTAGTGCCGAAGATAAGCATCTACTGTCCGACTCACCCAAGCAACAAGCGCCGCGAACCATTTGCGGCGCTTGTTTCGTGCCGGCCGCCAGATCCTTGCCCCGGTTCTCCGATTGACCGCAAGGGTTGACCGCAGGCTACAGGACGGCCTCGCGGCCGGTTCCCTCACGCAGCAGGAGCTTGCCGTCTTCGATGGAAACGAGGAGGCTCTTCGGTTTGCCGCTGAGCTTCACGCCCCCGGACAAGCCCCGGCTGGTGACGTCGACGCCGATAAGGGCACCGCGCGCCGGAAGCTCGATCGCAACTTCTTCGGCTATGCCCAGCAGCGGGTTGGTGGAGAGAGCGGTGTCGCGCCTGGCCTGCTTGCCGTTGACGAAAACAGTGACGTTGTCCTCCTCAAAGCCGCCCTGAAGGATGATGAGCAACTCCTGCATGATGGACCGCCTCCGTTGATCGACCGGCTCCCCCAACTGCCACTACACCACGTCTTTTCCCTCGTGGGTAGCCCCAGTTTCGGCCGTGTGTGACTGCGCTGTCATGTTGCGGCAACACATACTGTCGGTCCGGTAAGGCAAAATGTTCTGGGTGAACCACATCCCGCAACGCCCGTCCGCATCCCCTGCCACCCACGTCACCGCGACCGGTAAACCCGCCGGCAAGGCTCCCGCCGGCAAGACAGCAGACACCGCCGCGGAACAGATTGCGGTCCAGATCGCCGGCGAACTGGGTGTGAAGGCCTGGCAGGTGAAGGCCGCGGTGGAACTGCTTGACGGCGGGTCGACGGTTCCCTTCATCGCCCGGTACCGCAAGGAAGCCACCGGGACGCTGGATGACACCCAGCTCCGCGAGCTCGAGGAGCGGCTCCGGTACCTCCGCGACCTGGAGGACCGCCGTCGGACGGTCCTTGAAGCGATTGCGGCGCAAGGCAAGCTGACACCTGAACTGCAGGCCGCCGTCGTCGGCGCCGATACCAAATCCCGGCTGGAAGACATCTACCTTCCGTTCAAGACCAAGCGGCGGACCAAGGCCCAGATCGCCCGTGAGGCGGGGCTGGAACCGCTCGCGGATGCCCTGCTCAAGCGTCCGGACCTGGATCCGGAGCGCGAGGCCGCCAAGTACCTGAACGCTGAACATTCCATCGAGGATGCCGCGGCAGCACTGGCAGGCGCCCGGTACATCCTGGTGGAGCGGGTTGCCCAGGACCCTGATCTTGCTGCGACCCTGCGGGAACGTCTCTGGACCCAGGGCCGGATGGTGTCGCGGGTGAAGAAGGGGCAGGAAGCCGAGGGGCAGAAGTTCAAGGACTACTTCGAGTTTTCGCAGTCACCGTCGGGGATGCCGTCGCACCGCGTCCTGGCGCTGCTCCGCGGGGAAAAGGACGGGGTGCTGGAGCTGGACCTCGCTGAAGCGGAACCGTCCGACGACGACGACCTGGCCGCCGCCCGCAGCCGGTACGAGTCCGCGGTGGCCAGGTTCCTCGGGGTTGCGGACCGCGGGCGGCCCGCAGATGAGTGGCTGCTGCAGACAGCGCAGGTTGCGTGGCGCTCACGGGTGCTGGCACGGCTGACGGCCGACCTGCGGGGGAGGATGTTCGCCGCCGCCGAGGACGAAGCCGTGCGGGTTTTCGCCGCCAACCTTCGCGACGTGCTGCTTGCCGCCCCGGCCGGGAACCGGGCAACGCTCGGCCTCGACCCGGGACTGCGCACCGGTGTGAAGGTGGCCGTGGTGGACGGGACCGGCAAGGTGGTGGCAACGGACACCGTCTACCCGCACGCCCCGGCGCGGAAGTGGGACGAAGCCCTGGCCACGCTGGTCAAGCTGGCGCGGCAGCACGCCGTCGAACTCGTGGCCATCGGCAACGGGACGGCGTCGCGGGAGACCGACAAGCTTGCCCTGGAACTGATCAAGAAACTGTCCGCGTCGGGAGCTGCGGCACCGGAAAAGCTGGTGGTGTCCGAGGCCGGTGCCTCGGTATATTCGGCGTCGGCCCTTGCTGCGGCCGAGCTGCCCGGCATGGATGTGTCCCTGCGCGGGGCGGTCTCCATCGCCCGGCGCCTGCAGGATCCGCTGGCCGAGCTGGTGAAGATCGAGCCGAAGTCGATCGGCGTCGGGCAGTACCAGCACGATGTCACGGCAGCGAAGCTCGACCGCAGCCTGGACGCGGTGGTGGAAGACTGCGTGAACGCTGTGGGCGTGGACGTGAACACGGCGTCGCCCGCCTTGCTGAGCCGGGTGGCCGGCGTGGGACCGCTGCTGAGCGAGAACATTGTGGCGTACCGGAACGAGCACGGGCCGTTCGCTAAGCGCAGTGACCTGAAGAAGGTGCCGCGGCTGGGTGCCAAGGCATTCGAACAGTGCGCGGGCTTCCTGCGGATCACGGGCGGAGCGGAACCGCTGGATGCTTCCAGCGTGCACCCGGAGGCATACCCGGTGGCGCGGAAGATCCTCGCCGCCGCAGGCGGCAAGTCAACAGGCGGCAAGCCAACTGCCGGTGCGTCCATTGCCGGAAGCCTCGCGTCCCTCAACGCGCAGGACTTCGTGGAGGGTGCCTTCGGCCTGCCGACGGTGCAGGACATCATGTCCGAACTGGAGAAGCCCGGCAGGGACCCGCGGCCGGCGTTTGCGGCCGCCAAGTTCTCGGAGGGGATCGAGAAGATCTCCGACCTCAGGCCCGGGATGATCCTGGAAGGAACCGTCACCAACGTGGCCGCGTTCGGGGCGTTCGTGGACGTCGGAGTGCACCAGGACGGGCTGGTGCACGTATCGGCACTGGCCAACCGCTTTGTGTCCGATCCGCGCGAAGTGGTGAAGTCCGGACAGGTGGTGCGGGTGAAGGTCCTCGAGGCCGACCCCGAGCGGAAGCGCATCTCGCTCACGTTGAGGCTCGACGACGAACCGGCACCTGCCGCTGGACGGCCGGCTGTCGGCGGCCGGCAAGGGAACGGGGCGCCACGTCAGGGCGCCGGTGCACCGCGGAAGGGCAACAGCCCGCCGCCGCCCAAGCCCGCACCGGCCAACACCGCCATGGCCGAGGCCCTCCGAAAGGCCGGCCTGGGAAAGTAGCCGTCACTCCGGCAAGGCCGCGGTGATGCCAATCCGGCCTTGCGCCGGCGGCCGTGGCTACAGTGGTCCCCATGACTTTCACCCCGCCCGGCCCTTTCACCACGCGCCCCACCCTGCGGGGAACCTTCGGGATGAGCGCTTCCACGCATTGGCTGGCCACGGCGGCTGCGCAGGCGGTGCTGGAGCGTGGCGGGAACGCGTTCGACGCCGCCACGGCCGGGGCATTTGTGCTCCACGTTGTTGAGCCGCACCTGAACGGACCGGGCGGGGACATGACCGGGGTTTTTGTCACCGCCCGGGATCCGGGCACGCCGGTGGTCCTGATGGGGCAGGGGCCGGCTCCGGCAGGTGCGACGCCGGAGCACTATCGCTCCGAGGGCCTGGACCTGGTCCCGGGCTCGGGGGCGCTGGCCGCTGCGGTGCCTGCCGCCGTCGACGCCGGGCTCCTGCTGCTGCGGGACCACGGAACATGGGAACTTTCGGCCGTGCTGGAGTTTGCGATCGGGTACGCCCGAGACGGCCATCCGGTGCTGGGCCGCGTCGGCGCCACCATAGCCGCCGTCTCTGAGCTGTTCCGGGAGCACTGGCCCACGTCGGCCGAGCTGTGGATGCCTGAAGACCGGATTCCGGCAGAGGGTGACCTGGTCCGGAACCCGGCGTATGCGCGGACCCTTGAGCGGCTGGTCCACGCCGGGTCCGCGGAGTCGTCCCGGCAAGCCCGCATCGACGCCGCCCGCCGGGAGTGGCGGGAGGGCTTCGTGGCGCAGGCCATGGTTGAGTTCGTGCAGACCCCGCACCGGCACTCCTCCGGGACGGACCACGTCGGCGTGCTGGCACTGGGCGACGTGGCCGCGTTCGAAGCCGGCTATGAGGCCGCCGCAACTGTTGAGTTCCGGGGCCACACGATCGCCAAGACCGGTCCATGGGGCCAAGGGCCGGCTTTGCTGCAGACCGTCGCGATCCTGGACGGGTTCGACGACGATCACCTTGATCCGTCCACCGAGCGCGGCGCTCACACCATCCTCGAGGCCCAGAAACTGGCGCTCGCGGACCGGGAGGCCTACTACGGCGATACCGATGTTCCGCTCGGATACCTGCTGTCGGCCGAGTACGCCGCTTCGCGCCGGGCCTTGATTACCGAGCAGGCGTCGCACGAGTTGCGGCCCGGCCGGGTTCCGGGACACACGCCGTTTGTCCCGCCCTTGCGGACGGAGTATGTGCCGCCGGCGCTTGCGAACGACGACGGCGGGACCCGCCGTCGCGCGCACGGCGCCGGTTCCGGAGTCGGTGAGCCGACCGTCCTGGCCACCGGCGAGACGCGCGGCGACACCTGCCATATCGACGTTGTGGACCGCTGGGGCAACATGATCTCGGCTACTCCGTCCGGCGGCTGGCTGCAGTCCTCCCCGGCGATTCCGGAGCTGGGTTTCTGCCTGGGAACGCGGCTGCAGATGACCTGGCTCGAACCAGGGACGCCGTCCACGCTCACACCGGGCAAACGTCCCCGCACCACGCTGACGCCCACCCTCGTGCTGCGGAACGGCACGGCGGTTGCGGCGCTGGGCTCGCCCGGCGGCGACCAGCAGGACCAGTGGCAGCTGCCGTACCTGCTGCGGACCATCGTGGGCGGCTACACCCCGCAGCAGGCGATTGATGCGCCAACGTTCCATACGACGTCGATGCCTGGCTCGTTCTGGCCCCGCACCTGGGAACCGGGCGGCGCCGTGGTGGAGGACCGGCTGGGCGAGGACGTCATCGCAGGTCTTGAGCGTCGAGGCCACCGGATCACTCGCGCCGGCGACTGGACGCTGGGACGGTTGTCCGCTGTCGTGCGCGATCCGTTGACGGGAGTCCTGCAGGCGGCTGCGAACCCACGCGGAGCACAGGGCTACGCGGCGGGGCGGTAGCCGCCCGCGACACTTCTTCGGAGCGCGAACGGACACTTGCGGCCCCACGTGCAGCGCGAACGGACACTTGCGGCCCGGAAGGGCTACAGGGCTGCTACGTTTCCGCCACCGCCGGCCGGACGCCCGCGGGTGATTGCTCCCGGTCGCTCAGCGTCAGGCTGAAACCAAGGTTGTGAAGTAGTGGTTCCGCCTGGGTTTTTGGTGTGGGTCGATGTGGGGTGGCGGGATGAACCAGGGGATCCCGGTTTTGACTTGGATGTGCCATTGTTCTTTGTGGATCAGGTGGTGGTGATGGCTGCAGAGCAGGGTGCCGTTGTCGGTGCTGGTGGTTCCGCCGTGTGACCAGTAGGTGATGTGGTGGGCTTCGCACCAGGGGGCCGGGATGGTGCAGCTTGGGAAGGCGCAGCCCTGGTCGCGGGCGGTGATGGCTTTGCGGATGTGGGGCGGGAAGATCCGGGTGGTGCGGCCGATGTCCAGGATGCGGCCCTGGCTGCCGAGGAGGACGGGGATGATGTCCGCGTCGCAGGCGATCTTCCGGACGGTGGCGGCGGTGACGGGTCCCGTGAACGTGAAGGAGCCCGTGCCCGGGATGCCTTGTTCGAGTTTGTCGAGCAGGTCGCGGTAGTCGATGGTGACCATGACCTGTGGCCGCAGCCCGCCGGCAGCGGGCAGGTCTCCGGTGCTGAGGCCTGCTTTGGAGGCGCCGACGAGGCCGTCGAGGAGCCGCTGCGGCCTGGTCCGCAGGTCCAGGGCATCGGCTGAAGTGGTCTCCGTGTCGCCAGGGCGGGTGCGGGGGTTGGTGGCGGTGTTCATCGCGGTCAGGAGGGGCTCGTACTGGTCCGGGGTGGCGAAGATTTCCACGTGGTGCAGTCCCCGCCGAGGTTTCCGGATGAACGCGCCTTGGCGGTGCCGGAGTTCTTCCTCGGACGGTTCAGAGCCGTCCTGGTCGAGCCCGTCTACCCAGGGCCGGGCGATCCGGGAGAGGAAATCGGTGTCGTGTTCCGCCGCTGTACGGGTCAGGGCGTGTTCCATCCGGGCCACGGCGTCGTCGGTGGCGTGGTGGCGGACCCGGTCCAACGCCAGGGTGATGATGCTCGCGGCGCGGGACGCAACGGTCCCCGCGGCCACGGCGGCGGCGAGTTCGGGCCGTTCCGGCGGCTCGGTGTGCCCGGTGATCCCGGTCGTTGGCAGCACCGCTTCGGCCAGCGCAAGCCGGCGGCGGGCTTCGCCGGCACCGATCCTCAGCCTCATACGCAGGAACTCGGTGGCATTCCGGCACCCGTCGTCACCCGGATCCGGGGCTGTGGACTTCTGGTCGCCCCACCCGGTGGTCCAATCAACCCCGGAACCGGAGCCAGAGCCAGCCCGTGCCGCAGAAACAGCCTCCCTCCGGGTCCGCTCCACAGCCCCGGCTGCGACCACTTGCAGGTATTCCATGGACCGGGCGATTTCCTCAACGTTCGCCGCGAAGTCAGCGGCCTCCCGGAAGCTCATCACGGCAGAGCCGGCGACCGCCGTCGAACTGGCACGTTTGAGCAGCCCAAGGATCCGGGCGAGATCACCGGGCTCACCGCCGTCGGACGCTATCGCCTGAGAAGGCGACGGTCCGGCGGGGACACTGCGCAGGCCTGGAACGGAAGCGGGCCGAACAGCAAAAGCGGCGGCGGGCAATTTGGCCCACCGCAACGCCCCTCCTGCTTCTGCGAGTTCCCCCAAGACCTCCATGGGATAACTCTCGCAGCGACCTACGACAAAATAGCGACTCCACGTGGGCCGACGCCGCTACGGGCATGAAAGAACCGGCATGAAAGAGTCTTCGCCTCAGAATCCGGCCTCGCGCACCGCGGCGATGGACCCCGAGAGGATGACCAGGCGCTGCTCCACGGTCGCCCCGCGTGGCGCTGAAACCTTCAAGCCGCGGTACAGGCAGCCGCGACCGCCCGGCATCTCCGCACCAGCGGCACGCGTAAACTCCGCGACGCGGTCCGCCGTCAGCAGGGAATCGGGCTCTAGCCGGGCGGGCGGCAGATGGGTGTCGTCCCAGGCGCGGCCGAACCGTGTGTCAACTGGCGAGCAGCCGGAAAGGACAGCGCCGGCTAGTACCCCCGCGTCGCCGGCGAGTTTAAGGTGGCGCACCGGGGCGGAGACGTCCCGCTGTTCAATCACCGAGCGGGCCCAGTTCACGGCAAGGCCGACGCCGGCATCGGCTGCCAGGATCGCGTCGATCTCGGCTTCAACGGGAAGGAACCCCTTGATCCACGGCCCGCTGCCTGTCCCGGCGTCGCAGTGCTCCAGCACCGGCCGGGCGCCGTCCCAGGCGTAGCCGGCCAGCTCCGCCAGTGACGCGCCCAGCGCTCCAGCAGACGCCTGGGCAGACGTTCCAGCAGGTGCGCCAGCAGCCGGGCGGGGAGCACTGAACAGATGGACCGACGTCACGGCCCGCCGCCCCAAGATGTCATTGAGGCTGCGGACAGCTTCGTCGGCCCGGAACACCGCGGCCAGGCCCGCGCGCCGCCCCTCGTCGTCCAGGGAAGCCAGCCCGAACCCTTGTTGCCCCCTCAAACAGTGCATCGTGTCCGGGATGGTTGTGACGGTGAACGCCAGGTGTGGCGGCAGGTGCCGGACAGCCTCAAGGAACCAGCCGCTGTCGTACCGATGCAATCCCCGGCCGTAGAACGGAAGCTCCAGGCCGGCGACGTGGGGGAGCGAGGCTGCGGCGGCCAGGTAGGTTGCCTCGTCCGCGCGGTGCCAGGAATCGAGGGCAGGTGCTGCCGCGTAGGCACTCAGGATCAGCCCCGGCAAGGCAGCAGGCAAGGTTGCAAGGGCCGCCGACACTGTCACACCCGCGCAACCGCGGGATTGGCCAGTGTGCCGACGCCACCGATTTCCACCGAGACAGTGCAACCCGGCCGGAGCTCCAACACCGATTCGTCGGCCGCGAACGGGGTCCCGGTCAGGATCACGTCGCCCGGGTACAGGGTCATGAACCGCGAACAGAACATCAGGAGTTCAGCCACGGAAAACACCATGTTGGCTGTGGATGATTCCTGGACCACGGCGCCGTTGATCCGGGTGCGAATGCCCAGCGACTGCAGGTCCGGCAGCTCGTCCAGCGTCACGAGCTCCGGTCCCAGCGGACAGAACGTGTCCAGGCTCTTGCCGCGGGTGGACTGGACGTCGGCCTGCTGGAGGTCCCGCGCCGAGACGTCGTTCGCCACGGTCACGCCGGCCACCGCCTCGAGTGCCTCGGATGCGCTGTGCGCATCCTTCAGGACGCGGCCGACGACGACGGCGAGTTCGCCTTCGCAGACCACCATTCCGGTCAGGGCGGGGTCCAGTACGATCGGCTGCCCGTCGCCGGCCAGGCTCCCGGGAAACTTGCCGAAGACGAGCGGAATGCGACCCGCGGCCCGCCGGTTCGGGGCAGTGCCTCCGGCGGACCCGGGAGTATTTGACCCGGGAGCATCCGGGAATCCCGGAGCAGGATCCGGGAATCCCGGAGCAGGCTCCGGCCAGTAGTTCTCGCCGATGCCGATCAGCTGGCCTGGGAGGCGGACACCGGGCAGGGCATCGCACTCCAGGTACGGCCGGGCAGCCGGGCCAGCCGCAACCACAGTGAGCGGATGGCGCGCCATCAGTGGCTCAGGTGGGAGGCGTAAACGCGGAGCCGCGGGTGCTGGAACACCTCGTCCGGGGGTCCCTCCGCCACGATGCCGCCGTGTTCCATGAAGATCACCCGGTCTGCCACTTCGCGGGCGAACTTCATCTCATGGGTCACGATCACCATGGTCATTCCGGTCCTGGCCAGCTTGGCCATGATGTCCAGGACCTCGTTGACCAGCTCCGGGTCCAGGGCGGATGTGGGTTCGTCGAACAGGATGGCCTTGGGCTCCATCATGAGCGCACGGCAAATCGCCACCCGCTGCTGCTGGCCGCCGGAGAGGTCTGCCGGGTAGGCGTCCGCCTTTTCTTCGAGGCCCACGGAGCGCAGCTTCTCCAGTGCCCGGGTTTCGGCCACCGCCCGCTTCTCGCGCTTGGAGATGACCGGACCCTCCAGCAGGTTCTCCAGGACGGTCCGGTGCGGCCACAGGTTGAACTGCTGGAAGACCATGGAGATCTCCCGGCGCAGCCACGTCAGCCGGAACTGGTCCAGGATTCCCAGCTTCCCGCGTGCGTTCGGTGTATAGAACACCTGCCGCCCGTCCACGTGGATCCGCCCGGCGTCGGGTACCTCCAGCATGTTGATGCAGCGCAGGAGTGTGCTCTTGCCGGCTCCGCTGGGGCCAATGATAGCCACCACCTCGCCCGGCAGGATGCGCAGGTCAACGTCCTTGAGTACTTCGCGGGAGCCGTAGCTCTTGGTCAACCCGGTGATGCTGATCATGCCATGCTCCCTACGGACTCGCGGAGTGATTTGGTGGTGCCCATTTTTCGGCCGGTCTTCTTTTCGATGATGATCTGCAGGACCATCAGCAGGCTCGTCATGGCCAGGTACATCGCGGCCACCACGCCCAGGGTTTCCATGACGTTGTACGTGGAGTTGTACGCCTTCTGCCCCTGGAGCATGAGGTCCGGGACGGTGATCACGGAAATCTGGGCCGATTCCTTGAGCATGATGATGCAGTTGTTGATGTACGGCGGGGTCATCAGGCGGATGCCCTCCGGGCCCGTGACGCGGAGGAACTTCTGCAGCGGGTTCATGCCCACTGAGTCCGCAGCCTCCAGGTGTCCGGTGTTGACCGACTTGAGCCCGGCCCTGATGATTTCCGAGAAGAACGACGCCGAGTTCAGGCTCATGGCGATCAGGCCCGCCGAGAAGGCGTCCAGGGTCAGTCCGAACGGCTTCGTGTAATAGAAGAAGAACAGCGAAAGCATCAGCGGAAGGCCGCGGAAGAACCAGACGTACGCCGCTGCGAAGATGCGCAGTGCGCGGATCCGTGAGAGCCGCAGCGTGGCGATCACGTATCCCAAGACGGTGGCGCAGACGATGGCCGCGGCCACGATGCCCAGGGTTGTCAGGGCGCCGTTCAGGAAGATCGGGAAGTATTCGGCTGCTACAGAGCCGGGCTCAGGGATGGTCATGGCGGCAGTTACCCCGCCGGGATTTCGACGGTGAAGCCGAACCACTTCTGGTTCAGTTTCTCCAGGGTGCCGTCCGCCTTCAGTTCGGCGATGATCTTGTCCAGCTTGGGCTTCATCTCGGTATCGCTCTTGGGAAGTCCGACGCCGGCGGGCTTGGTTCCGTACACCTCGCCCACGATCTTCAGGTCCGCGGCGAGCGGGGAGTTCTTCATGAAGTTTTCCGCGGCGATGCGGCCGGTGGCAAAGACGTCGATGCGTCCGGCTGCGACGTCGGCGAAGCCTTCGGGTGCGCCGGGGTAGGCCTTCAGTTCGGTGAAACCGCCGATGCCCTTGACGTCCGATTCGGTGCCGGAGCCGCCGATGGCGCCCACCTTGAAACCGTCCAGCTTGCTGACGTCCTGGACGGACGTGTTGTCCTTGGAGACCACCGCCACTGCGCCGTCGGCGAGGTAGGGGGCCGAGAAGGTGATGGACTGCTTGCGCGGTTCGGTCATGGTGAGGCCGGACATCACGGCGTCGAACTTGCCGCTGTTCAGGCCCGGGAGGAGTCCGGACAGCTGGCCCTCAACGAACTCCGCTTCCATGCCCAGCTTGTCGGCGATCAGCGTGCCCACTTCGATGTCGAAGCCCGTGAGCTTGCCGCCCTCGGAGAAGGTGATGGGGCGGAAGGTGCCGCTGGTGGCGATGGTGAACTTTTCTTTGGCGGCCGCGTCTGCGGAGGCGCTGCTACTGGCCGAGCAGCCGCTGGCAGCGAGGGCCAGAGCGGCCAGAGTGGCTACGACGGCGGCTTTGCTAGTGCGTGAAAACATGCGTTGCTTCCCACTTTCAGTGATCCAGGTGCCAGTGATTGAGTGCCTGACAGCTAAGACGCTATGGGTTCCGTGTGTCCGGGAATCGCCTGCTTCGTTTCGGGTATGTTAATTATGAATTCTGTAGACAATTTTACAGTTTGGGTACTGCGGAAGCCGGTGTGGCGGCCTCCTGAGCAGGGCAGCCGGGCTCCGAAACCGGCCAGAGGATGCTCAGATGTCCAGCATCTCCACCATGGCGGCGAAGTCCAGGGCGGTCAGCTCAGCGCCCGGCCCGGCCACTACCTGCACGGACAGCGGCAGCCCCTCGGCGGACAGTCCAACCGGCAGCGAGACGGCCGGGCATCCGGTCAGTGTGACGGCGCGGCAGTGCCCCATGATTTCCCAGCCTTCGGCGGTCCGGCCGTCGATGTCCAGGCGGCCGTCGGCGTCGCCCGCGGGGCCTCCCGCGACCGGGACCAGGGCGATGTCAACCGCCGCGATCTGTGCCCGGGCTGCGGCTCGCGCTGAAGTGGCGGCCCGCCAGGCAAGCTCCACGTCCGCGGCCGCGGCAGCGAACGACGCCTCGATGGTCCGGAGGTTGGCGGCTGTTACCCCGCCTTCCCGTCCCTTGACAGCCGCGGCATGGTCCACCATGGGATCCACGGCCCGCAGCCGGTTGTAAGGGGACAGGCAGCCCGCGAACAGATCCGGTTGCTCCCCGACGGCGTGGCCGGCCGCCGCCAGTGCAGCGGCCAGGCGCTCCATCAGCGCCGTGACCTCCGCCCGGACGGGGCCCAAGGCGGCGCCGTCGCTCCAGGCAATCCGGTACGCGCGCTCGCGGACCCCGGGCGTGCTGCCGGCCCCGGACATGATGAGGAATGCCGTCCGCAGGTCGCGCACTGACCTGGCCATGGGGCCGACGGTCTGGAAAGAACCCTGCATCCCCGGGCTCGCCTCGGGTACGGTTCCGTCCGCGCCAAAGTTGCCGCCGACGCCGGGAATCTGGCCGTCCCCGGGCACCGAGCCGACGCCGGGACGAAGTGCGGTGATGCCGACGCACTGTGCCGGCCAGCGGACCGAGCCGCCAAAGTCGGTGCCGACGCCGAGTGCGGAAATCCCGGCGGCCAGGGAAGCAGCCTCGCCGCCGCTGGAGCCGCCCGGCGTGTTTGCGGGAAACCGCGGGTTTCCCGTCCTGCCCAGCAGCGGGCTCTCACAGGTGACGCCGAAGGCGAACTCCGGGCAGTTGGTTTTGCCAATCAGGATCGCGTCCGCGTCCAGCAGGCGCTGGACGGCCGGCGCCGTCGTCGTCGCCACCAGGTCCGCAAACGCCTTGCTGGCGCCCGTTATCGGAAGGCCGGCGACGGTGATCACGTCCTTGACGCTGAACGGTACGCCCGCCAGCGGTCCAAGTTCCTCGCCGGCGGTGCGGCGGCGGTCGACGGCGGCAGCGGCCCGCGCGGCCCGGTCCCAGTCTTCGGTAATGAACGCGTTCATGGCCCGTCCGGCGGGGGACTGGGCGAGTGTTCGGGCGGCGGTGAGGGCGTCGACGGCGGACAGGGAACCGGAGCGGACAGCTTCCGCGATGGCAGTGGCGTCCGGCGCGTTCCCGTTGAGCTCACCCAGAACTGAAGCGCTCATCCAGCGATGCCTTCTACGGAAGGGCCGGATTCCCCGTCTGCGGCCGGGGACGCAGCGTTGCCCCGGCGCTCGAGGTAGTCCCGTTCACCGTGTTCTTCGACTTCGCGGCGAATTCGCTCGGCGTCTCCGGACCGCAGGCATTCGAGCAGGGCGGCGTGACGCTCGCAGCCTTTGCTGAGGTCGCCCTTGGTGCGGGCTTCCCCGATCACATTGGCTGCCATGCACAGCTGCATCTGGAGCATGAGTGAACGGTAGGCCTCGGTCAGCCGGCGGTGGCCCGCGGCTTCCACGACTGCCGTGTGGAAATCCACGTTTGCCTGCACCACCGCCGTCTGGTCGCCCCGCTTGGCGGCCGCGCGCATCGTGGTCATGATCGGGTCCAGGGCCGAGTAGGCCGCCGGATCTTTCCTGGCCAGCAGGAGGTCCAGGGCGAACATTTCCAGTGCCCGGCGGAGTGAGTAGATCTCGTTGATGTCCGACTCGGTCATTTCCACCACGCGGTAGCCCCGGCGGGGTGTCTGTTCCAGCAACCCCTCACTCTCCAGCATGCGCAGCGCCTCACGGAGCGGCGGCCGTGAAATGCCCAGCCGTTCGGCGAGCGGAGGTTCATTGAGTTTGTCGCCCGGAGCCAGTTCTCCGCTGACGATCAGCTTGCGAATCTCCTGTGCTGCGAGTGAAACGAGGCTTTCCTGGACGATCATGAATCCAGACTACTGTCTACAGATTATCAATCGCTCCCGGACTGTCAGGAGTTTACACAGCGTTTACACCCGGAGCCGTTCTGTAAAAATGTCTACAGTATTCTTAAGCGCATTGTCGATGCGGAGGGCACTGGTTCATGGGAGTGGCAGGAAGAGGAGCGGGCACGGTCAGCCGTCGGTTCGCCTGGTTGGATCCGTTCATAGTGCTTTTGCTCCTGACGCTGGGCGCCGCGGCGGTGTTTCCGCCCCGGGGTGACGTGGGGTCCGTCCTTGCGGCTGCGAGTGGTGTGGCGGTGGCCGTGCAGTTCTTCATCAGCGGCCTGCGCCTGTCCACGTCCGCCGTGGTTCAAGGGCTCAAGGCGTGGCAACTCCATTTGGCCATTGCGGCCACGTCTTTTGTTTTCTTTCCACTGCTGGGCCTCGGGGTGGCAGCGGGATCGTCCTGGTACCTGACCCATGAGCTGGTGGCCGGCCTGCTGTTCCTCACCATGCTTCCCACCGCCGTGCAGACGGCCATCGCTTTCACGGGCATCGGGCGCGGCAATACGGCCGCGGCTGTGTGTGCGGCCTCCATCTCCAACCTGCTGGGGATCGTGGTGACGCCGCTGCTTGTGGCGCTGGCTTTGGGTTCCTACAGCGGCATGAACCCCGCCTCCGCAGTGAAGATCGTGCTCCAGATCGTCGTTCCGTTCGTGCTGGGACAGCTGCTCAACCGGAGGCTGGGCGGCTGGGCTGCCAGGCGGGCCCTGCCCTTGAAGATCGTGGACCGCGGAGCCATCCTCCTGGTGGTCTACGCGGCTTTCGGGGCTGCGGTGGCCAACGGGCTGTGGCAAAAACTGCCGCCGGCCCAGCTGGCCGTGACCGCCGGGATCTGCGCGGTCATGCTCGCGGCCGCGTTGACGGCGACGTCCCTGGCAGCCCGGAAGCTGGGCTTCCCGCGGGCGGACGCCACGGCCATCATGTTCTGCGGATCCGAGAAGAGCCTCGCCACCGGCCTGCCGTTGTCAGCAATCCTGTTTCACGGGCCGCTGGCCGGCGTGGTGATCCTTCCGGTGATCATGTATCACGCCATGCAACTGGTGGTGTGCGCCACTATCGCCCGGAGGGTTGCCCGCAAGCATGCCCCTGATCAGGGCACTGCGGCCGTCCGCGAGTCCGCCGAGGTTTCCTGAGCCTGCAGGAAAGCGCGAACGGACACTTGCGGCCCGGCCCCTCCCGCGGCAGGCACTGCAGCAGCACCCCTAGGCAAGCACCCGCGGCCGGCCGAACTGAGTCCGGACCCCGGGGGAGAACAGCACGGAATCGGGCCGGCCCGCCACCTGCAGGCCGGCGGCGCTGATCAGCCCGTCCTTGAGCACCGTCAGCTCGGCCCGGTAGAGCGGCCAGGCTGCGTGCGTGTTCGGGATGTAGAGCGTGCGGCCGCGGAAGCGGGAGTGCAGACCGAACCTGGCTGTGAGGTGGATGGACAGCGGATCCGCCGCGACGTCGTCGAACGCCGGAACAACAGCGAAGTCGCTCGTGGCCCCGCGCCGGAACCGGCGCACCGAATAGCCGGTGGACGGGCTGCCCGGAAGGGCCGGCCGGAAGCGGGCGTGCGACCACACATACGGGATGCCGGCGGCGCGCGCGGCCAGCACCACGGCCAGCCGGTCAGCGTCCAGGCTGAGGAACACCACGCCCCGGGTGCCGTCCGGTTCCCGTGAATAGAGCCGGACGTTGATTTCGTTAAAGTCCCCGAAGAAGGGCACTGCGGGCCCGCGGCCAATGCCTGCTTTCTGCATGCGGAACCCGATCAGGCCAACCCATGCCGAGCCGTCGAAAACGTCCGGCACCACCCCGGCCGGCATGAACGCTGCCGCCTCCGCTTCGGTAATGCGCCAGTGCAGGAAGACGGCATCGGTCCACCGCTGGTCCATGATCACGGGGGAGGGCAGCTCAGGCGGATCGGGCCACGGGTCAGGGAATTCCACAGCGGACACGGGATTCAGCCTTCAGTGGATGAACTCGGGGAGCCGGCGGTTGCTGCCGCGCCGGCCGGCTGTTTCTGCCAGGGCCAGCGTCCGGTGATTTCCAGCTCCAGTGAGAAGCTCAGGAACGTCCGGATGAGCACAATGATGGCCAGCACGCCCACGCTCTCGAAGGTGGGCGTCACGGCGACCGTCCGGATGATGTCCGCCGCCACCAGCAGTTCAAGCCCCAGCAGGATGGATCGGCCCAGAAGTTGCCGGTAGGAGCGGTAGACGGAGAGCGGTTCGGAGCCTTCCGGCAGGCGCTTCGGCTGGAATCCGCGCAGTGCCATGGGGATGGAGACGACGGCGCCGATCACCATGACGGCCACGCCGGCGAAGTCCATGAACCTGCCGACCGTCTCGATAATGTGCTGAAAATCCATTGTTCCCCTTACAACGCTGCGGACACGGACAGGCCAGGCTGCGTCACGGGTGCCGGACGCCTTCGCCCGCCAGGATGGCCCGGTACCCCTCGCGGAACGTGGGGTACGCAAACTCGAACCCGGTGCTGCGAAGCAGTGCATTGCTGCACCGCTTGTTACCGCCGCGGGACGGCTCCACGCCGGCGGGACCGCCGGTCCCGGCACCGTCACCCGGAACGTCCGACGCCGGCCGCGGCAGTCCCAGCTCGTCGGCCAGGAAACGCTGGACCTCGCCGAGCTCCGCAGGATCGTTGTCCACGCCAAGGTAGACGGGGGCGGGTTCGGCGGCCATGGTGCAGAGGTGCACGATCGCCGCAGCGGCGTCGTCCCGGTGGATGCGGTTCGTGTAGCGCGGTTCGGCCGGGGCCGCGGCCACTCCGGACCGCACCTGGTCGATCAGCCGGGTCCGGCCCGGCCCGTAAATGCCGCCTAGCCGAAGCGCCACGGGAGTGATCCCGGTGCCGAGCAGCCGCTCCTGCAGCAGGTCCTCCGCCTCGCGGATGATGCGGCCGGAAAATCCGCCGGGTTCAGTCGTCGTGCTTTCATCCACCCAGCCCCCGCCGGCGTCGCCGTAAACGGCGGTGGAGGAGACGAACAACACGCGCCGGACCAGCGAGGGCAGCGCCACTGTGGGCAGCGCCGCGTCGTCGTGCTTCCGGTCGCGCTCCAGCGCATCCAGGACGTTCGACAGTCCGTCCACGTACGCCGTTCGGTAGCCCTCTTCGGTGGGGGAACCTGCCGCAATGGCGACCACGACGGCGGTGGTGCCTTCGGGGATGGCAGGCAGTGGCGGGGTGGTCAGGTCAGCCCTGGCTCCTTCGATGGCGGCCGGTAGCTTGTCCGGGGACCGCCGCCAGCCCACCACACGGTGGCCGGCGGCAGCGAAACGCAGCCCGGCCTCGGTACCCAGATCGCCGCAGCCGGCCATAAGAACAGTCATACGGGTCAGTCTGCCAGAACGGCGCCCGCCGCCCGGCAAGGGGCGCCGGAACCGCGGGTTACGGCGCAGGAATCGGGAAGAACACCCGGGGGTCCTGCAGCAGGGCGGGGTAGTTGAACGAGGAGCGTTCCACGACGTCCGTCACCTGGAAGTTCCGCGCGAAGCGGCCGTCCACGGTGATGGGCCGCCCTTGGATCTTGCCGATGGCGAACGTGGCGCCGCCGTCGAACGGGACTGCGAGTTCCGTGTTGCCCGGCAGGGTGCGGAAGGCTTCTTCCTGGCGCTGCCTCTTCCGGGTGGGCTTTTTCACGAGCTGCTTGGGCGGCCGCTTCTTGGGGTTCTTGGCCGGGCGGCGGGAGGTGTCGTCCGCATAGACGAACTCGTAGTCCTCGGACTGGGCGGCGGCCTTCGCAGCGCGGCCGACTTCCGGAAGGCTGATGGTGTCCAGTTTTTCCGGGCGGGTGTCTCCCACTGTGGCGCGCAGGATCCAGAGCCGGTCACCCACCGGGTCTTCGGGGAGGAACTCGTGGCGGGGCTCGGGCCAGACGTACTCCAGGTCCGCCGGCGTTCCGGGGAAGAGTTCGCTGTAGAAACGGGGCTCCTTCTGCATCAGCCGGGAGCGGTGGCTGAGGTGCACGTCCGGCTCGCCGAGCCACGGCGGCATGGGGATCTTGGCCGCGTAGGCAGCGTGGCCCGCCTGCGGGGCGAATTCCAGGATCTTGGCGCGCGTGGTGTCCTCGCCGCCGCGGGCGACCCACTCATCAACCATGGCCAGGCCGTACATGGTCAGGGCGGGAACGTAGCCCATCCACATGCGGATGGCGGGGTGCGACTGCCAGCCGTACTCCGGGATCACCAGCGCACGCAGGGTCTGCAGCGCCTCGACACGCTGCTTGCCGAGCCGCGCACGGTCAAGGACCGCGGCGCTCTGCTGGAAATCTGGGTAGGGAAGGAAAGTCTGCATCCTTCAAGTGTGGAGGCGCCAGGGTCCCAGACCAAATGCCGACGGCGCCGGTGCCGTGCGCAGTACGGGCGCCGCGCCGGGGCCAACTGTCAGCAGTTGGCAGTCGGGCGGCGTAGTCTACTGGACCGTATGGTGAGACGGTGGAGACAACACGGTCACAATTTGACTAAGATGACCGCAACCAAAACCCACCTCAGCCACCCTCCGGAAGATACGACATGACACTTACCCAAGCAGTTCCGTTCACGCCGAAATTCGGACAGATGCTGAGCCCGGAAGCCAACGGCATCCTGGTGCTTGACGAATTCACCCTTGACCCGGAAGCGGCCCGCAAGGAGCAGCACGGTTTCCGCGCCGCGATGGGCTCCGTGGCACTCAAACTCCGGCGCATCGTTGCCCTCCGCTTGTTCATCGCCGTGGTGGCCATCGCCAACCTGCCGCTCTTCCTGTTGTCTACCGGATGGTGGATTTACGCCGTTTCCCTCACTGTTGTGGTCGGCGTTCACGCAGGGGTTTCGTGGCTGAACAAGCACGAACCGAAGGTCCGCCAGCGCCACTCGCTGGAGCTGCACCTGCACCGTGAACGCAGCGCCAACTACCGCAAGGTGCGCGACGCCGTGAAGTTTGTGATCGATTCGCCGGCCCGCATGAACGAGCACCTGTACCTCGAGCTCCTGGCCGCCAAGCGGGTTGCCCTGCACCTGCACATCGGTACCGTGGCCGTGCTGGACACCAGCGACGACTCCGCCTGGAAAGTCCGGATCGTCCGCGAACTGCCGCAGGGGTCCTTCGCGCACGCCAGCCTGAACTAAGTAGCCAAGCAGCTGACCTAAGGAACAACTGACTTAAGGAACAACGACGCCGGAGCTCCCCGTGAAGGGGACGCTCCGGCGTCGTTGTTTAAGGCTTTTGTCGCCCGGACCAGGCGTCCCGGCTCTGTGTCCTAGCTGCGGTGCCCGAGCGGAATGACGTGCGGCCGCCCGTCCGTCGGCTCGCTAACCACCTGCGCATCCAACCCGAAGATTTCGAGCAGCCGCTCGGCGGTGACTACGTCGGCGGGACTGCCTTGGGCCTCGATGCGACCGTCCTTCATAGCCACGATGTGGTCTGAGTAGCGGGCCGCGAGCGAGATGTCGTGGAGCACCATCACTACCGTGCGGCCGTGCTCACGGTTGAGGCGGCGGACGAGTTCGAGGACATCGACCTGGTGGGCGAGGTCGAGGTACGTGGTGGGCTCATCCAGTAGGAGGATGCCCGTTTCCTGCGCCAGCGTCATGGAAATCCAGGCCCTTTGCCGCTGGCCTCCGGAGAGGTCCTCGATCGGAGTGCCGGCAAGTTCCAGGATGTCAGTCGCGCGGAGGGCGTCCTCCACAACCGACTCGTCCGCGGGGGAAAACTGCTGGTACCACTTCTGCCTCGGGTGCCGGCCGCGGGAGACGAGGTCGGCCACCGTCAGCCCTGACGGTGCAACCGGACTTTGCGGGAGCACGCTGATTCTTGTGGCGATCTGGCGCGTTGATTTCCCGGCCAGAGGCACGCCGTCCAGGATCACCTCACCGGAACGTGGTGCGAGCAGCCGGCCGAGCCCGCGGAGCAGGGTGGACTTTCCACAGCCGTTGGGCCCGATGATTGAGGTCACCTTCGCATCCGGAACGGCCAGCGATAGGCTGTGGATGACGTCCGGCCCGTCGTAGCCGAGGCTGAGGTTTTCGGCGCGGAGCCCCTGTTCGAGCAGTGTGGGATTGGTCAACTCAGCCTCCGCTGGTACTTCAGGATCAGGTGGATCAGGAATGGCGCTCCAACGACGGCGGTGGCGACGCCCACAGGAAGCGGCGCGCTGAGGGCGTTGGCCGCCACGGTGTCGGACAGCAGGACGAAGACCGCTCCCACCAGTGCCGATACACCCACCGGCGGAATGACGGTGGAGGTCAGGGACCGGGCGATCTGCGGGCTGGCCAGGGCAACGAATGCCACGGGTCCGGCCGTCACGGTGGCTACCGAGGCCAGAAGCACGGCAATGGTCAGCACGATGAGCCGGATGGCACCGATTCGGGCGCCGAGGCCGATGGCTGTGTCTTCGCCGAGGCTGGTCAACAGGAGCCAGCGGCTGCTCAACAGCGCTGCGGCGATGAGTACCGCTGCGCTGACGGCCATTGGCTGCACGGTGGCCCAATCCTTGCCGTTGAGTGAGCCTGTCATCCAGGTCAGCGCCTGGGCCGCGCTGGTCACATCGCCCAATGTCAACATCCAGGTGGTCAGGCTGGCGGCCAGCCCTGAGATACCCAGGCCTGCCAGGACCAGGCGGTAACTGTCCAGCCCGCGCCGGTAAGCGAGCAGGTACACGGCCACACCGCTCACGATTCCCGCCGTGAAGGCTGCAGCCGGCATCCCCACGGTGGCTGCAAGACCGCTGAGCCCGGCGTGCCCGCCCCCGGCGACCACCAGCACGGTGACGGCGCCGAGCGAAGCGCCGGCGGTGACGCCAAGCAGGTCGGGGCTCGCCAGCGGATTCCGGGCCACGGTTTGAGTGATGGCCCCGGCTGTTGCCAGCGCGGCACCGACGACGACGGCGGCAACCATCCGCGGTGCGCGGAATTCGGTGACGGCGAGATGGGTCCGGGTATTCGAATCATCGCCAAGGAGCGCTGCCAGCACATCCGGATAGGGCATGGGGGTTCCGCCGAAGGCGACATGCAGGGCCATGGCACCGGCCAGGATGATGCCAAGCACACACCCCGCAAGTAGAGTGCGGGGATTCAGACTGATGGAGACGGGGCCTGCCCTGAGTGCTCGGATGGTGGTGGCAGGGGAAGCCGGTTGCTTCTGTAGGAGTGTCATACTGTGGCCAGCCTCCGCCGTCGGGCAAGGTAAACAAAGAAGGGGGCTCCCACCACGGCCAGGACGACACCTACGGACAGCTCTCCGGGGCGGGCAATCACACGTCCCGCTGTGTCAGCCAGCAGGAGCACCGTGGCGCCCGTGATGGCGGAAGCGGGAACCAGCCAGCGGTAGTCCGGACCGGTCATGGAGCGCGTGATGTGGGGGACCAGGAGTCCGGCAAAGGCGATGGGCCCCGCCATGGTCACAGCGGACCCGGCCAGCAGCGTCACAGCGGCAATGCCAGCGGCCCGTGCCTTGAACACGGAGATTCCCAGCGAGACTGCAGTGTCCGCTCCAAGGGCCAGGGCATTGAGGGGCTTGATGTTCAGGATTGCCAGGATGGCGCCCGCCACGATGAACGGCCAGATCACAGTGACAACGTCGCTTCGGGTGGCAAGGGACCCGACCTGCCAGAACCGAAGGGTGTCCAACGCCTGATCGTTGAGCAGCACAATGCCGGAGACGAGCCCTGCGCACAGGGCTGTCACGGCGGCTCCGGCCAGAACCAGGGTGACCGGAGTCGCGCCACGCTGGGCGGCTGAGCCAATCATGAAAACCAGCACGCTGGCAGCCAGCGCGCCGGCAAAAGCCAGCAATGCCTGCGGCAGCGCCGTCAGTTCCCCGGCCACGGCCGTGGCGGCGACGATCGCCAGAGCGGCGCCCTGGTTGATGCCGAGCAGCCCAGGATCCGCCACCGGGTTCCGGGTATGGCCCTGCACCAGGGTTCCAGCCAGTCCCAGGCAGACTCCGGCGCACACGGCAAGCACCGTGCGGGGCCACCGCAGCTCACGGATGGTCACGTCCATAACGCTTCCATCCGGTGTGGCCACTGCGTGCCACACATCCTGCAGGGACGAGGGCTGCCCGCCGATGCAGATGCTCAGGAATGCGGCCGCAAGCAGGGCCGCCGCGGACGCCCAGAGCCAGCGGGCTGCGGGAGCCCTCCCGCGCGGGCGCGGTGGCGGGTGGGGAGTTCCTCCTGCCACCCGGGACGGGGCCACGGCCGGTTCGAGTGTCACCACGCGGCTCCGATCTATTACGTCATTCATCTGTGATGTATTTCAAAAAATCCTGCTACAGTCTACGCCAGACGCAGGTAAGCCTTGCCTAAGAATCCGAATCCCCGTCACATCGTTTGAAAGCGACCCCGTGAAAACACGCATCCTCAAGCACCTCGGCGCTGCCGCCGCCGGCCTGGCCCTTCTGGCCACCACAGCGTGCGGCGCCCCCGCCGCCACCAGCGAGACGTCCAGTGCACCGGCTGATGCAGCCGGATATCCCCTGACCATGGAACACACCATGGGTTCCACCGCCATCGACACCGTCCCCAAGCGCGTCGTTGCGCTGGACCCCAGCTACATCGACGCAGCGCTCCTGCTCGGTGCTGACCTTGTGGGCTACGTCCAGTACCGGCAGGATCCGAAGGCCCCCTTCGCGCCGTACCTGGGCGACGTCGCTGACGCCACCAAGGACTCCGTTAACGTGGGCACGCTGGCCGAACCCAACCTGGAAAAGATCCTGGAGCTCCAGCCTGACCTCATTGTTTCGGCGAAGGTCCGGCACGAGGCCCTCTACCCGCAGCTGTCCAAGATTGCCCCGACGATCTTCTCCGTCAGCACAGGCCCCACGTGGAAAGAGAACGTCGTCTTCCTCGGGGAAGCGCTGGGCAAGAAGGCCAAGGCCGAAGAACTGGTCAAGGCCTACGAGGACCGTGCCCGGAAAGTCGGGGCCGAGATCCTTGCCAAGAAGCCTGACGCCACCTACTCGCTGGTCCGCTTCACCGGCGGAGACACCGCCCGGCTCTACTCTTCGAATTCCTTCATCGGCGAGATCATGACGGACATGCGCATCCCGCGGCCCCAGGGCGCCCCGGACAGCAAGAAGGAAATCTTCGTGCCCCTCTCATCCGAACAAATCCTCCAGGGCGACGCCGGACTGGTGATGGTCAGTGCGTTCACACCCGCCGGAGCAGAGGGCGACAAGGCCCGGGCACAGCAGGAAAAGTTCCAGTCCAACCCCCTGTGGGAACGGCTTGAGGGCGAAGTCATTGATGTTGATGACTCCACCTTCCTGGCCTCCGTCAGCATCCAGGGCGCCCATGCCGTCATCACGGACCTGGCGAAGCACTACGGCGTGGATCCGCAGCTGCCGTAACGGTAGCTGCGGCAAGTGGCACGAAGGCGGCGGACGCCAGGACCGGGTTCCTGTGGCCGCCGCCTTCGCCGGCTGGTTCCGACTAAGAAGGCCAATCATCGAGTTATGAAAGCCGATCCATGACCGCAAACGCTGACTCTCCGGCCTACCCGCTCCGTGCTTTCGACGTCGAAGTCCGGCGCATCAAAGACGTGGGTCCGCACTTTCGCCGCATAACGTTCTGCGGCGATGCACTCGACCGGTTTGGGGTTCCCGGGCCAACGAGGGATCTTCGTATAAAGCTGCTCATTCCCGCGGCCGGCCAACCGCTGGCGCGACTCGGCGGACCGAACGGCCAGTTGTCCCGGGGTTGGTACCAGGACTGGCTCAAAACCGAACATTCCGGACGGGGTTTCATCCGGAGTTACACCGTCGGCGCCATTAGGGCCACCGCAAAGGGGCGTGAAATCGACGTTGATTTTGTCATCCACCGTGTTCCGGAGGGCCACGGAGCACCGGCCTCGGAATGGGCCGCCGCTGCCGAAATCGGAACGGCGGTGATCATTATCGGACCGGAGGCCAGTTCCATCACGAGTGCCACGCGGCTCAGCGAAACAGGAATAAGGTGGGAGCCGCAGGGAGCCAGCCAGGTGCTTCTGGCGGGGGACGAGACCGCGGTCCCCGCGATCAGCTCCATCCTGGAGACCCTTCCGGCCAACGTTGGCGGTCATGCGTTCCTGGAGGTGCCGGATCCCGAGGACTTCCGGACCATCAGCACCGAATCCTCAGTTCGGGTTACTTGGCTGGCCAGGCAGCCGACGCACAGCCCGCGCGGCGCTTTGCTGGACGCGGCGATCAGGAGAACTGTGCCGAAAACCGTTTCTTCCGCGGCGCCGGGCCGGGACATCTACGCCTGGGTGGCCGCCGAGGCAGCAACTGTGAAGGTCCTGCGTCGATTCCTCGTGCACGAAGCGGGTCTGGATCCCAAGCGCTCCGAGTTCAGGGGTTACTGGAGCAGGGGCAAAGCCGGTTCGGGCATCAACGGCGAGCCCCTCGGGCAGGAGCCGCAGGTCCGGCAGAGCAATCGCTGACCATTTAACAACGACTTAACAACGACGCCGGAGCTCCCCGTGAAGGGGACGCTCCGGCGTCGTTGTTTAAGGCTTTGCCGCCCGGACCTTAGGCAGGCAGCTGCAGGACCTGGCCCTCAAACACCAGGTCGGGGTCCACGATGGTGTCCGTGTTGGCGTCGGCCAGGGTCTGCCAGCCGCCGGTAACGGCCAGCTTCTCCGCAATGATGCTCAGGGTGTCGCCAGCCGCAACCGTGTAGGTTTCGCCGCTCAACGGAACCTGTGCGGCGTGGCGGGGTTCGGCGTGGACCGGGGCGACCGCCTGCACGGGAGCCTGTGCGGCCTGCACCGGCACCTCTGCAGGAGCCGGGGTGACCGGGACGCTCGGGGCGGGCGCTCCGCCGCCGCCGCTCAGGCCCAGCTCGGCGGCGCAGGCGGGCCAGGCGCCCCAGCCCTGGCTGGCCTGGACGTTTTCTGCCACGGCGATCTGCTGTTCGCGGGTTGCGTCGGCGGCCGATCCGGTGCCGCCGTAGGCTGCCCATGTGCTGTCCGTGAACTGCAGCCCGCCGCTGAACCCGTTGCCCGTGTTGGTGCTCCAGTTTCCGCCGCTCTCGCACTGGGCGAGGGCGTCCCAGGTGCTGGTGCTTGTGGCAGTGGGCACGGCCGCGTTGGCTGCTGTGGCGGAGAGCGCGAGGCCGGCCGCTGATACGGCGGCCAGGGTGACTCCGCGGCGTGCCGCGGTTCCCAGCGTGGATTTGCTCGTGCGGGTGTTCATGCGAGTGGAAGTGTTCATGAAAGTGGATGCTCCTGAGGGCCACCTGCGCTCGGTCCGTCCCCGGACGTTGTCGCGCCACTGCCCGCCCCTGACGAACTAGAGGTCATGTACGGTGTCTGCCGGCCGGGCAGTAACTGGTGGTGGCAGCACCGGGCATTCGTTGTCCCCGCTTGGCGGGACTGCATTCCACGCTAAAACAGTGCCGGCAGGTTATCAAATCGAAATAGATACCCCAGCGCCCGGGAGCCGGCCTGCGGGGACCGCATCACCGGCCCAGCGCCGTCGCCAGGTACGGCGCCGTCCGGCTTTTCCTGGAACGCGCGACGGCGGCCGGCGTCCCGGACGCCACAATCTCACCGCCGGCGTCGCCACCGGCCGGGCCGAGGTCGATCACCCAGTCCGCCGCGGCCACCACATCCATCTCGTGTTCCACGACGATGACCGTGTTGCCGGCGTCCACCAGCCCGTGCAGCTGGGCCATGAGCAGCTGGACGTCCGCAGGGTGCAGGCCGGTGGTGGGCTCGTCCAGCAGGTACAGGGTGTGGCCGCGGCTGGCGCGCTGAAGCTCCGTGGCCAATTTGATGCGCTGCGCCTCGCCGCCCGAGAGCTCAGTGGCGGGCTGGCCCAGGCGGAGGTAGCCCAGGCCGACGTCGCGCAGGGTCTGCAGGCTGCGGGCAGCGGCGGGAACACCAGCGAGGAACTCCCCGGCCGCATCCACGGTCATGGCCAGCACCTCGGCCACGTTCCTGCCGTTGTACGTGACCTCAAGCGTTTCCGGGTTGTAGCGCGACCCCTGGCATTCGGGGCAGGGACCGTAGCTGCCCGGCAGGAACAGGAGCTCCACGGCCACAAACCCTTCGCCGAGGCACGTCTCGCAACGGCCGCCAGCCACATTGAAGGAGAACCGTCCTGCGCCAAAACCACGGGCACGGGCCTCCTCCGTGGCGGCGAACTCTTTGCGCACGGCGTCGAACAGTCCGGTGTAGGTGGCCAGGTTGGACCGCGGCGTACGGCCGATCGGCTTCTGGTCCACGCGCACCAGCCGGTCGATCTGTTCCAGCCCGGAGACAGGACCCACAGTTTCAGCAATGTCCAGTGGTTCCAGGGCCCCGGCCCCGGCCTCCGCCTCCGACGTGGCGTCGGACGCCCTGTCCTCCGCCGGGTGCAGGCGGGCTCCCACCACCTCGGCGAGGACCTGGCTGACCAGCGTCGACTTGCCGGAGCCGGACACGCCCGTAACCGCGGTCAGCACGCCGAGCGGGAAGTCGGCATCGAGTTTGCGCAGGTTGTGGCGGGTGATGTCGCGCAGCCCCAGCCAGCCGGCAGCCTCCCGGCCGGCGCCCGCGGCGGAGGTGCCGCCGGCTGCGGGGGGACCGCCGGTGGCGGGAATCCCGCCGTCGGTCGTCCCGCCGTCGTTCTTCCTGCCAAAGCCGCCTGAAGCGCCCTCGCCGTCCGGGAACAGGAACGGCCGCGTGACGGATGACTCCACGTCCGCGAGCCCCGCAACCGGTCCGCTGTAGAGGATCTCGCCGCCGCCTTCACCGGCGCGCGGGCCGACGTCAACGAGCCAGTCCGCACGGCGGACCACGTCCATGTTGTGTTCCACCACGAACACGGAATTCCCGGAAGACTTGAGCGCCTCGAGCACTGCCTGCAGCGGTTCGGCGTCGGCGGGGTGGAGGCCCGCGGACGGCTCGTCCAGCACATACACCACGCCGAACAGGCCGGAGCGCAGCTGGGTGGCGATCCGCAGGCGCTGCATTTCGCCGGGGGAGAGCGTGGGCGTGGCCCGGCCCAGGGCAAGGTAGCCGAGCCCGAGTTCCAGCAGGACGGTGATCCGCAGCAGGAGGTCGCGGGTGATGGCGACCGCCACCTCGTTGGTCTCGCCCGACACGGCGGCGCGGCTGGCCGTTCCGGCGTCCTTCAGTTCGGTGGTGGGCCGGATGATCCCGGCCAGTTCGGTCATGGGCACGGCGTTGAGCTCGGCGATGGTGTGGCCCGCGAAGGTCACATCCAGGGCCTCGGGCGTCAGGCCGCTTCCGCCGCAGCGGTCGCAAGGGCCCGTTTCCATGAACCGGAGGACGCGCTGGCGCATGGTGTCGCTCTTGGAATCGGCCAGGGTGTGGAGCACGTAGCTCTTGGCGCTCCAGAAACGGCCTTTGTATGGTTTGGCCACCCGGTCCCGCTTCGGTGTCACCTCCACCACGGGCTGTTCCTCGGTAAAGAGGATCCAGTCGCGGTGCTTCTTGGGGAGCTTCCGCCACGGGGTGTTCACGTCGTAGCCCAGGTGGCTCAGGATGTCGCGCAGGTTTTTGCCCTGCCACGCGCCCGGCCAGGCAGCGATGGCTCCGTCGGCAATGCTCAGTGAGCTGTCCGGCACCAGGGATGATTCGCTGACCGTGTGGGCAATGCCCAGGCCGTGGCAGACGGGGCAGGCGCCGGCTGCGGTGTTGGGCGAGAAGGCGTCTGAATCCAGCTGCGCCTTGCCGTCCGGATAGGTGCCGGCGCGGGAGAACAGCATGCGCAGCGAGTTGGACAGCGTGGTCACCGTGCCCACGGTGGAGCGGCTGCTCGGGGTCCCGCGCCGTTGTTGAAGCGCGACGGCGGGAGGCAGCCCGGTGATCATCTCCACCTTGGGATTGTGGCCCTGCTGGATGAGTCGGCGGGCGTACGGCGCCACAGACTCGAAGTAGCGGCGCTGGGCCTCGGCGTAGATGGTGCCGAAGGCGAGGGACGACTTGCCGGAACCGGACACGCCGGTAAACGCGACGATGGCATCCCGTGGAACATCCACGTCCACGGTGCGCAGGTTGTTTTCCCGGGCACCGCGCACCCGAACAAATCCATCCGTGTGGTGGTCCGGGGTCAGAAAGGGAACATCGGAAGCCTGCTTATTGTGTTGCATTGATTCGACTCTATCGGTGCAGGGGCACAGCGGGCATATCCTTACCGGATGGAAACTTACGACGACGCGCCCGGACCCGGCGGTGCGTCAGCACTCAGCGATGCCCCTGTTCCCGATGCCAAACAGGCAGTGTCCGAACAGGCAGTGTCCGAAGAAGCAGCGGCCGAACAAGCAGCGGCCGAACCGGCTCTGTCCGAAGAGGCAGTGTCCGACGAAGCAGCGGCAGAGCCGCCCGTCAAGCTACTGCCGGTGGCGGAGCTGCACCTCCACATCGAGGGGACCCTGGAGCCGGAGCTGATTTTCGCCCTCGCTGAGCGCAACGGGATCGAGCTGCCGTACGCGGACCTCGACGAGCTGCGTGCCCGCTACGAGTTCACGGACCTGCAGTCGTTCCTGGACCTGTACTACGCCAACATGGCCGTGCTGCAGACCGAGCAGGACTTCGCGGACATGACCCGCGCCTATCTGGAGCGTGCGGCGGCCGCCGGAGTGCGGCACGCGGAAATCATGATGGACCCGCAGGCCCACGTATCCCGTGGCGTGCCGCTGGAAACCTGCGTGAACGGGGTGGCCTCCGTGCTGGCCAACTCCCTGGAAGAGTTCGGTGTGTCCACGCTGCTCATCGCGGCGTTCCTGCGCGACCTGTCCGAGGAATCGGCCCTCGACGTCCTGGAGCAGCTGCTGGCCATGAACGCGCCCATTGCCGGCATCGGTCTGGACTCGGCCGAGGTGGGCAACCCGCCGGCCAAATTCGAACGGCTGTTCGCCCGGGCGAAGGAAGCCGGACTGCACCGGATAGCGCACGCCGGCGAGGAGGGCCCGCCGTCGTACATTATCGACGCGCTGGAACTGCTGGATGTGGAGCGGATCGACCACGGCATCCGGTGCATGGAGGACCCCGACCTGGTGGAGCACCTTGTGGCGGAGCGGGTGCCGCTGACCGTGTGCCCATTGTCCAATGTGCGGCTCCGTGCGGTGGACACCCTGGCCGAGCACCCGCTGCCGGCCATGCTCGCCGCGGGTCTGAACGTCAGCGTGAACTCAGACGATCCCGCGTACTTCGGCGGGTATGTGGACGACAACTTCGTGCAACTGCAAGCCGTCCTGGGCCTCTCCGAGTTCGACCGGGTCCGGCTGGCCTCCAACTCCATCCGGTCCTCCTTCGCAGGCGAAGAGCGCAAGACCGAGCTGCTCGCGGAGCTCGGCTACTCCTGAGCACGGACGGCCGGGCCGAATGCTTGCGGGGCCCTGTCATACCTGCTAATCCTGAGGAAAGATCGTGTCCGTGGGGACGCTTCTCCAGGGTGACATCAGTTCAAAGCAGCACTGATCAGCAGGTTCCGAGTCAGGGAGGCGCAGCATGCCGCGCAAGAATCCGCACGTGGAAGAAGCCGACGAAAATAACCTGGAAGTGGGGAAGCCCAAGGACTGGGCCGCCGGCATTCCCGGCGTCTACCACTCGATGCAGCCGGCCCTGAAACACATGGGCGTGGGGCGTGCCGGCAAGACGCTGCTGGGGCTGAACCAGAAGGACGGCTTCGATTGCATGAGCTGCGCCTGGCCGGATCCCGGGCACCGGAAGACCTTCGAGTTCTGTGAACAGGGCGCAAAGGCGGTCACGTGGGAGGCGACTCCGGTGGTGGTGCCCTCCGAGTTTTGGGCCGCGAACCCCGTCAGCGAACTGCGGGAGCGGTCCGAATACTGGCTCGGGATGCAGGGCCGCCTTACGGAGCCGGTGTACAAACCGGCGGGGGAGGACCACTACCGGCCGGTCACCTGGGACGAGGCCTTTTCCATCATCGGCAGCAAGCTCCAGGGCCTGGACAGCCCGGACGAGGCCGCGTTCTACACCAGCGGCCGGACCTCGAACGAGGCGGCGTTCCTGTACCAGCTGTTCGTGCGGGCCTTCGGGACCAACAACCTCCCGGACTGCTCCAACATGTGCCATGAGTCCTCCGGCTGGGCCATGGGCCAGACCATCGGCGTGGGCAAGGCCACCGTCTCCTATGACGACTTCGCCAAGGCGGACTTGATCATCATCATGGGCCAGAACCCCGGCAGTAACCATCCCCGCATGCTCACCGCACTCGAGGACGCCAAGGAGGCCGGCTGCGAGATCGTGGCCATCAACCCGCTGCCCGAAGCCGGGCTCATGCGGTACAAGAACCCGCAGAAGATCAACGGAATCGTGGGACGCGGCACGGAGCTGGCGGACCAGTACCTGCAGATCCGGCTGGGCGGTGACATGGCGCTGATGCAGGCCCTGTCCAGGCGGGTGCTGGACGCAGAGTCCAAGCGCCCCGGCAAAGTGCTGGACCACGAATTCCTCCGGGAGCACTGCGAGGGCCTGGACGAACTCAGGGCGCACCTTGCTTCCCTGCAGGAAGCCACCGTGCTGCGCGCCACCGGCCTGAGCAGCATGGAGATCGACGAACTCGCCGAACGGTACCTGCGTGCCGGCAAGGTGATCATCACCTGGGCCATGGGCATCACGCAGCACAAGAAGGCCGTGCCCACCATCAAGGAGATCATCAACCTTCTGCTGCTGCGCGGAAACATCGGCAAGCCCGGCGCCGGAGCCTCGCCGATCCGCGGCCACAGCAACGTCCAGGGCGACCGCACCATGGGCATCTGGGAGCAGATGCCGCCCGCCTTCCTGGACGCGCTCGGCAAGGAATTCAGTTTCAAACCGCCCCGGGAACCCGGCGCTGACGCCGTGGAAGCCATCCGCAGAATGCGCGACGGCGGGATCAAGGTTTTCGTCGCGATGGGAGGCAACTTCGTGGCGGCCATCTCGGACACGCACGCAGCCGAGGCGGCCGTGTCGGCCACCGAAATGACCGTGCAGATTTCCACCAAACTGAACCGTTCGCATGCGGTCACAGGCGAGGAGGCCCTGATCCTGCCCACGCTCGGGCGGACGGAAATCGACCTGCAGGAAACCGGGCCGCAGTTCGTGTCCGTGGAGGACACCGTGTCCGCCGTGCACGCCTCCGAGGGAAAGGTGAAGCCGGTGGCGCCCGGGCTGCTGTCCGAGGTGGCGATCGTCAGCCGGCTTGCCCGGGCAACCGTGGACAGCCGGATCAACGCCGACTGGGCCGGGTTCGAACGGAATTACGACCTCATCCGGGACCACATCTCGCACGTGGTGGCCGGCTGCGAGGACTACAACCGGAGGATCCGGGAATGGGGCGGGTTCGTGCTGCCCAACGGTCCGAGGGACTCACGCAGCTTCCACACCCCGACGGGCAAGGCCATGCTGACCGTCAACGAGCTGGAGCACGTGGAGCGGCCCGCCGGCACGCTGATCCTGCAGACCATGCGGTCCCACGACCAGTTCAACACCACCATCTACGGGTACAACGACCGGTACCGCGGGGTCAAGAAGGGCAGGGACGTTGTCTTTGTCAGCCCCGAAGACATCACCGAACTGGGCCTCGCGGACGGGCAACTCGTGGACATCCACGGCGTCTACGGGGACGGCACCGAGCGGGTGATCCGGAAGTTCCGGGTGGTGTCCTACCCCACGGCGCGGGGGTGCGCCGCAGCCTACTACCCGGAAGCGAACGTCCTGGTGCCCCTGGAGAGCGTTGCGGAGGGCAGCCACACGCCTGTCTCCAAGGCCGTCATCGTGCGCCTGCAGCCGAGCCTGGCCTGAACGGAGGCAGTCATGGCCATCGTCACCGTGGGCGACGTCGACCTGTTCTATGAGGAGGCAGGCCGCGGCCCGGGCCTCGTGCTGGTGCACGGGTCCTGGGTGGACCACCACGAATGGGATCAAATGATGCCACTGCTCGCCGGGCATTTCCGGGTTGTCAGCTACGAGAGGAGGGGACACAGCGGCAGCTCCGCGCCGGACCGGCAGGGATCGGTCCGCGAGGATGTCGAGGACCTCTTCGGGCTCATCCGCCTGCTGGGCCTTGACCCGGCCGTGGTTGTCGGCAATTCGTTCGGCGGACTGGTGGCGCTGCGCCTGGCCGCGGCCCATCCGGAGGTGGTAGCAGCGATCGTTGTGCACGAACCGCCTGGACTGGGGCTGTTGGCTGATGACCCCGTCCATGCGGAGGTCCTCCAGGGCTTCACCGCCCGCGTGGGCGAAGTTGCGGCAGCGCTGAAGGCGGGGGAGTACGCGGAAGGTGCCGAACTTTTCGTTGATTCGATCGCGCTGGGTCCCGGAAGCTGGGAACGCCTTCCGGTGGCGCAGCAGGAGACGTTTATCCGGAATGCTCCCACCTTCCTGGACGAACTCGGTGACCCGGACAGCCTTACCCTCGATCTCGGCCAGTTACAGAAATACACCGGCCCCGTCCTCCTGACACAAGGTGACCAGAGCCCGCCGATGTTTGCCGCCGTCCTGGACCGCATCCACGGTGCCCTGCCGCACGCCCAGCGCCTCACCTGCTCCGGAGCCGGCCACATCCCGCACCTGACGCACCCGCAGGACTATGCAGAATCCGTGATCAAATACGCCGTCCAGGACGACGGCGCCTCCTGACAGAACCGAATGCCCCGGGAGGGCAGCATGAGTAATTTCCTTTTGTACCTTGATGCGTCCGACGTTCGGCCCGGGAAGCTGAACGAACTGAAGACCGCCATGGAGGACCTCACGCGCTTCGTCGAAGCCACCGAGCCACGGATCATCGCCTACAACGTCTATTTCTCAGCAGACGGCACACGCATGAACGTCCTTCACATCCACCCGGACGCAGCATCGCTGGAGTTTCACATGGAGATTCTCGGCCCGCGCCTTCCCCCGATAGCGCCCTTCGTCACGCTTCGGACCATTGAAATTTTCGGCACGGTCGGCAACGGGCTGAGGCAACAGCTTGAGGTAAAGACGCAACTGCTCGGCGGGAGCGTCATTGTCCTCGACCACCACGCGGGCTTTGCTCGAGTGCCCACCGCGTGACTTCGGGCACAGGCGCGTTGTCAACAGGTCCAAAGTCCCGAAATTTCCGGCTTCAAGCTGAGACCCTTGGATCACTTGCGTCGCATTCCGCGTCATAGTGGGTCACGACACACATTGTTAACCCGCATAGTCGCCTCTGGTTACAGTTCACTGGCAAAATGCTGAGTGATCACATGCTCGAAAGGACAAACATGCCCACGGCTATTGCAGACACCACCACGGTTCGACTCAAGTCAGTGCTCGACATTCTCGCAGAAAGCGTCCTGTCAGGTGAGACCCTCGGCGCAGGCGCCGTCCTGGCCCAGGCCACGGTTCGCGTCCCGCTGAACGAGAAGGAAAGTGAACTGCTCAGCGGAGGCATTCCCCGGGGACACAAGGCGCTTACCACCGCCACCAGCAAGCTCGTCAAGGCCGGCTGGCTCGTCAAGGGACGCAGCGGCTGGACCATTACCGAAGACGGACTCCGTGCCACTGTGGCATTCCCGGATGCCGACTCATTTGCCACCGCACTCGCCGAGGGCACTCCGGTTCCGTCCGATGTGCCGGTACCCACGGAGCTCCCGGCCCGCGCGGCAGCTCCGAAGGCCGCAGCCGCTAAGGCTCCCAAGGCAGCACCGAAGAAAAAGGCGCCGTCCAAGGCTGCCAAGGTGGTTGAAAAGGCGGCCGAGCTGATCGAAGAGGCAGTGGCACCGGTGGCGAAGGCCGTGCGCACGCGCAAGGCTGCCGCCAAGCCGGCCACAGCCGGCGAGGAGGCTGCAGAAGCCCAGGCTGTGGCGCAGGGTGCCGAGTCGATCGACCAGCCGGAAGCAGTTGCGATTGCCGGCGACTTCAACGTCCTGCTCGGCGCACCGGCGAACTGGGCACCGCAGTACGATGAATCGCAGATGAAGCTGGACGCAGTGGACAAGCTGTGGAAGCTCACCACCGACCTTCCCGCCGGGCACTACAGCTTCAAGATCGCGCTCAACCGTTCCTGGGACGAGAACTACGGCGCATTCGGCGCGTTCGATGGTGCAAACCACGAACTCCACCACCCGGGCGGTCGCATCACGTTCAACTACGACCACCGGACGCGGGACATCACGCTCGTCTAGGGGTCATACCCTGCGCAGGCCCCCGCTCCTGTAGGCAGCTGACCCTGATCGGCCTAGAATCAGAGCCATCAGGGTCAGCTCCAAAGGAGCAGTGCGGCATGCACTCCGTTGAGGTTTCAGGACTGCGGATCGGCTATCGGCGTGAGGGCCAAGGCCCTCCGCTGGTGCTCCTTCATGGTGCATACGAGGACAGCCGCATCTGGCGACAGCAGCTTGAAGGGCTGTCCAAAGAGTTCACCGTCATTGCCTGGGATGCCCCGGGCTGCGGCCGTTCCGACGATCCCCCTCCCGACTTCTCCGGCCGGGAGCTTGGCGACGCGCTCGCGGGCTTCCTCCATGAGGTAGCGCCGCGAAAGCCGCACGTCCTGGGGCTCTCTTGGGGCTCTGGCGTCGCCCTGGAGCTGTACCGGGGCCACCCGAACATGGTCGCGTCCCTGTTGCTGGTCTCGGCCTACGCAGGCTGGGCCGGTTCGCTTGCCCCGGAGGAAGTGGAGCGGCGCTACGCTCAGATCCAGGCCGAACTCGACCAGCCCCCGGAGCAATTCATCCCCGCATGGCTGCCCACGCTGTTCACGGCGCGGGCCGATCCTGCCGTCGTCGATGAAGCCAGCGCCATCATGGCCGACTTCCACCCCGCCGGCATGCGGGCCTTGCTGAATGCCAGCGGACATGCCGACTACCGCGACGTGCTTCCCACCATCAGCGTGCCCACACTGCTGCTCTACGGGGAAGAGGACGTGCGGTCACCGCTGGCGGTGGCGGAAGAAATGCACCGCCAGATTCCCGGTTCAGAGCTCGTGGTGATTCCCGACGTCGGCCATCTGGCCGCCGCCGAGACGCCCGAGGCGTTCAACGCCGAAGTCCGCCGGTTCCTGCACAGCATCGGCGATTGAAGCCCCCGGAAGCCTGCAATCCTAGAACCGTGTGGGGTCCGGATTCGGGGCAGGCGGCACGGGCGGCATTGGGCCGGGGTCCGGAATCGGCAGCGGCCCGGGCGCCGGCGACGGTTCCGGACCGGGGTGCGGCGGGCGCGGCTCTGTAGGGTCCGGCCTGTTAGGCGGAAACGGGTTGTCCGGGTCCGGCGGTCCGGTGGGTCCGGGTTCCGGCGGAAACGGATCCGGCTCGGGCAGCGGTGGGATAGTCATGATGCTCTCCTTGCTTCGCTGGTGTTTGGATAAAAGCTCAGCTGTTGTGTTGCCGGCGGAAGACCTTCAGCTCCCAGGGGCGCAGCGATATGGCAGCGTGTGACCCTGCTCCGTCGACCGGATAGTTTCCCAGGATCAGCTCGGCCGGGTAGTGGCCCAGTTCCGGTTCATCCGCGCCGGCTTCGGTGTCACCCCAGCCGCCGCCGTCGAGCTCCACGGTCCGGTCTTCGCCGGAGAAGTTGCCCAAAACCAGCAGCTGGACGCCCGGCGTCGCGTCGGGTCCCGGCAGCGACCGCCGGAAGGCGTAGACGTGCTCATCGTCGGGCAGCAGCATGGTGAAATCGCCTTCCGCCACCACGGGCTCGGCGTGCCGCAGGGCGATGACCTGGCGGTAGAAGCTGAACACTGAGTCCGGATTGTCTTCCTGCTCCGCGGCGTTGATGTGGCTGGTGTTCGGGTTGACGGCAATCCACGGGGCGCCGGTGGTGAAGCCCCCGTGCCGGGTGGCGTCCCACTGCACCGGGGTGCGGGCATTGTCCCGGTTCAGGGGCGCCAGGGCGGCCAGGACGTCGGCGTCGGTGTGGCCCATGTGCGTGGTGGCCTCGCGGTGGTGGTTGAGTACCTCGATGTCGCGGTAGTCGCTGATGGCCCCGAAACTCATGTTCGTCATGCCAAGTTCCTCGCCCTGGTACACGTACGGGGTGCCGCGGTGCAGGTGCAGGATGCCGGCCAGCATCTTGGCGGAGAGTTCGCGGTGCTGCCCGTCATCGCCAAAGCGGGACACGGCACGGGCCTGGTCGTGGTTGCCCCAGTAGAGGCTGTTCCAGCCGCGCTCAGCCAGTGCTTCCTGCCAGCGGCCGAGGGACTGCTTCAGGTCGGTAAGCCGGAGCTTCCTGGGCCGCCATTTGTTGCCGTCCTCCTGGTCCAGGGCCACGTGCTCGAACTGGAACACCATGTCCACCTCGCGCTGGGCGGGGTCCGTGAACAGGACTGCGTCCTCCACCGTGACGCCGGGCATCTCGCCTACGGTCAGCAGCGGCTTGTCCCGGCCGGCGAAGACCTCGAGGTGCATTTCGTGCAGGAACTCGTGGATCCGCGGTCCGGACATGAAGTGCGGGCTGCCGTCGCCGAACAGCATGCCGTCCGCCCGCGGCCCGTCCGGAAGTGCGGTGTCCTTGGAAATGAAGTTGATGACGTCCATCCGGAAGCCGTCCACACCGCGGTCCAGCCACCAGTTCATCATGTCGTAGACGGCGGCGCGGACCTCCGGGTTTTCCCAGTTCAGGTCCGGCTGCTTCCGGGAGAACAGGTGGAGGTAGTACTCCCCGGTTGCCTGGTCGAACTCCCAGGCCGGGCCGGAAAACGCCGAGCCCCAGTTGTTGGGTTCCGCGCCGGTGGCAGCTACCGGGCCCGTGGAGGCATCGGCGCCGGCTCCCGGGCTCTCGCGGGGCGGCCGCCACCAGTACCAGTCGCGCTTGGGGTTGTCCTTGGACGAACGCGATTCCACGAACCACGGGTGCTCGTCCGAAGTGTGGTTGACCACCAGGTCCATCACGAGTTTCATGCCCCGCGAGTGCAGCCCGTCGGTCAGTGCCTGCAGGTCGGCCAGGGTGCCGAAAATGGGGTCCACATCGCGGTAGTTGCTGATGTCGTAGCCGTTGTCGTCCTGCGGCGAGGTGTAGATGGGGGAAAGCCAGACGACGTCGACGCCCAGCTTCTGGAGGTAGTCCAGCTTGCTGATGATGCCGGGAAGGTCGCCGATGCCGTCGCCGTCGGAGTCCGCGAAACTGCGCGGGTAGATCTGGTAGACCACCGCTTTGTGGAACCACCCGGGGTCCGTGGTCACCTCGTCGTCGTTGTCCTCGGCAGCGCTGACAGGGGGTTCCGTTGCGGGGTCCGCGTGGGTGGTCATGGCCTGGTCTCCTCAGTTGCTTGCGGCTGGTCTGATGGTGGGGCTCGGTTCGATTATTGTTCAGATCCGCCGGGCAGGAAAGGGCCCGTCCCGGCCGTGGAGGAACGGTGGCGGTGGAGTGCAGGGGGCGGCTAATTCCGTGCGGAGAGTGTTTTGTCGCGGTCCTCGAAGACTTCCTCGCCGGGGCCGGTGAAGGCGCGGGAGCGCTGGATTGCTTCGATGGAGCCGGTGAAGAGCTGGGAGTCCTGCGGACCGGCTGGCTGCCGGGACTCCGCAGCAGGCTGCCGGGACGTTCCCCGGGCGGGCGCGGGCTGCACGGGTTCCCAGCGCACGTGCGGCAGCGACTCCGGGTGGCCCTGCTGCAGGAAGGTGACCATGGCCTCGCGGATGAGGCAGCGCAGGTCGAACAGGGCGGCGCTGTCGGCTGCGCTCACCAGGATCCGCACCCGGACGTAGCCGTTGGTGGCATCCGTGATCTGCAGGATTCCCACGCGTTCATCCCAGAGTTCCGTTCCGTCGAGAACGGTCCGCAGTTCGCTGCGCATCTCCTCGATGGGCGCGCGCCAGTCGAGGTCGAACTCAACGGTGCCCATCACCTCGGACTGGCGGCGGGTCCAGTTCTCGAACGGCGTGGTGGTGAAGTAGGTGGAGGGCAGGATGAGCCGGCGGTCGTCCCAGATGTGGACCACCACGTAGGTCAGGGTGATCTCCTCGATCCGGCCCCACTCTTTCTGCACCACCACCACGTCGTCCACGCGGATGGCGTCGGTGAAGGCCAGCTGCATGCCGGCGAACACGTTCACCAGCGACGTCTGGGCGGCGAGGCCTGCCACGATGGAGATCACGCCCGCGGAGGCCAGCAGCCCGGCGCCAAGCGCCTGGATCGCGGGGAAGGTCAGCATGACGCTGCCCACCGCAAGCACCACGACGAGGGCCACGGCGATCCGGCGGGCCAGGATCATCTGGGTCCGCAGGCGCCGGGCACGGCGGTTGTCTGCCACGTCCACGCTGTAGCGGCTGAGGACTAGGGCCTCCACGATCAGCAGCACCGCCACCGCGAGCCAGGCAAGGGAGGCCATGAGGGCAATCAGCAGGAGATGGTCGACGGCGGCTCGCCACCCGCCGTCGTCCATGGTCAGCGCCAGTGCGATGCGGACGCCGATCAGGCAGAGGGCAAGGCGCAACGGAAGCCGGGCCACGCGGGAGGTGGCCTGGAGTTCGGGGCGGCGGCGGTTAAGCCGGAGCACCGTCTTGCGGATCAGCCAGGAGAGGACCAGTCCTGCCGCTACCGCGAGAGCCATGGCCAGGAAGGGCATTGCCGGGATGAGGAATTCTTGCATTGGTTAAGCTCTATCAAGCTTCGGGGAAGGGCTGAAATCACGTCGGCCATCGGCGCACCGGTAACATTTGGACATCGATTGGATTTATTCCTTGGGCGGCGGCCCGTGCCAGTCCAGAATTGAGGAATTATTCGCGGTCTCATGAAATTCAGGAGAACAGATGCACCGCTCAGCACCCTCGGCCATCACAGTATCAGGGGCCATCTGCCTCGCGTTCCTGCTGTCAGCCTGCGGCCCGTCCGCCTCGTCACCGTCGACGAGTTCCCCGGACGCCACCGCCACCTCAACCCCTTCGCCCACCGCCACCTCCACAACTTCGGCTTCGGCCACCGCCTCGCCCTCGTCCTCAACCGAGGCGGGCTGGAAGTCCTACACCACGACGGACGGCCTGACCTTCGACTACCCGGAAGACTGGAAGATCACGGACAAGGCGGCAGATGCAGCACCCGGGGGCGTGTTCCTGAACATCACGAACGCCAACGGCAAGAACCTGGCGGACCTCCGGACGAACATGGTCACCGGGGCCGAATGCACTGTGAAGCAGTCGTACGGCGTGTACGAAACGCAGCCCCTGCCGGCACTGGAACAAAACGGAACCGTACCCCGGTATGTTTTCGAGACCCGGACAGACACCACCGCCACCGATCCGAAGCTCATGACCATGTTCGCGTACGGCATCACCGCGGCACCTGAACCCTCCGGAACGGAAGCGTGCCCCGTTTTCCACTTCTTCAACTGGCCGCCCAGCGGTGCGATGTTCGGCGGCGTCTACGATCCCTTTGACACCACTCCCGGTAATGAGATGCACGTGGATACTCCGGAGGTCTACATGGGCACGCAGGAGTACAAGAACATCAAGAAGATGATCACCTCGTTGAAGCCCGCCTAGATATCCAGGGTTACGTCGCAAAGGTTGCGCACCGCGGACTGTCCGCGGTGCGCAACGTTTTGGCGGCAAATTCCTCCGCTGCCGGGCGAGTCGTTTCGGGACCGGGCCACAATGAAGTCCTCAGCTCTTTGGGGAGGATTGCATGCGCCGATCAACGATGCCCGGCTATGGATCATCTGAACCGGCACGACCCTGGGCAGCGGCGGCTGCCGCTGCCTGCCTTGCGGTACTCCTGGCAGCCTGCGGGTCGCCTCCCGCACCACCGGATGCGGGATCGGCGACTGCCAGTGCGTCCACCGCTTCGGACGGCGCCACGGCGGACGGAACGGCGACCGGAACGGCGGACGGAACAGCCTCTGACCCGGTGACCGGAACTGCCGTCCCGCCCAGCGCGACGGCGGGCGCCGCGCCGGGTGAACCGCCGCCGTCGGCCTCGTCCCCGAGCCGGCTGCCGTCGCCTACGGCGTCCGGCTGGAAGACGTTCACGACGCCGGACGGTGACCTGACGTTCGACTATCCGGGGGAGTGGACCATCAAGGATCCGCGCGGAAAATCACCGCTCGGCGGAGCGTTCGCGGAGGTTGTGAACGCGGCAGGAAAGACGATGGCGGTCCTGGAGACCAGGATTGTGACCGGTTCGGAGTGCGTGCAGAAGTACCCGTTTGCGGTGCTGGATTCCGAACCCATGGCCGGCCTGGCTGAGAAGGGCGTAGCGGACGACAATGCGCCGCGGTTCATGTTCGAGACGCGTGGGGACGCCCTGGCCGCCGCCCGGACGGCTGAAACCATTGCGGCCTACGGCATCACGATGATCCCGGAGGAGGCCGGGACGCTGGCGTGTCCCATTTTCCTGCTGTTCCGCTGGCCGCCCAGCGGGGCGATGTTCGGCGCCGGTTATGACCCCGCAAACAATGCCACGCCGGGGAATCCGTCGCTGCCGTACTGGGAGAGGGCCAAGCTGTATGCGGAGACGGGAGAGTACCGGAACATCCGGCGGATGATCACCTCGCTGCGTCCCGCGCGGTAGCTGATGGCGCCTTAATCTGGCTCCTTGACTGGCCCAGTGCGCCCGCGCAGACTCGAATCAGGACGCAGTCCGATCTGTCGGAGTTCTGATGTACGCACTGGGGAAGCAGCGGCTCGCGAGCGGTGCGCAGGCAATGGCATCCGCCCTGATGGCGGCGTGCGTGGCGGTGTGCGTAGCGCTGGTTGTCGTGCTGGGGCTGGCCGCGTGCACGCCGGTCCCGAATGGGCCCGGCCCGACTTTCACCGCCACGACAGCCACACCCACCACGCCGTTGTCCACCGGACAGCCGACTGTCACGTGGTCCACCGCGACCCGACCCCTTCCCGGTGAGAGCGGCCCTCAGGGCAGCAAGCCCGGCGCCGGCCCAACCCCCGCTGTTATCGAACGGGCCAGGCGTGCCAAGGAAATCCTGGAAACGTGCCTTCAGGGTGAGCTGACGTTCCGGCCGCCGTCGCCCATGCGGCAGGGCGAGACCAGGGAGTTCGTCCTGCACGTCACCCTGGGCGATCCCGGGGAGGGCCACGAGAAGAACATCCCCGGACCCAATCCGGTGCAGACCCGTGAACCGATTGTGTGCGAGGAGATGCGGGCGGATCTGTCCGGCCCGGGCATGACCATTGAGCGGGCGGGAAATCCGAGCGGTGAGATGCTGGTGCCGGTGGAAGGCGTGGCGGAGTGGCGCTGGTGGATTACGCCCAAGGAGTCGGGGCGGAAGACCATGACCCTGCAACTGTTCGCCACCGCGGAGGAGGGGCCGGACCTGAGCCTGGAGACGTTCCGGGAGGACATCCAGGTGGAGATTGAACTGGGCTATGTGCTGAATGCGCTCGTGAAGGACTGGGCGCAGCCGCTTGGCCTGACCATCCCGGTGCTGATCGGTGCCATTGGTGCCCTCCTCGTGTGGTCGCGGTCCAAGCGCCGCAAGGCCAAGCACGCCGCCAACACAACCCCTTGAAACCCCGGGCCACCGCACTACATTGGAACCATGGCTCATGCAGCAGACCAGAACCCGGAACGGGACCCGGCCCAGGACGCAGGGCCGGACGTCCGCTTGCGCGCCCGGGTGGAGGGCGTGGTCCAGGCGGTGGGGTTCCGGTACTGGACCGTGCGGAAGGCTGAGGAACTCTCGTTGACCGGAACGGTGCGGAACGACGACGACGGTACGGTCGCCGTCGTCGTCGAAGGTCCGCAGGCGGTGGTGCTGGAGTTCCGCCGCTGGCTGTGGTCCAGTGACACGCCGGGGCGCGTGGATCACGTGGAGGAGTCGGTGTCGCCGGCGACCGGGGAGTTCAGCAGCTTCGACGTCGTGTATTGAGCCGGACCGATGCCCTGCCGGACTCAACCCTCGGACCGCGCTCCGGCCGCCGCTGCTAGGAGCGGCCCTCCCGCTGCAGCGCCGCGTCGTGCTCGGCGTGGGCCTGCTTGAGCAGGTCCATGAACTCGGTCTCGTCGCGGATGAGCCGCTTGTACTTCTCGGGGAGCTTCCTGAGCTCGGCTTCCTCGCGCACCATCTTGTTGAAGATTTCCTCGCGCTCTGCGATGCCCGTCTCGTAGTTCAGGTCCACGTACTCCGTGGCGTGCCGCTTGGCGCCGGAGACCATGTTCTTCGCCTTGCCCTTGGGGCTGTAGATCGAGGCGAGGACCGTGACCACCAGGACGCCGATAATCACGGACAGCGACAGGCCGGTGCTGATCTCGATGACGGTCACGTGTTCGCCGCCGTTGATGAACGGCAGGTTGTTCTCGTGCAGTGCGTGCAGGATGAGCTTCACGCCGATGAAGCCGAGGATCGCGGCCAGGCCGTAGGAGAGGTAGATCAGGCGGTCCAGCAGTTCGTCGATGAGGAAGAACAGTTGGCGCAAGCCCATGAGGGAGAACGCGGTGGCGGTGAAGACGATGAAAACGTTCTGGGTGAGGCCGAAGATGGCGGGGATGGAGTCAAGGGCGAACAGGATGTCGGTTCCGCCGATGGCCACCATCACCAGGAGCATGGGGGTCAGGACGCGTTTGCCGTTTTCCACGGTGAAGAGCTTGTCGCCGTCGTAGTGCTGCGACGCCGGGAGGAACTTCCTGGCGAGCCGGACCACCAGACCTTCGGACTCGTCGTCGTGCGAATTGGGCCGGAGCAGGTTGCCGGCGGTGATCAGCAGGATGAGACCGAAGATGTAGAACACCCAGGCGAAGCTGTTGATCAGTGCAGCGCCGAGGAAGATGAAGCCGGTGCGGGCGATCAGGGAAAAGACGATGCCGAACAGGAGCACTTTTTGCTGGTCGGCGCGCGGAACCTTGAAGCTGGCCATGATGATCAGGAACACGAATAGGTTGTCCACGGACAGGGCCTTTTCGGTGACGTAGCCGGCGAAGTATTCCGTGCCCATGGTGGGGCCGCCGAACACCAGGACGCCGATTCCGAAGACCAGCGCGATTCCCACGTAGATCGCTGACCACGTGGCCGATTCCCTGAGCTTCGGTGAGTGCGCCTTCCGGACGTGGAAAAAGAAGTCGAAGGCCAGCAGGCCCACGATGCCGATGACGGTCAGAATCCATACGTAAAGGGGGACCTGCATGCTGCGTGCCTTCCGGTCGGTGGGTTGCTATCAACCCTACCGGGCGGCGCTTACCGGGTGCCTGCTACTGGGCGGTGTCTGCCCAGCCGGTGCTGGACGGGCCGCCGTCGGCTCCGTCCTCGCACAACCTGAGGGCGACGTCGGCGGCCTGGGCAATTGCTGCGGCGGACGCCTCCTTGGACCCGGCGCTGCCGGTGCCTCCGCTGGTGCCCGCAGCGAGTCCGGCCGCGTAGCCCACCATGAGCGTGGTGATGGGCGCTGCAGCGTGCGTGACCGACCGTGAGGACTCGCCGGCCAGGTCGAGGATGAGTTCCCGGTCAAAATCGAGGTCCAGGAGCTGCAGGGCCTGCGCCAGCCGGTGGCTCCATTGGTCCAGGATCTGTGCTTCGTCTTCGGTGGCGGCCATGTTCTCTCCTAAGTCGTATGTACGGTCAGAAATAACGGCAGATGCCTTGAGGTTAGGCTGTAGCAAGAGCCGCTATCAAGGAGAATCCGATGACTGATGTGACTATCCGCCATAATCCGGAGCGCGAGCGCTTTGAAGTGCTCGTGGCCGGCAATGTGATCGGCAAGGCCGCGTACAAAACGTACGACGCCGGCGACTCGCCGCAGCGGATTTTCTATCACACGGTGATCAACGAGGAATTCGGCGGCCAGGGCCTTGCCGGCAAGCTTGCCACTGCGGCCCTGGACGCGACGGTGGCCGACGGCCTGGCCATTGTGCCGGTGTGCCCGTACATCAAGAAGTTCCTGACCACGCATCCGGAGTACGCCGGCAGCACCGCCGCCATCACGCCGGCCCACCTTGAGTTCCTCAGCGGGGCGCTGGCTGCGCGGGCACGGGCTTAATCCGGGGCGTCATCAGGGCTCGGCTACCAGCCCGGCTGACCGGCCCGGGAAGAAACGAAGAAGCGCGCCGGTTAGCGGGGACCGGCGCGCGCCAGCCAGAAGCGAAAGCTGAGGGATGACATGGCGGACACTGTTGAGGCCGTCCTCCACGACGGCTCGAGCATCACCGTCACCATGCAAGGGGACGGGCCGGCGTTGCTCTTGCCTGTCCGGCTGGAGCCATATCCCCGCGCAGAGGCCGGGACCATCCGCAAATGGGGTGGCGACCCGGACTTGGGGCCCGCCCTGGTCCGAGTGCTGTCCGGGTCAAACAGGGTGATCGCGGCTGACTATGAAGGCCACAGGATGGCCCATCCGGCGGCGGATACGCTCAGCCCGGACAACCTTGCCGCCGATCTCCTGGCCATTGCAGACGCTGCCGGAGCCGACGTCTTCGGCTACTACGGCTACTCCTGGCTGGCGTTGAGCGGCCTTCAGCTCTCACTCCGCACGGACCGTCTCCGTGCCCTGGCCATGGGCGGTTTTCCGCCCGTGGAAGGACCCTACCGGAGCATGCTGGCGGTCACCCGCGCCGCGCACGCCATGTCCGGCCAGGAGCCTGGCCCTTCGGCCGCTCCTGTCGCCGACGCCGAACCCGGGGACTGGGACAGCGTCTCCGTGCAGACAACGGAGGCGCAAACACGCCAGTTCGTCACCCTCTATGAAGCGCTTCAAGGTTTCGACGACGTCACCGCCGCAGTTCCGCGCGGGTTGCCGAGGCTTGCCTTTGCCGGCGCGGACGACCACATTGACTACAGTCCCCAATGGGGCGGAGTCCAAGTGCAGATCGGTGAACCGTTGGCCCGACACCAGGAAGAACTGATCGCCGCCGGGTGGGATGTCCAGGTCCTTCCCGGGCTGGACCACCTCGGGGCCATGCACAGCTCCGTGGCGCTGCCCCTTTTGACCGGCTGGTTGCGGAAGGTCGGCTGGGTGAGGCAACAGGCGGCTGGCTAGGCTGGAAGGATGGATTACCGAATTCGTCGGGCCACTCCCGGGGACGCCGATGCCATAGTGCGCATGCACACCCTGGCCCACGAGGAGTGCTACGCGCACCAGTTGTCGACGGACTTCTTCCGTTTCCGCAGGGCCAGCATTCCCGAGCGTGTTGAACAGCGTCGATCCTTCCTGGCGAGCCCTGACCCGAGGATTGTTGCGCTGGACTCCGGCGATGAAGTGGTGGGATTCGCCGACGCGGGTCCGGGCCTTGAAGCGGACCCGCCCGAACAGTTGGAGCTGTATGCGATCTACACCCTCCGACGCACGTACGGCAGCGGCCTTGGCGCAGCCCTGCTGCATGCCGCCGTCGGCGATTCCCCGGCGTACCTCTGGTTGCTCGAGGACAATCCCCGGGCGCTGGCCTTCTACCTCAAACATGGCTTCCGGCCCGACGGCACACACAAACTGCTTCCGCCTGAATGGGAGGAGCTGCCCGTGATCCGGATGGTCCGGTCAGCCAAGCCGTAGGTTAGTCCGCCCGATTGCCAGGCTCCGCCTGATCACGGAGCCCCGCTGACTCCTCGGGTGCCGCCGTCGCCTCGGGTGCCGCGTCCGCGTCAGGTTCCCAGCGCAGCAGGTCGCCGGGCTGGCAGTCCAGCACCTCGCACAACGCCTCCAGGGTGGTGAAGCGCACCGCCTTGGCCCGGCCGTTCTTGAGCACCGCCAGGTTGGCGGGCGTGATCCCGACCCGGTCCGCCAGCGCGCCGACGGGCATCTTCCGCTTGGCCAGCATCACGTCGATGTCAACGACGATCGGCATCAGATCACCACGTCCAGTTCGTCCTGCAGGTGCCGGGCTTCAGCGTCGCGCGCCACCGCCTGTGCCAGCAGCATGCGCAGTACGACGACGACGAGCGCCACTCCGGCGATCAGCACACCGGCGCCGCCAATGAGCAGGACAACGCCGGGGGCAACGGATTCACCCGGTGCGAGGACGACGCCGAGACCGAAGGTCAGCAGGGAGGCCGCCGCAATGGCGCCGGTCACCACGTCAACGTTACGGAAGGCGGCGTGCGAGAACACTGTTCCCCGCCGCACCATGGTGAGCAGTCGCCAGACACACACCATGGTGACCTGGACGGTGACGATGCCCAGCAGGACGATCACGATGACCGGAACGCTCACGCCGGCTATGCCGGGGCCCATGTCCTCGTTCAGGTCGCGGGCCAGCAGGGGAACCATCACCGCCTGCACAAAAACTGAACCGGCAATGCCCATCGCGAGGACAATGCGCAGCGCGAGGACGGTGAGCTTTCCCATGAGGTCTCCTATGGTGTCGAATAACAGTTAGATACTATCGATAGTCGATAGGTTGAGCAACGTGGTTGGTGCCTCGGACTTTTAGGGTTGGCTCATCCGAACGCTGGCCGTGCCCGATGACCTGGCCCCATGACCTGGCCCGATGGCCGTGGTAGCGTGCCGGGCATGGCCGTGGACCCTTCCCTGCTCAATTGGCTGCTCGACTCAGACCCCGCGCTGCGCTGGCAGGTCGAGCGCGCCACGGACCCGGGGTAGCCATGGACCGCTACGACGTGGACGCTAAACACTCTCCGCGACTGGGGCCTCGATGCGGCTGCCCTCGCGGGAACCGCCGAGCTGCTTGCCGCGAATAGCCGCTGGGAGTACGACGACCTCCCGTTCTGGGGCGGCGAGGTGGACTGCTGCATCAATGGGTACACGCTCGCTAACGGGGCGTGGCTCGGGGCGGACGTCTCCGGAATCGCCCGGTGGTTCCTCGACCACCGCATGGCCGACGGCGGCTGGAACTGCGAGTGGGTGGAAGGCTCCACACGGTCCTCCTTCCATTCCACGCTCAACTCCCTGAAGGGGCTGCAGTACTACGAGGCCGCGACCGGTGGAACCAGCCGGCTGCGCGCTGCCCGCCGGGCCGGTGAGGAGTACCTGCTGCAGCGCCGGTTGCTGCGCCGCCTGTCCACGGACGAGATCGTGGGACCCTGGGTGGCAAGGTTCGCTTACCCGTTCCGATCGTTCTACAGCGTGCTCAACGCGGCGGACTACTTCCGGAAGGCAGCCGCTCACGACGGCGTCGCACCGGATCCGCGGCTGGCCGACGCTATCGAACTGGTACGGGCCGCCCGGCTCCCTGACGGCACGTGGCTGCAGGGGCATCGCCACCCGGGGCGGGTGTGGTTCGAGGTCGACGTTGCGCCGGGCCAGCCGTCCAAGTGGCTGACATTCTTCGGCACACGAGTACTTGAATGGTGGGACGGCGCGAACGGACACGTGAGGCCCCGATAAGCCGCCCGGATCCAAAGGGCCTCAAGTGTCCGTTCGCGCTAAGCCCATCCCGAGGGATGCAGGACCACCGGCCTATACCGCATGAAGGCCCTTGTGGGTACCGTGGCCTCATGCAGAAGATATCGATCGAGGCCCTGGCCCGGCAGCAGCTTGCCGCGGCGCTTGCAGCGAGCAACGGGCGTGCTGCGGACACCGTCTATGGCGGGCATGAGAAGGTGCTCCGCCAGACCGTTATGGCGCTCAAAGCCGGCACACAGTTGAGTGAGCACCAGAACCCGGGGGACGCCACGGTCTACGTCCTGCAGGGCAGCCTCCGACTGCGCGCGGGCCAGGAGTCGTGGGAGGGCAAGCCCGGTGACCTGCTGATCGTGCCGGACGGACTGCACAGCCTCGAAGCCGAAGAAGATTCGGCCTTCCTGTTCACCGTGGCGAAGGGCGCGAGGTAGCCGCAGCAGGGCCCAGCGGGAACACGCAGCAGGCAACAGGCGGCAAGCGACTACGTTGTGCCTATCTACGCGGCGAGCCACATTTCCCAGTCGGGCAGCGGGTCAACCAACGCGGGGTCGGGAAGGTATGCGCCAATGTCGGGCGCGTCGGGCGCGTCGGGCGCGTCGGGGGCATCGGGCGTGTCGGCCGGTGGCCAGAGATTGGCGTCCGGCTGCCAGGCGGGCTCCCAGTCTTGCTCTTCGCTGGTGTAGCGGCGTCCTGACGGGGCCATCCAGCCGGGTGGTGCGTCGCGGCTGGCGTCCATCGGCTGCCAGCCGGTGGTGTGCTTGAGCCGGTGATGCTTCCGGCAGGGCTGGCTGAGGTTGGAGACACCAGTGGTGCCGCCCTCGTGCCACGCCAAAGCATGATCCGCCTCGTTGTCGAGGGACTGGTTGTTACAGCCGGGAAACGGGCACTTGCCGTCGCGGAGGCGCAGCCATTGGCGCAAGGCGTTTGGGACGCGGTAGCTGGATCGTCCGATCTCCAGCGGGGCGCCCGTGGCAGGGTCGGTCAGGACACGTTGGAACGAGGACGCGCCGTCCGCGACGAGCTGCCTGGCCATGCTGGGCGGGATCGGTCCGTAGCCGTCCAGCATCGCCGGCTCTTCGGTGGCGCCCAAGAGCGATAACGCCGGCACGGTCACGAGGACCTGCGCCTTCGGCGATGGCACACCCTCTGCGACGCCGGCGATGAGCCAACTTGCGGCGGTGTCGGCCCGGAGCTGGGAGAGGTTCCGGGATTCGTCGGGGCCCTGGAGGTCCCTGGCCGCCGCCGTGGCACGGTTCCAGATGGACGCGGCAGTGTCGGCGGGCAAGTAGGCAGCGAGCCACGCCATGCCGTCGCGGTCCGGGGTGAACTCGAGCCGCCGGTCCCGGGCGCTGGCCCGGTGGCGACTTTCGATGCTCGCGGAGTGATGACGCTCCCGCCAAGTGCGTGCCTTGGCGCGGAAACGGGAGGGCACGAGCTCCCCGGCAGGGCAGCCCCGGGCAGGGTTCTCGGCGTCCGGGTCCAGAAAGTGCGCTTCCAGTCCCGCGGTGGACGCCCGGTCCAGGCCGGAGGTCTCGTCCACGAGGATCCGGGCGTGCTGCCACGAGATGGTCCCCGCCTGGAGGGAGGCGAGTGTCAGGGGCAGTGCTGTGGTGAGTTGCCGCGCCTCCTGCAGGAATGCGCCCGCGGTCCGTTCGCTGACGGTCAGGACGCAGGCCACTTCGGCCACCAGGGCCATATCCGTGGCGCACCGCTCCTGCGGGGAGGCCGACGGGGATTCCATCGCCTTGGTGGCTTCGACAAACGTTGCTGCCAGTTGAACCTTGAGGGCTGCGCTCGCGGCTTCCAACCGGCTCGCTATGGTGAGCCCGTCGAGGCAGTCATCGGCCATTTGTCGCAAGTGATCCGAAGGTGCGATTCCGGCAGGGAGCGCACCCTTAATGAGGCCGGACAGCGCAGCGACGGACGCCGCGACGGCGTCCAATGCGTCAGCTACTGCGGTGCTTTCCATACTCAAAGTTTGGTGGGAGGGTCTGACATTTAACGGACGACGCCGTCAAGGAGCTACGCATGAGTGGAGGGTCATGAGCCAATCAACGAGTAACCTGCTGGAATGACTGGGGAAGAGCAGGAACTGACGGGCGGAAATGCCTCAGACAGTGTTGTGCGCGTGGGCGATACTGTCCGCAAGCCGTGGCTGGCTAATTCATCCATGGTTCAGGGCTATCTCAGTATCCTCCGGTCCTCGGGACTGGATGTTCCGCAGCCCCTGGGCAGGGACGGAGAAGGCAGGAACATCGTTGAATATGTGGAAGGCATTCCTGCCATTGACCAGTTGCCGCTGAGCCAGGATGACCTGCAGCGGGTCGGGCAAATGATTCGGCAAATCCATGACGCCAGCGAAAAGGTTGAGATACCCGGCCGGGACCAGTGGAATATGCTGTTGCCGGCCGACAACCCGGACCTGATGTGCCACAACGACCTTGCCCCATGGAACCTCATCATCGGAGAGCGTTGGGTATTCATCGATTGGGACGGAGCAGGTCCGAGTACTCGGCTATGGGATTTGGCCTACGCCGCGCAGTCGTTTGGGTTGCTTTTCGACGGTCAACCCGTTCACGACGCCGCTAACAAGTTGCGCGCCTTCGTTAGCGGATACGACGCTGACAATGAATTGCGCAGGGCGCTGCCCTCCGCCATGGGGAAGCGAACAGCGGCGATGTACGAACTGCTAAGGTCCGCCAACGAAAGCGGATTCCAGCCATGGTCGGACATGTACCTGAACGGCCACGGCGAGCACTGGCGCGCCGCTGCCACTTACGTCCGCCGACATCAGAAAGTCTGGGAACAGGCCCTCTCCTGACAAGCCCTGCCGGCCACTGAAGCCGGAAAAGGGGCTTAGCCGGCCTCGTACGGAGTGCGGAAGAGCGTGATTCCCCATTCAGGGTTGTGCAGCGCGATCCCCGTGTCCTTCTCCACGAACTGAAGCGGCGCCTGAAGATACTGTGTCATCCGCTGCTGTTCCTGGTCCCACGGGAACTCGCACGTTCCCGCGGAACTCTCCATGGTCCCCGGAACAGGCGTGATGGTTTGGCCGGTAATGCCGACCCTCACCGCATAGGAAGCGCACGGAATCCGGACTGTCATCAACGGACTGCCGCCTATGGAACTGAACCTTATGGCGTAGTCGCCTGAGCTCAGTCCCTCACCAGCAGGTACGCCGGCCGGGACCATGGAACCGGACGTGAAGTACTGGCACACCAGCTGTCCATTGGCCGCGGCGGCCTGCAACCCCGGGTCCAAGCAGTCGTCCAGATCTTGGCCGGCGGGAGCCGGGGGAACGGAAGGAACCGGAGCGGGAGTCATGCCCGGGGACAGCCCGGCAGTCGACGCCGCACCCGGCTGTGGAGACGAGCCACATCCTGCGGCGAAGACGACGACGGCGAGGCACGCCACCGCCAGCGTCGCGGTGCGCAGTCGATGATGAGCGGTTCCCCCGGACGCGGCCATGGTCCGAACACTACGTGGCGGCCCCACAAACCGCTACACCGCTGCTGCGTACGCCTTCGGCAGCTTCAGGCCGCGCTGTTCCATGAGCGTGCGGAGGCGGGTGGGGTAGTCCGTGATGATGCCGTCCACGCCGAGGTCCATCAGGCGCGCCATGTCCGCAGGCGTGTTGACGGTCCACGGGACGACGGGCAGGCCGAGTTCGTGGGCTTCGGCGATCATCTGCGGGGTGACGGAGCGGAACGTGGGGGAGATGACGCTGTATCCCTGGGCTGCCGCTGCCTTTGCGAGCGAGCCGCCGAAGTCATCAATGTCGATGCCGCCAAGCTGCGGGGAGGCGCCGGGCTGGCCAACCTGCAGCCACGCGTCGCCGCTGGAGAGGGCAACAAGGGGGAGCTGCGGGGCGATCTTCCTGGTCAGGTTGAGCGAGGACCAGTCGAACGACTGCACGGTGCTGCGCTCGGACATGCCGGCCTTGTAGATCTCGATGACCACGGCCTTGGTGAGCGCTTCCATCCCCGGCCCGGCCACCATGCTGGACTCCACCTTGGTCTCCACGTTGAAGCGGACCTTCTTGGCGTCGGCGTCGTGGACCAGTTGGAACACGTCCTTGAGTTCGGCGATGCGGTTGCCCTCGATGACCTGCTGCTCCGGGTAGCCGGTCAGCTGGGTGTAGCCGCAGTTGAGGGTCTTGACCTGGGCCAGGGACAGCTCGGCCACCCGGTCCCCGACGTACGGGAATTCGGCGTCGCCCGGGGTGGCCGGTGCGGTGTCCGCGCACTTGGCCGCCTGGATGGCGTCGTCGTGCCAGACGATCACCTTGCCGTCCTCGGTCAGGTGCGTGTCCAGTTCAAGGGTGCTGACGCCCAGCGTGATCGAGTTTGCAAAGGCGCCCAGGGATTCCTCGGTCCACTCGCCGCGGCCGCCGCGGTGGGACTGGAGATCGAACGAGCCGTTGCGCTCGTTGGTCTTCGGAGCAGTGTTCGACGACGGCGTGTTCGACGGCGGCATGCCGGCACCGGCGTCCTCGGCAGGGGCGGCGACGGCGGGGGTCGCCAGGGCGGCGATCAGCGCGGCGGCGGCCGCGGCAGTCAGGATGGTGCGCATGGGGATGGTTCCTCCTGTGTAGGACACGTGCCGGCTGGGCCGGCGGACCCGTCCACGTTAATCACACCAAATGGATTTTGACCGGCGGGAAGTTGACCTGTGGGTGAACACGGCCTGCGTAACGTAGTTCGTCCGGACGCCCATGTGGGACAGACTGTTTCCGTGAGCAACAAACCCCGGACAGCCCTCGCCGTTGCCGGCCTCAGCCTGGGCACGTCGCTGAACCCGCTGAATTCGTCCATGATTGCGGTGGCCCTGGTGGTGCTGCGCGCGGACTTCGGGCTCGACGTCGCCACCGTCACCTGGGTTATCACCGCTTTCTACCTCACCTCGGCGGCCGGCCAGCCGCTGATGGGCAAGCTGGCAGACCGCTTCGGACCGCGGCGGCTGTTCAGCTTCGGGATGGTGCTCGTCGCGGTGACCTGCGCACTGGCTCCGTTCGCCCCGAACTTCGCCCTGCTCTGCGCGGCCCGGGCGCTGATGGCCCTCGGCACGGCCACCGCGTACCCGAGTGCCGTCGTCATTGTGGGGGCGCTGGACCGGACGGCGAAGGTGAAGTCCACGCGGCCGCTCGGCCGGATCCAGATGGCCAACACGTCCGCGGCCGCAGTTGGTCCCGTGGTGGGCGGGCTGCTGGTGAGCCTGGTCGGCTGGCAGGCGCTTTTCCTGGTCAACGTGCCGTTGGCGGTCGCGGCCCTCCTCATCGTCCGGAAGTACGCCCCGGCGGACGAGGACCGGGAACGCGGGAGCGCCTCGGAACTGCTGCGCGACTCGGACATCCCCGGCATCCTGGGCTTCGTCGGCTCCCTGACGTTGATCATGATGGCGCTGCTGAACGTGCTGCCCGGCGCGCGCTGGTGGCTGCTGGCCGGCGGCACGGTGCTGGCTGCGCTGTTCGTCTGGCGTGAATTGAAGTTCAGCCCGCCCTTCCTGGACCTGAGGCTGCTTGGCAGGAACCGGCCGCTGATGCTGGTCTACCTGGGCTTTGCAGTGTTCAACGGCATCTACTATTTCGCGTTTTTCGGCCTGCCCCAGCTGCTGCAGGAAGCGGCAGGCTACGATCCCGGCGTCGTGGGCCTGCTCATGCTGCCGCTGGCAGCAATGTCCGTGATCGCGACGCCGTTCGCGGTCCGCGCGATCGAACGGTTCCGGGTGCGGCGGGTGCTGATCGCCGGGGTGCTGTTCCTGGTGGCGGCCGCGGGAGCGATGTGGCTGTTGACCGCCTCTTTCGCCATCCCGCTGGTGCTGCTGCTCACTGCGCTGATGGGCATCCCCTGGAGCGTGGTGAGCATCGCCTCCAGCCAGGGCATGTACGTCTCCACGCAGCCGCAGGAGCGCGGGGTGGCTGCGGGTATCTTCCAGACGTGCCGGTACCTGGGCGCCATCATGGCCACGGTGATGATCGGCATCTTCTACGGCACCGGCGTCAACCAGGAAAACTGGGGCCTCATGGTGCTCACCATGCTGGTGCTCGGTGCGGTGGCTTTCGGTGTGACGCTGCTCTGGCGGGAGCGGAAATAGGCGGCCCGGAGCACGCCAAACGGGCCCTCCGGACGGCACCATCCGGACCCGGTTTCCTTGTTTTCACGCCATATTGACACGCGGATGGCGCGGGAATACTGTCTGCCTTAACGGGGCTTTCCGCCCCGTTTCCATTATTCTCGGCGCTGACTCTGGGCCGCTTCTGCTTGGCGACGGCGCCAGCGAGGAGGGTCCCATGTCTTGGGAAATTTCGGGAACATACGTTGGCAGCTGCAGTTGCCAGTTGATCTGTCCGTGCCCGGTGGACGGCTTGCCCACCGGACCGGACGGCGAGTGCCGCGGCCTGAACGTCTTTCATATCGCGAGCGGGAAGATGGACGACACGGACCTGTCCGGCGTCGACTTCGCGTTCGCCAACTGGTTCCCCACCCACCTGTCCGCAGGCGGCTGGAAGGTGGGGGCCGTCGTCGACGACGGCGCCTCGGACGCGCAGGTGAGCGCCCTCGGGAGCATCCTTAGGGGTGAGGCCGGCGGGCCGTTCGGCGACTTTGCCGCGCTGTACGGCGAATGGCTGGGACTGGAACGCGCGAATGTCACGTTCTCCGACGGCGAGACGCCGTCCGCCTCGGTGGCGGGCCGTGTGCTTGTTACCTTCGAGTCCCTGCCCGGACCCGACGGCGGCGTGACCACCGTGAAGAACGCGATGTACGGTTTTGCGCCCGAATTCAAGATCGGCAAGGGGCCGGGTCACCCGGATCTTTTTGGCTTGGAATTCGACGGCGTGTACGGCGAGACGTCCGATTTCAGCTTCGCCAGCGAAATGGCGGAGGGCGCCCCCAAGGGCCGCGGCTAAATCCGGCCGTGCGATGTATCACAGGAGGTTGCTGAGGAAGGGCGGTGCGCGGCCGGCCGTGCGCACCGCCGTCGCAGGTTCCGGCGAGATAGAGGCATTGTCCGCGTCCCGGATCGACCCGCGGGAGGCCGGCCTCGTCGCGGTCCTGCTGGTCCTTGCCGCGGTGAGCTGGGTCGTCACCTCAACCCAGCTGGGCGGGATGGACATGGGCCGCTGGACGGACCCGGGGCCGCTGGGGTTCTTCGTCGTCACGTGGGTGGTGATGCTGGCGGCCATGATGTTTCCCTCCGTGGCGCCCATGGTGGTGGCGTACGACCGGATCCAGCAGCACCGGCGCAAGACAGGGCGGTACGCGCCCGCAGGGGCAACCGCCGTCTTCGTGGCCGGGTACCTGGTGTCGTGGACGGCCTTCGGGCTGGTGGCGTACTCGCTGTATATGTCGGTTGCGTCGCTGGCCCCCGGGCTCTTCGGTTCGGACCAGGGCGGCCGCTGGCTGGCGGTAGGCGTCATACTCTTCGCAGCGGTTTACCAGCTGACTCCCGCCAAGAACGTCAGCCTGATGAAATGCCGGACGCCCATGGACTTCATCCTGCACCGCATGCGGCCCGGCTACCGCGGCGCGCTGGTGATGGGCGTGGAGCACGGCGCCTGGTGCGTCGCGTGCTGCTGGGCGCTGATGGTGGCGCTGTTTGCGCTCGGCGTGATGAGTGTCGGCTGGATGGCGCTGATCGGCGCCTTCATCGCAGGGGAGAAGATGCTGCCCTGGAAGCGGCTGGCCAACCGCTCCGTTGCTGTGGCGCTGGCCGTCATTGCGCTGGGCGTGGCCCTCGCGCCCGCGGCGATGGACGGGATGGGGATGTGACATCTCGTTTCCGCCGCGGGCGCTAGCGGCGCATGAACCGGGGGGATTCTGACCGGTCTCACCCAACAAGAAGGAGCGGACAATGTCTGAAGGAACTGGACTCCTCAGGCGGTTTTATGAAGAAGTGCTGGCGGGCGGAAATCTTGCCCTGATCGATGAATTTGTGCTCGACGACATGCATGACCACGAGGACCCCATGCCGGGTCAGCCGCAGGGAAAGGACGGCGTGAAGTTCTACACCAACGCCATCCGGACGGCGTTCCCCGACCTCAGCGTGACGCTCGACCCGGCGATGGCCGACGGCGACCTGGAAGCCTCACGCGCGGTACTGTCCGGCACGCACAAGGGCGAGTTCATGGGGATTCCGGCAAGCGGCAAGAGCGTGCGCTTCAGCAGCGTGGACATCATCCGCATCCAGGACGGGAAGGTGGCAGAGCACTGGGGTTCCTCCGACACGCTCAGCCTGATGCAGCAGATCGGAGCCATGCCGGCTCAGACAACAGGAGCAAGCGCTGGCTGAAATCGCGAACGCCGGCTGACGTCAGGTTCCCGCCGAAAGAGTTTCCCGCCGCCGCTCCTAGCCGACGGCGGGAGGCACCACGTGCGGCACCGTCCCGTGGCGGTGCCGCACCCTTATGCGCGCGAGGCTGTTCTGGCGGCAGCGATCGGCTGCTCCGTCGACTTATCAGCCGCAACGAACCCGTCCTCCTTCGGTCCGGGCGGGTAGGCGTGCTCGCGCCCGGCCACCACAATCACCAGCGCGACGACCACCGGCAGCGCAGCCGCGACCGGCACCATGAGCGGACCCAGCGTTGTGAGGGCGGCCGCGCCGTAGAGGGCGCCGATGGTGATGCCCAGCTGGATGGTCAGCACGGTGAGTCCGTTGGCGGCTTCCCGGTATTCCTTGCCTGCGCGGAGGATGGCGGACTGGTTGTAAATGCCGATCGCGCCGAAGGCGGCGCCCCATACCGCCATGAGCACCAGGGCGCCCGGGACGGTGGTGCCGCCCATGGGAAGGAGGACGTACGCGGCGGCGATGACCGCCGTCGTCATCAGCAGTGAACGGCGCGGCCGCAGGTCCACGGTGATGCCGGCGATCCAGATGCCCACCAGCCCGGAGAAGCCAAGGACCGTGAGGGAGAGGGTGATGCTGTAGTCGGGCAGGCCGGCCTCGCGGAGGAACGGTGCGATGAAGGTGAACAGTGCGAAGTGCGCCATCAGCATCAGCGGCCAGGCGATGGCAACCGACTTCACGCCGGGCAGGCCCACCGCCTTGCGTAGTGACGGGCGCGGGGCGTCCGGGACCCGGCGCACGGCGGGCAGCAGCCACAGGGCCAGTCCTGCGAGGACTACGCCGGCGCCCGCCAGCAGGAGGAACGACGCCCGCCAGCCGACCAGCCCGCCCAGGGCGGTCCCCAGCGGGGCGCCGATGGCCAGCCCCAGGCTGTTGCCGCTGAAGACGATGGCCATTGCCTTGCCCACCTTGTGGGCGGGAACGATGCGGGCAACGAACGGTGCCATTGCGGTCCACAGGAGGCCGTGGGCGATGCCGCCCACCAGCCTGGCAGCGAGCGCGGCGCCGAAGTCGGACACCAGGCCCACCAGCGCGTTGCTGATGGCGAACGTCAGGACCAGCGCCATCAGGAGGATGTGCCGCGGAATGCGGGAGAGCAGCATGGATGCCGGGATCACGGTGGCCACAATGATGGCGGCATACCCGGCGGTGAGGTAGCCCGCCACGGGCTCGGACACGTTGAGGCCGGCGCTGATCTGGGGGAGCAGGCCGGAGGGCAGCAGTTCGGTGGTGATGGCGGTGAAGCCGATCATCGACAGCACCAGCAGCGCGCCGAAAGGCATGCGGTCGCGTGCGGAAGCAGGGGTCGCGGAGGACACGGGTGAAGGATCCTTTTCAGGGGGAGTGGGACGAGGAACGCGGCGCCAGTGCCGGAGTCGTCCACTCAAATTACCTGATTTATGGGACCTAAGGCAGGGTCTGTCAGACCCTGCCTTAGGTCGGTCCTGAAGACACCGTTGGCCGACTTTGCAGTACCCATTGTTAGCCCGGTGAGGGGAGCCTACGCTGTGCCCACGGCCCCAATCCGGGGACCCGCTCCAAGACAGGAAAAACCATGACCAAATATCTGTTTGAAGCGAATTACGTGGGTGAGGGAATCAAGGGGCTCATGCGCGAAGGCGGCAGCAAACGGCGTGATGCGCTGGTGGAGGCCCTCAGCTCCGTGGGTGGATCGCTCGAGAGTTTTTACTATGCCTTTGGGGACACCGACGTCCTGGGCGTTTTCGATGCCCCCAGCCACGCCGACGCCGCCGCTCTTTCATTGATGATCAATTCGAGCGGCTCGGTGAACGTGCGCCTGAAGCCGCTCCTGACGCCGGAAGACATCGACGAAGCAGCCAAGAAGACGCCGGCGTACCGGGCGCCGGGGCAGTAGGGGAGTACGACGACGGCGGCGGCCGTTGGGTGCCGCCGTCGCCTCACGTGAACATCTAGGTGTACATCAGCGAACCGGGCGTGGTGAGGAGCTCGCCCGTTTCCAGCCAGGTCTTCAGGCCGGAGAGGATCATCGGCCAGCCGCCAAAGAGCTGGTCGTTGGCGCCTTCGCGGAGCTGGTCGTGGGTGACGGTCAGGCGGCAGGAATCGCCCACCGGCTCGATCTCCCAGGTGACCCGCGACGTCCCTTCGGCTTTGACGTCCTCGCCCCAGAGCGCTCGCATGCTCTGGACCAGCCGGCGGGGCGGGTCCACTTCCAGGTTCTCGCCCTCGCCCAGGAGCTCGCCGCCCTTGGGTGCCATCTCGAACCGGCTGCCCGGCGTCCAGTCCGAGGTGATGACGGATCCGAACTGGTACTTGCTGCGGATCTCGCCGTCCGTGATGGCTTCCCAGAGCCGTTCCGGGGTGGTCTTGATGTAGATTTCGAAGATCTTTTCCATGGGACTTTCCAATCTGGTTTTGAGGTCGCTGAGGCCAGCGGCCCATGGTTCGGCGTATTTGCTCACCCAGCGGTCGTGGACCAGCCGGATAGGCACCGGATTCAGGAAGTGGAGTTTCTCGCGCCCGCGACGGCGGGTGACCACCAGCCCGGCGTCCTCCAGGACCTTGAGGTGCTTCATCACGCCGTAGCGCGTCATCTCGAAGCGGGCCTCAAGGGCGTGGAGCGTCTGCCCGTCGTTCCGGTATAGCTCATCCAGGAGATCGCGGCGGGTGGCGTCGGCCAGGGCCTTGAATACGGCGTCCACACCTCCAGAATAGGTGACTAATTGGTCACATGTCTAGGGTCCGTATCTAGGGTTGCTGCAGGACCCACGCCGCGTTGTCCGGCGGAGTCCGACGGCGGCAGTCACCAGCGCGAGCACGTCAGAAGACGGCATGGGAGCATTAAGTGTCGGGACAGCTCTGCTTCCAGGCATGCTGCGAACCGACAGGCAGAAGGTTGTCCGATGGCTGCGGCTCTGGCGGGCGGATCGTGGATCCGTGCTGCGCGCGTTGCCTTCGTTGTCGTAGCCTCTATAGTGCTGGGCGGATGCACCTTCGGCCCGGTCCCGGGCCCCACGGAGCCGGCATTGCCGACGTCGACCTCCCTGCCCACCGCGTCCGGTCCGCCGTCGGGACCCACTCGAGACGTGAGGGCGCAACTCGAGCAGTACAGCCTGGGGTTGATCGACGCCGGCGCTCCCGCGGTCCTCGTGGAGCTGCATGTTGGCGCGGAGGTCTGGACACATGCCGTGGGTGTCCGGAACCCGGCGGGGGAAGCCGCCCGGGCCACCGACGCCGTTCACGTCGGCCACATCACGCAGTCCCTGGTGGCCGTCTCCGTGCTGAAGCTCGCCGAGGAAGGCAGGCTTTCCCTTGACGAACCGGCCAGCACCTACCTGCCGGAGCTCCAGAGCCTGCTCCACCAGCCCGAGCTCTTTACAGTGCGGCGGCTCCTCGGCCACACCACGGGCATGCCCGACTACTACGCCGCCCTGCTGGATTCGCTTCCTCCCCGGCAGGCCCTCGCCACCCGGATGAGCCCCGAAAACAGGCTTGCGGTGGCCGCAACGCTCCCGTGGCACAAGAGCAGCGCCCAAGGCCTGAGCTACTCGAATTCGAACTACCTTGCCCTCGGCCTCATCGTAGAACGTCTCCGGGGGCGGCCGCTCGCTGACGTCCTGCGGGCGGACGTCGTGCAGCCCTTGAGGCTCGGCGGTACCCGCTTGACGGACGACGGACCGGTGCCGGAGGGCATGGTCCACGGCTATACCCTCGTCGACGGTGAACCTGCCGACACCACCTATGCCGCCCTTCACCGTGGTTCCGCGGCCACCGGCCTGGTGTCGACAGTGGGGGACCTCAACGCGTTCTTCGAGGCGCTGTTGAACGGTCGGCTGGTGGGCCGCGACCTGGTGGGAGAGATGCTGGCACCCGTCTATGCCGAATACGGACTCGGCCTGTATCAGTGGAACGACGCCTGCACCAACGGCTTTTACAACGGCTACGTGGGCGACGTCCCGGGATACGGCACCGTCGCAATGGCCAGTGCAGACGGGAGCCGGCGGCTTGCCCTGGCAGTGGCCTACCCGCCGTCGCCGTTGTCCAAAGACACCAACGCGATCGCTCTTGAAATGACCGGACTTGCCGAAGAAGCCCTCAACGGCAGCTGCCGCTTAGGTGGAGGGTTCCTTCGGGGAGTAGCCGGCGCCTCGAAGGGCGCAGATGTTGCCGTCCAGCACGAAGTAGGGCTGGACGGTGCGTTTGATGGTTTCCGCGACGGCGGGATCGGCGGCGTGGACCAGGTCGCGGACCTGCCGGCAGACGGCCTGCTGCCAGGGCGGGAGTGCGTCGATGTACTGGTCCACGCGAGGGTCCTTGGTGTAGTCCATGGCTGCGTCCCCGTTACTGGGCCGAGCGGCGGTTGCGTGCCAGGCGAACCAGCTGGCTGAAAGCAAACACGAAGACGGCCTCGATCGGCACCATGAGTCCGAGCAGGAGCCACTGACCCTGGCTGATGAAGACGACGGCGCCGGTGACCACCAGCACGGTTCCGAGGACCAGCGCATACACGGCGAATCCGAAGGCCACCTTGGCGCTGCGCACGCCGGTGCGGAAGCCAAAGCCCAGCGGCTGTCCTCCGGGCAGGCCTTCAACACGGTCGGGGCCTGCGGGTTGGAGCTTGTCGAACTCCTCCCACGGATCCCGGTCCTGATCCTGATCGGTCATAACTCCATTATCCCGCGCAACCGGGCTGGTGCCCGGGCCTATCCGGCGGCCCGGCATCCGTGCGAGCATGGGCCTCACCGAAACTGCAGAGTGAGGGGACCCGATGAAATCCAACGAACTGCTGCTGGACGCCTTTGGCCGGATCCACGAGACGGTGGCCGACACCCTGGAAGGGGTGGACGACGACGTCCTGGTCCGCCGGCCCGCGGGCACCGGAAACTCGATTGCGTGGCTGATCTGGCACCTGGGCCGGGTGGAGGACGCACAGGTGGCCGCAGCCGCAGGCCTGGAACAGGTGTGGACCTCGCAGGGGTTCGTGGACCGTTTCGACCTGCCGCTTCGCGAGCGTGACACCGGTTACGGCCATTCGAGCGCTCAGGTCGATTCCGTGAAGGCCCCGGCGGCGCTGCTGCTGGAATACTACGACGCCGTCCACCAGCAGACCGCGGACTTCCTGCGCACCCTCGGTGACGAGGACCTGGACCGCGTCGTCGACACCCGCTGGGACCCGCACGTCACCCTCGGGGTACGGCTGGTCAGCACCATCGCCGACTGCCTCCAGCACGTGGGCCAGGCCGCCTATGCGAAGGGCCTGAAACACTGACTGATGCGTCTTGCATCCATGACGGCGTGCCATGGGCGCACCTTATCTGAATACATCGATGGATGTATCCTGAACGCATGGAAACACTGACGCAGGCTCCCGTGCTGGCACGCTTCGGCTACGCCGTCTCGGACCCTACTCGTGCCCGGATCCTTCTGGCACTGTCAGACGATCCCTGCTATCCCTCGGATCTGGCAGATGCCCTCGGGGTGTCCCGCCAGAGCATGTCCAACCACCTGACGTGTCTTCGCGGCTGTGGCCTGGTGGTTGCCCTTCCCGACGGGCGGCGAACCCGGTATGAACTGGCGGACGCCCGGCTCGGTCACGCGATCAAGGACCTGATCGGTGTTGTCCTCGCGGTGGATCCGGCCTGCTGCGCTCCGGACGGGGAGTGCATCGCATGACGGCGCCGCTGCACGCACCAAGCTCGGAACGCCGTGCGGTGCTGAGCCTCAGGATCAGGCTGCTTGCCGCGGCGACGATCACCTACAACCTCATCGAAGCCGTGGTGGCGCTCTGGGCCGGAGGGGTCGCCAACTCTTCGGCGCTGCTCGGCTTCGGCCTGGACTCGGTCATTGAGGTGAGCTCCGCTTTGGCATTGTCCTGGCAGTTTTCGGCCAAGGACCCGGAACGGCGTGAGCACCTGACCCTGCGGATCATCGCCATCTCTTTCTTCGCCCTCGCGGCGTTCGTCACCGTGGACTCGGTCCGGGCACTCACTGGGGGAGAAGCGGCGCAGCATTCGACGCCGGGCATCGTGATCGCGGCCCTCAGCCTGGCCATCATGCCCGTGCTGTCCTGGGCGCAGCGCCGGGCCGGGCGGGAACTTGGTTCCCGCACAGCCGTGGCCGATTCCAAGCAGACGCTGCTGTGCACCTACCTTTCCGCCGTCCTGCTGGCTGGGCTGGTCCTGAACAGCGCCCTGGGCTGGTGGTGGGCCGACGCCGGGGCCGCGCTTGTTATCGCCGGTATCGCGGTCCGCGAGGGCATGGAGGCCTGGCGTGGCGAAACCTGCTGCACCATCCCGAACGTCATTGACGGCCAGGCGGCGGAAGGCGACGATTGCTGCGCAGAGGCCGGTGACGCAACGAGGCGTCATTCCGCCTCAGGGCCGGCCACCGAATAACGCCCGCAGTTTCTCGAACGATTCAGTCCAGCCGCTTCGGTGCAGGGCCAGCCGCTCCTCCGTCAGGAAGGGGCCCTGCGAGAGCGCCAGGCGGGTGCCGCCGTCGGCCCTGTGGAGCGTGACGTCAACAACGGTTTCCCGGTCGTCCGGCGCCGGTTCCTCCCAGCGGAAGGTGTAGACAAGGCGCCAGGGCGGGTCGATCTCCAGGTATTCGCCCGAGAGGTGGAAGGGTTCACCGTCCGGCGGTGTCATGCGGAACTTGTAGCGGCCGCCCTCCACGAGGTTGAGTTCGGCGTCGGGGATGATGAAGCCGTGCGGGCCCCACCATTTCACCAGTTCGGGCGGCTCCGTCAGCATCCTGAAGACTTTGTCCGGCGGAACCGGGAGCGTGCACTCCAGGTTCAGGACCAGCCCGCCGCTTTCCTCGTTCCCGCTTTCAGCGCTCATTGCCCAACTCTGGCATCCGGCCGACGCTGACGGAAGGGCGCGGGGTCGACATTGCACTTGAAACGACCAGGTACGCTCAACGTTCCCCAGGCCGCCCGTCCACCGGTGTCACCCTGATCCGCGCGATGCGGAGGCGGTCCATCGCCAGGACCGTCAGCATATGGCCGGCTATTTCCACTCGGTCCCCGACGCGCGGCAGGCGTCCCAGGCGGTCGATGACGAACCCGGCCACCGTCTCGTAGTGGCCCTCGGGCAGGTCGATGCCGGAGGCTGTCTCGAACTCCTGGAGGATCAGGCCGCCATCCACGTCGAGGGAGCCGTTGGCCATGGTGACGCGGTCCTCGTGGTCTGCCCCGGTGTCGTATTCGTCGTAGATTTCCCCCACCAGTTCCTCCACCAGGTCTTCCAGGGTGACGATCCCGTCCGTACCCCCGTACTCGTCCACTACCAGAGCTATGTGATGGCCCTCCTTGCGCATCCGGGACAGCGACGGCAGCACCCTGTTCGTCCCGGGAAGCGGGAGAATCTGGCGCACAATGTCCTTCACCTGGCCCCGGTCAAATTCAGTATCGCGGGGCATCAGGTCCCGGATGTGCACGAAGCCGAGGACGTCATCCGGGGTCTTCCCGATCACGGGAAAACGCGAGTAGGGGCCGTCCCGCACCATGCTGCGTGCCTCCGCAATGTTGAGGGTGCCGTCAATGAACGTCACCTCGGTGCGGGGCCGCATGACCTCCTGCAGGGTGCGGTCCCCGGCACCGAACACGTCGGCCAGGATGCTTCGGCTGCTTTCCTCCAGCATGTCGTTCTCCGCCACCATGTCCCAGAGTTCCTCGGAGGTGATGCTCTCCTTTTTTACGTGCGGATCGCCGCCGAACAGCCTCACCAGGGCATCGGTCGAAACGGAGAGCAGCCAGATGACGGGCCGCATGATTTCCGAGAGGACGATCAGCGGCGGGGCGAGTACTTTCGTGAAGCCGACGGCGCTTTGCATGGCAAGCCTCTTGGGCACCAGCTCTCCCAGTACCAGGGAAAGGTAGGCCACCAGCAACGTCATGCCGATAAAGGCCGCAGATTCAGCCGCGGACCCAAACCCCGCGCCTTCCAAGAGGGGTGTGACATCGGGTGCAATGGTGGACGCGCCATATGCGGCTGAAAAGAAACCGGACAGCGTCACGCCAATCTGGACGGTGGAGAGGAAACGGTTGGGATTCCTGGCCAAAGCGGCAGTCCTGGCGCCGCCTTTCCCGGACTTTTCAATCTGGCGCACCTGGCTCTCGCGCAACGAAACGAGTGCCATCTCGGTGCCGGCAAACACGCCGCCCAGGAGCACGAAAAAGAGCACCAGCGCGAAATTGACCAGGGTCTCGCTATCCATGAACTGACACTACCGAACGTGCGACGGCGGGAGGCCACCGTTGGCGGCTCAGCCCACCGGGGGTGCCGCGTCCGGTGCGTGGTCCAAGAGGGGGACACGCCGGTGCGGGATCGAGGAGGCGAGGGCCAGCACCACGATGAACGAGACCGCCAGCACAGCCACCCAGGCGCCGCGCGGTTCGGTGATGGCGAGGCTGGGCCCGGCGATCCCAGGACCAGTCAGGGCGAGCGCCGCCGTGAGCGCAGCAGTGACGAGGCCGCACAGAAGCCGTGCCCAGAGCGGCCCCCTGCCGGAGAGGGCGTAGCCGCCGCCGATCCCCATTAGGGCGACGGCGATTGCACCTCCGCCGAGGCCTTGGGTCAGGAGGGTGGTCACCGCGCCGGGCAGGAACATCGGGGCGATGGCGAAGGCGAGCGGCGCCAGGGCGAGCCACCGCCACCCCCGCCGGCCGCCGGAGTGCCGGAGTGCTTCCGCCCAGCCGAGGAGTCCTCCGGCAATGGCTCCGGGCAAGAGGAGCGCGCCGAAGGTTCCCCACCAGCTGAAGGTGGAGGCAGGACCCGCGAGTTCCACCATGTAGGCACGGAACCCTGCTGCCCAGGCGACGCCGCAGACCACACCGACGGCCACGATCGCAGCATTCCGACGGGAAGCGGGGGCCCGGGTCCCGTGCGGGGCAGGTGAAGCAACTTTCTCAGGCATGGTCGTCTCCACGGAGGTGGTGATGCGCTAAATATGGCCCCGGAGCCACCGCCCGTCAAGGGCACCGGCAGGAAGAAATCGGAGGCCGCCGGCCGCGGGCAACCGCCCGTCACGTCGCGAGCGTCAGCAGTTTCCCGTCCGCCACGGCCCGGCGGGACAGCGTTTTGTAGCCTTCGTTCTCGAACAACACCGTGATCACGTCCTCCTCGTGCCGCATCACCAGGCCCGGCCCCCATTCCTTGTGGACAACGGCGGCCTGGAGCGGAAAAGGGTCACCGCCCGCGGCGGCCGCGGCGGCGTCGTCGTAATCCTCTTCGTAGGCGGAACCGTCGGTGCAGGTATCGCAGTTGCCGCAGGGCTCGGGGAGGTCCTCGCCGAAGTAGCCCAGCAGGAACTGGCGTCGGCAGGCGTCCGTTTCGGCGTAGCCGCGCATCATCTCGATGCGGGAGCGGTCCACCCGCTGGCGTGCTGCGGCATGTTCGACGGCGCGTTCCACCACCGCGGGCAGCTTGGCGTCCGCTTCCAGCCGGATGCCGCGCTTGCCGGCCTTGACGGCGCGGGTTTCCTGCAGCTGGTTCAGCAGTCCGGTGAGCCTGCGCGGGGAGAAGCCGGTCTGCTCGGCGAGGGCCTTCTGCTTCACCGGCCCGCCGGCGTCGCGCAGTGCCTGGAGGACGGCCAGGAGCGATTCCTCGTCCGGGGTGTGGGTGCCGAAGAACGTGCGCAGGCCCAGGTCTTCGGAGCGGTAGTGCAGGACGGCGGAGGCGGGCTGGCCGTCGCGACCGGAGCGGCCGATCTCCTGGTAGTAGCTGTCCAGCGAATCGGGGATGTCCGCGTGGATGACGAAGCGGACGTTGGGTTTGTCGATGCCCATGCCGAAGGCGGTGGTCGCCACCACCACGTCGAGTTCATCGTCGAGGAACTGCTGGTGGACGCGGTCCCGCTCGCGCTGCTTCCGGCCCGCGTGGTACGCCGCGGCGCGCAGGCCCAGGGCGCTGAGCTTGGCGGCGTAGGCCTCGGTGTCCTTGCGGGTGGCGGCGTACAGCAGGCCGGGGCCCTTGAGCTCGGCCACCTGTTTGACCACGGCTCGGCGCTTGTCCTTGTCCGTATGGTGGCGGATGATCTCCAGCCGGATGTTGGGCCGGTCGAAGCCGTGCACCAGTACCAGCGGGTCCACCATGTGCAGGCGCTGCTGGATTTCCTCGCGCACCGGGGGAGAAGCGGTGGCGGTGAGGCCGACGACGGGCGGATTGCCCAGCTGCTCGCGGACCTCGCCGAGGCGCAGGTAGTCGGGGCGGAAGTCGTGGCCCCAGGAGGACACGCAGTGTGCCTCGTCCACCACGAACAGCTGGACGTCCAGTGCGGCAAGCCGTTCCACGGTGTCGGCCTTCGCGAGCTGTTCGGGGGCGAGGAAGACGAAAACGGCCTCGCCGCGCTCGGCGGCTTCCCAGGCATGGTGGTTTTCGGTATCGCTGTGGCCGGAGTTGATGGCGACGGCGGCAGTCCCGCCGAGCGTTTGCAGAAGGCCGTCCAGCTGGTCCTCCTGCAGGGCGATCAACGGGGAAACCACGACGGCGGGACCGCGCCGTGCGCCGTTCCGGTGCAGCTGCAGCGCGGCCACCTGGTAGATCGCTGACTTGCCGTAGCCGGTGGGCATCACGGCGAGGACGTCCCGGCCGGCGACGAGGGCGCGCATTCCGGCCAGCTGCCCGGCGCGGAGGCGGGGGAGTCCGAAGGTGTCCGCCGCGAGTTGGCGGAGGCCGGCGTCGGGATCCGGGCTGACCTCAGTGGTGTCGGTGGGGACTGCGGGGGCAGGGGCCTCGGCCATGATGGCAGCTCCGTGGGGTGCGATCCGATGGCCGGGTGTCTTCAGCCGAGGGGTTCAGCATAACGTGTGCCGCCGGCGGTGCCCCAGGAACTGAGCAGGGCCAGGCCTGCCGCGGCCGCCGCGCTGAGTACCACCGCCCCCAGCCAGAGCGACACCGGCCAGCGGATTCCGTCCGCCACCGCGAAGGCCACCAGCTGGCCCGTCCACACGAGCGCCGCGATTCCGGCTGTCACCGCGGGCAGGCGCCGGTCCAGCCAAACACTTGGCAGGCGGGCAAGCAGCACGTCCGCAAGGATGGCGGCCGCTGTCGCTCCTGCAGCTCCGGCGACTGCGGTGGGGCGGAAGCCGATCATCGCCACGGGCAGCCAGGCGGCAGCGGCCACCAGCATGGTGACAATCCAGCGGGCGGGTCGCCGGGCGGCGGAGAGCGTAAAGAGGAAGGGCGCGATGATCAGCGCAGTGGTGAGCAGATAGCTGGTCAGGGCGATGACCACCGGCATCTCAGCCTCCAGGCGGCCAGGGGTTCCCACCGGCACCGGGGTGAAGAGGGCCGTCGGGCCGGGCCGGAGGAAGGCGGAGCAGTAGATGAGGAAGAACGCCCCCAGTCCCGTCATCAGGACGACGGCGAACAGCGCCGCCGGGGTCCACTCGAAGTTCCGGGCGCGGCCGGCTGCCCGGGCGCTTCGGACCGCCGTGCCCAGGATGAGGAAAAGGCTGAAGCCGAGCAACAGGTGGGTGGGGCTGACCAGGGCATCCAGCGTGACTTCGATGCCCAGGAGTTCGTGCCACAGCATATCCAGGCCGCCGGCGACGGCGAAGAGGACAACGCCCGCGACGGTCCCGCTATAGCCCGGCGGCAGGGCCCGCGTGAGCGGCTGCCCGGGTTTGCGGTTTCGCCAGGCCACGGCGGCCGTCCATAACGCCGTCGCTACCATTCCGGAGTAGAGGGCCGCGTGCCACGGCGTGAAGAACGTCTCCAGGCTGGGGAGGTTCAGGTGCGCCCAGCCGTCCAGGAAGACGGCCAGCACCAGCCAAACACCCAGGAGTTCGGTGACCAGGTCGCGGCGTGCGTTGATCACCGGGTTTTCTGCGGTATCGAGCATCGTTGCCCACTTCCACGGAGGTGTTCGGTGAAGGGATGGTACTGCTCTCACCGAGCGCCTACAAGGGAAGGGCCGATTGCTGAGGGCGCCCACCCCGTCGCGGGCCCGGCCCACAGGATGGTTCGCGCGGGAGCAAATTAGCGGGGGTAAATTAACGGCCCGAGGCCTATACACGACGACCCTTAAAGAAAGCTGGGAATTCCCTAGACATTGGATAAACGCAGGTTTAGGCTGAGCGCCATTGGGGGGCCCAATAAAATACTCAGCTGGAGGCGAAGCATGCCACAACGCAGCAGATTGGTCTTATTTTCAGCATTAAGTACTTTGGCGCTATCAGCATTAGGGCTGACCGGCGCGACAGCGCACCCGGACGGTCAGCACGGTATGGACGAGGGGCATCTCCTCGGGACCGGGGCGTTCGGAAAGATTGAACTCGTGGATGTCGTCGGCCTGACAGACACTCCCGATTTGATCGCAGACGTCAGTGTCTCGCCGGACGGCAATACAGCCTTTCTCGCCAACTGGGGCGAGCCCGACTGTGCGGGGCCGGAAACCGGCGGCCAAACCAGCCCGGATGCCGGCGTCTACATCGTTGACATCACCAGCGTGGACCAGGCCGCGCCCGCAGAGGGATCGGAACCGAAACAGGTCGGGTTCATCCCGTCGCATCAGGACACCCGCCCGGGTGAAGGCCTGCAGGTGGTGGAAATTACCACGGCAAACTTCAGCGGTGAAGTCCTGGTGGTGAACAACGAAGCGTGCGGCAAGAACGGAAAAGGCGGGGTTTCCCTCTTTGACGTTACGGACCCGCTGAACCCAAAGAAACTGTCCGAGAATTTCGGCGACCGCGAACCGCGCAACAGTGATTCCAACGAGATCCACAGCGCCTTTGCGTGGGACGCAGGAGACAACGCCTACATAGTGCTCACCGATAATGAAGAGTTCACAGACGTGGACATTCTCGACATCACCAATCCCCACCGGCCGCGTCTTATCGCGGAATACGATCTCAACGACTTCGACGTGCAGCAACCCGAACTGGGGCTTACCGATTCCTTCCTGCACGACATGGTGGTTAAGGAAATTAACGGTCAATTCATCATGCTGCTCTCCTACTGGGACGGTGGCTACGTTCTCCTGAATGTCGATGATCCCGCCAACGCCGACGTCCTTGGCGACTCGGAGTTCGCCGCCGTTGACCCCGAGTTACTTGAATCGCTGGGAGTGTCCCTTACCCCGGAGGGCAACGCGCATCAGGCGGAGTTCACGGCCGACAACCGGTTCATCATCGGTACGGACGAGGACTTCGCGCCTTACCGCACCGATGATTTCACCATCACCAGCGGCGCCCATCAGGGCACCTATCCCTCGGTGATCGTTTCCGGCGGTCAGGCCCCGGCCATTCTGGACGACCTCACCCTGAACGGCCCCGTGGTCTATGGCGGCTACGGCTGCCCGGAATCTGCAGCGATTCCCACTCCAGCGAGCATCCCGGGATACGTCGAATCCTTGGAACCCGGGGAGGAAACCACCCTTGTGCTCCAGAGAGGTCCCGTCGGTGACCCCGGTGCCACGGAAGAAGCTTGTTTCCCCGGCGAGAAGGCACACCAGGCAGCGCAGGCTGGCTGGGACGCAGTGGTTTTTGTCAACCATCACAGCGGCGAAGCTGTCCCAGGCGAGCCCTTCTGCGGCTCGGGCGCCTTCGTCGACGAAATCGTTGCCGTCTGCACCACTCATGCGGCCTTCCACCGGCTCTTCGACCTGGCACCGTTGGATGCGCCGTGGACCTACCCCGAAAACCTGGCCATCGGGACCGTCGGCGCTGACATTGAAGTGGGCTCGGTCTTTGATGGCTGGGGCTACGTCCACCTGCTGGATGCCAACACCCTTGAGGAGCTGGACACCTACGCCATCCCGGAAGCCCACGACCCGGCGTTTGCCCTCGGTTTCGGTGACCTGAGCGTCCATGAAGTAGCCGTGGACCCGCAGGATCCATCCCTGGCATACCTGTCGTACTACTCCGGCGGCCTCCGTGCGGTCCAGATACAGTGCAGCAACCCTGCCGACACCGCCACCTGTGAGCTCGTGGAAGTCGGCGGGTACCTCGACTCTGGAGGAAACGACTTCTGGGGAGTGGAGACGTTCATCGGTGAGGACGGTATGACCTACATCCTCGCCAGCGACCGGGATAGCGGTCTTTGGATCTTCAAGGATCCGTAAACGAGGAACAACCCTAGTGATCCTGAAAGCGGAGCGGGCGGCCGAACGTGTACGTTCGGCCGCCCGCTCCGGGACACAAGGCGATTACTGTGCGGGTGTCACCGTCGCCTCGTAGGTGAGGATTTCCGTGCCGTTGCCTTCCTCGGCATCGTCCGGCGCCACGTGCATGGTCAGGTGGTTGCCCTCAGCCGTGAGCTTGAAGGGGTTCCGGGTGGCCACGTGGCCTGCCGTGGACCACTTCTGGAACGGCACGTCATGCAGGGTTGTCTTCTTAGTGAGGTCGAGAAGGGCCATGCCGCCCAGTTCGTAGGTGGCCGCCGTGCCGCCTGCCGCCGGGTTCTGGGGCAGGTTGGCAACGCCTGCGCACAGGGCCTGCGAATCGGCCACGTACTGGCAGTCCTGGTAGTCGATGAAGTGGTTCGGGTTCTGCCAGGTGCTGAGCTGTTTGCCGCTGAGGTTCCATTCGGCAAACCTCCGCGAGCCCCAGGTGTTTCCGACCAGGTGCCCGGTCTGGCGGTCCATGACGATGCCGCCAAAGTGGTCCGGGGCCTCGAACTGCTTGTGCGCCTCGAGGGTGGCGGCGTCAACGCGGTAGATGATCGAGCTGCTGTTGGGCCGGTACTGCGCCACGCTCACCCAGACATTCTCTCCGTCGAAGTCCAGCCCGCCCGGGTGGTACATGTCGCCTTCGCCCAGGATGATGTCCTTCTGCAGGTTCCCGGCCTTGTCCATGACGAACAGGTGGCCGACGCCCTTCCCGGCCGTGCGGTCGTACCCGTCGCGCGGGGCCGGGTATTTGACGGTGCGCTCAATGATCTCCACGGACGACAGGAAGATGTGATCCTCCGTGTAGGCGATGCCCTGGGGATGGAAGGTGGGGAAGTCGAGCTTCAGCTTGCCTGTCAGCTCCCAGTTGGTGGAGCGGTCCACGGCCTTAAAGCTGTCGGCCAGTGCCGTGTCGGCGGCGCGGCGGTCACTGTCACTGGACTGGGGCGCGGCCTGGGCGGCAATGCCGCTGCCTGCAGCGAGGGCGATGACGGCAGCGGCGGCTGTCAGGACGCCGCGGGTGCGAATGCGGTTCATGGGGATGCCTTTCAAGAGTCAGGTGGTACGGACTGGCGTGCGGGGCGTTTCTTTAGACGGCGCCCGGTTCCAGCGAGTACTGCTTCGGCAGCTTCATCGAGTGCTCGGCCATGACCTCACGCAGGCGGTCGGGATAATCCGTGATGATGCCGTCGACGCCGGCGGAGATCAGGGCGCGCATGGTCGCCTTGTCGTCGACAGTCCACGGGACGACCTGCATCCCGGCGTCGTGGGCACGGTTGACCATGTCCGCCGTGACGTAAGGAACGTATCCCGGGTCCGCCACGGTTCCGTTTTGGGGTGTTCCGTGGACCGGGGAGACGGCGTCGAAGCCCAGGTGGGAAGCGGCGGTTACGAGGTCGCCGCCAAAGTCGTCGGCGTCGATGCCTCCAAGCCACGGGGAACTGCCGGGCTGGCCGACCTGCAGGAAGTCTTTGTTTGTCAGCGCGACGGTGCGGATCTGGGGGGCAGCCGCCTGGACGAGCCGCAGTGCGCCCCAGTCGAAGCTCTGGATGGAGGCGCGGTGCTGCATCTTGGCGGCCTTGATTTCCTTCAGCGCGACGGCCACGAACTGTTCACGGGGAGCTGTCTGCTCCGGGGCGCCTGCCTCCACCTTCGTTTCGATGTTGAACTTCACCTGGCTGGCCCGGTAGGAGTCCACCAGCGCGAAAACTTCCGCGAGGGTGGGCATCTTTTCGCCGGGGGCGGCCTGCTGCCCGGGGAACTGGGGGAGGGTGAGGCTTCCGCAATCGAGGGAGCGCACCTGCTCGAAGGTCAGGTCCTTGACGTATTTGCCGGCGTAGGGGAACTGCGGGTCCCCGGGCGTGACGGGAGCCGTGTCAGCGCACTTCTTGTCGCTGATCTTGCGGTCGTGGGTGACCACTTCCCGGCCGTCCTTGGTGATCTGGAGGTCGAGTTCCAGAGTGGTCACACCCGTTTCGAGCGCCTTGGCAAACGCAGGAAGAGTGGACTCGACCGTCAGCCCCAGTCCTCCGCGGTGGGCCTGGAGGTCAAAGTGGTTGTCGGCGCCCTTCGGGTTGGTATCGGCAGCCTGCGCCGGAAGGGGTGTCCCCAGCGCCAATCCTGCGCACATGGCGGCCACGGTCAGCAGCTTTGCGTTGTTCATCGGTAGGTCTCCAGATCGGTGTCATGCCCGTTTACGAGCGGCATCCAGTCTGGTCACCTAGCGGAAACGGGCGACTGCCTGCCGATGGAGGAAATGTGACGGGCTGGTGAACGCAATCCGCTCCGCACGCTCAAGGTCCGATCAAGACTCAGTCAAGGTTGTCCGAAGATCTCCGCAGATTCGCGGTTATCCAGTTACCGGAGAAATAGGCTTTTCATTAGCAACATTTCGGCTTCGCAAAAGGCCCGGCTCATCGCCGGGCCTTTCCAATGGGGGAAAACAATGTCGAACTACGAAACGCTTCTGGGTCCAGCGTCATCGGGCCCGGGACCGGGCCCGAGGGGGCCGAAGAAGCCACGCGTTTCCACGTACATCGTCGCCACCGTCACGGCACTAGCCGTTTCCTTCGCCCTCTTTATCGCAGGTGCCTCCATGGTTCCGCGGACTACTGACTGGAACGTTCAGGCCGCTTCATCGGAGGGCACGGCGTCGCCGGCCACCGCCACGGCGAGCCAGACAGCGAAAGCCACGCCGACGTCGTCGTCCGCTCCAGCGGTCCAGGAGACGGGCGCCCCGCTGGACCCGGACAGCCCTTACCTGCTGGCGCAGGGCGCCAGCGTCACGGCTCCGAAGACGCAGCCCGCCTTCGCCACCAAGGCGATCGACCTGCTGGCCACCCTCCCGATCAAGGGCAGGGCACCCAAGACCGGCTATGACCGCGCACTGTTCGGGCAGGCCTGGGCCGACGTTGACCGCAACGGCTGCGACACCCGGAACGACACCCTCAAGCGCGACCTGACAGGCATTAAGTACACCAACAGCGTCCCCTGCAAGGTGCAGTCAGGCACGCTGGCGGACCCGTACACGGGCACCACCATCAACTTCCTGCGCGGATCAGCAACAAGCAGTGCCGTGCAGATTGACCACGTCGTGGCGCTCAGCGACGCCTGGCAGAAGGGCGCCCAGCAGCTGACCACGGAACAGCGGACGGCCTTCGCCAACGATCCGCTGAACCTCCAGTCGACGGACGGTCCCACGAACATGAAAAAGGGCGACGGCGACGCGGCCACCTGGCTGCCGCCGAACAAGGGCTTCCGGTGCGAATACGTCGCCCGCCAGATTTCGGTGAAGGCAACGTACAGCCTGTGGGTCACCCAGGCGGAGCACGATGCGATGGCCAGGATCCTGGGCGACTGCGCCGGCCAGCTGGCGCCGACGAATGAGAAAGCGCCGGTGGTTGCCTCGCCGGCGCCTGAGCCTGCACCAGTGGTGGCGCCCGTTCCGGTGGCGCCCACTCCCGCGCCGGCCGTTGTGGTCCCGGTCCCGGCTCCAGCCGCTCCTGCGCCTGTAGTTCCGGTCCCGGTTCCTGTTGCGCCGGCACCGGCCGCCGCCTACTACGCCAACTGCGCCGCCGCCAAGGCTGCAGGTGCCGCCCCGCTGTACGCCGGGTCGGCCGGCTACCGCCCGGCGCTGGACCGTGACCGCGACGGCGTTGCCTGCGAAAGCTAGACCAGTTCCATCACTCCACAGATTCAAACTTTCCAAGGGGGAAAAATGAAGAAGACGTTGACACTAGTAGTGCTTGCCGGTCTCATGCTCACGGGATGCGGTGGCCAGAAATCGGCAGTGCAGCCGACAGAAACCGCAACCGCCGTTGCAGCGGTTGATGAAACCGTCACGGTTCCTGGCGTGCTGGGCCTGACCCTGGATAAGGCCACGGATCAGCTGAAAGATCTCGGGCTCAAGGTCGAGGCTGTGGACACCGTCGACGGCAAGACGATCATTTCAAAGAAGAATTGGCAGGTGACATCCCAGGACCCCGCGGAAGGTGCGCAGGCGGCCAAGGGGTCAACCGTGAAGCTCGGCGTCAAGAGCCTTGAAAAGATTGCAGCCGAGAAGGCCGCGGCGGACCAGGCGGCAGCCGAGAAGGCGGCGGCAGAAAAGGCTGCGGCGGACAAGGTTGCGGCTGATAAGGCTGCGTCGGACAAGGCTGCAGCGGATGCTGCTGCCGCAAAGGCAGCCGCCGAACAGGCGGCTGCGCAGCAGGCCGTCCCGCAGGCTCCGGCTCAGGTTCCCGCTGCGCCCGCACCTGCGCCGGTTGTTCCGGCGCCCTCCTCTGTCCAGTACGCCAACTGCACTGCGGTGCGTGCAGCCGGAGCCGCACCGATTTATGCCGGTACGCCTGGTTATGGCAAGCATCTCGATCGGGACGGCGACGGCATCGGGTGCGATAAATAGGTTTCAGGCGCAATAAAGCCGTGGGTACCTTCTTTTCCGGAGGTATCCACGGCTTTTCCCGCCCCGGACGGGTGTCAATGAACCGGGCCAACGCCCTGGCAACACGTAGGGTCGTGTGCATGTTCGAACTTGTTGCCCCGGATGCGTCCTTCTACCCGTCGTTTGCCGAGTCCCACTGCGAGTGGGGCGGCTCGCACCAGGACGGTGCCGGGCTCTCGCCAGACGACGACATCACGAGCCAGGAGGGGTTCGCTGCCTGGGTCCGAAGGCTGGCCGAAGCTGAACGGGCTCCCGGGACGGACGGCATTGTTCCTTGCACCTATCGTTGGATCACGGAGGGCTCCCGGTATGTGGGAGCGATTGCCTTCCGCCACTACCTCACCCCGGCCCTCCTGAACTCCGGCGGGCATATCGGCTACGGGGTCCGGCCGTCCGATCGTGGGCGCGGGGCGGCGTCGTGGGCCCTGCATGAAGTGTGTGCCCGTTTGGCTGCGCAGGGAGAGCCTGATCGCGTTCTTCTGACCTGCGATGATGCAAACACAGCGTCCGCCAGGACTATCGAGCGCTGTGGCGGCCTGATCGAGGACGTGAGGATGGGCGCGAACGGGCGGCATTTTCGGCGGTACTGGATAGATGTGGCGCGCTCTGAGCCAGGCGGTTTATGAGTACTCTCCCGGACCGTGCCGCACCGGCAGCCCGAGGTAGCGCGGGACCCTTTCCGCGTAATCGGGGTAGGACCGTCCGAAGAGTTCGGCCAGTTTGGCCTCTTCACCGAGGACGAAGGGGTGCTCCACAAGTATTTCAGCAGGCAGCGTCGCGAGGACCCACGAGGAACCGGCCAGGGTCCCCGCTCCCAGCTGGATGAGCCACCAGCCCACATACATGGGATGGCGGCTGATGGCGTAAGGGCCGCTGGTGACCAGTTCCTCCGGCCGTTCCAGTTCGAAGGGGCCCGCCGAGTGGCGCCTCCGTTCAGCGAGCGCCCAAATATTAAGGCCGACGCCGGCGAGCAGCAGTCCTGCCCCCGCAACTCCGTGCAGGGAACGGGAGCCGGGGAGCGGCCGCGGACGGCGCCGGGCGAGGAGGGCATCCAGGGCAAGCCCGGCCACGACGGGCAGCGGCAGCGGAAGGTTTTCGTAGGCCTTCTTCAACCGGCCGGCCAGCGAGGGTGCAGAGCGGTCCGTCACGGTGCCTCCCGTGGCTTGCCGGCGTCAACAACGGAACGGAAGAACGCCGTCGTATCCTCTGCCACCCGGTCCGGGCACTCCCACAGGACCACGTGCGCCACGTCGGGGTAGACCTTCAGGATTGCGCCGGGGATCCGGGCGGCCAGGGTTTCCTGGTCGCCGCGCGGCAGCAGGGTGTCCTCGGCGCCCCAGAGGATCAGCGTGGGGGCTCGGATGGTTCCCGATTCGGTGGGCGGTGTGGCTTCGAGCAGGCCGTTGAGGATGGCTTTCCATGCGCGGGCGGGCATCCTGAGGCCGTCGCGCACACGGTCGTCGATGAACCATGCGGGAACCTCATGAAGCAGGGGAAACCAGGTGAGCGACTTCCGTACCCAGTCCGCGTCGAGCGGGTCGGTCAGGGCGTCCACTTCGTCGGCGAATGCGGGCCGGCCCTGCAGGCTCAGGGGAGAGCCCGCAAGCACCAGCGCCGCGACCCGCTCCGGGGAGGTAACGGCCAGTTGTTGGGCCACGTAGCCGCCGCTGGAGGAGCCGACGACGAACGCCCGGGGAACGTTGAGGGCATCCAGGATCGCCGTGGCGTCCTCGGCCTGCTCCGCCAGGGAGTAGCCGTCCTCCGGTTTGTCCGCCTCGCCCTGCCCTCGGAGGTCGGGGGCATAAACCCTGAAGCCGGTCAGCAGCGGTATGAGGCGGTCGAAGCTTCCGCGGGATTCGGCCCACGCGTGCAGCAGCAGCACCGGCGGTGCGTCGGCGTCGCCCTGAACGAGGCAGGGCACCCTGATGCCGGTGCGGAGCCTGAGATCCCGGACGTCGGATTCCATAGCCTCAGGGTACGCCGGGCACGTCATGGCGCAACGGCGTTAGTGTGCGTCGGGGTCCCCGCGCCGCACGTGCCTGTGGTGGAGTTCGTAGCTGTCGAACACATCGGAGGACGTGGTTCCTGAATGGCCGAATTTGCCGCGCAGGACGTCGGCGAGTCCGTCGAGGGCCGCGTGGAGCATCCGGCCGGCGAACTGGAGTTCAGGGCTTTCGCTGCGCTGGGCCTGGGATGCCAACTCCTGGGCGTAGGCCACCGTGGCCGGCAGGGATCCGCGCTGCTCCACTTCACGGAAGTAGTACGTTTCGTGAAACGCCAGCAGGTCGATGCTTACTGAGGCCACGTTTCCGGCCATCGACTCCAGCAGCCCGGCGGCATGCTTGGGGTCCAGTGACGAGACACCCGCCGGACCTGCGGCCTCCCGGAACAGGTTCAGTTCGTGGGCGAGGGCCCGGCGGCGGTTCAGGGCCGGGTACGTCTGCAGGATCCAGGTGACCGTTGCTGTCAGCAGCCCGAAACCGGTGACGGCCTGGAGGGCCACAACCAGCCGGAGCACCGGATGCCCGGGCACGATTTCGCCGAACCCCACCGTGGAGAGAGTGACGAGGGAGATGTAAAGCGCTTCGGCGAAGTCGCCCCGCTGCGGAACGCCGGCGGCGTGGACAAAGCCGGCCGGCAGGTGGGGCAGATAGAGCAGGGCCCAGCCGACGGCCGCCAGGCCTGCCCAGGCGCCAATGACCGCGGCCATGGCCAAAGGTGCTGCGATGAAGGAGCCCCGGCCCCGCAGTTTTCGCGACACCAGCCAGAATCCGCGCATGATCGCCCGGCCCACAGGACCGGATCCGTGCGGATAAAGGAGCGTGCGGAAGACGTCAACGAGCATCAGCAGAACCAGCCCGGCACCCAAAACCGTCCAGAGCGTGTCCTCGAAGTCCATGCCTCATCTTATGGGCGGCGCCCCGGTGCCTCGTCATGGCCACAGTGACAAAAAGAGGAACCCCGCAGTGCCGGTGAACTGCTCACGGGCACTGCGGGGTTCCTTGTTGACTGAGGCCGGTTACTCGGAATCGGGTTTCTGTTCCCGGTCCCGGAGGTTCTTCTTGATCTCGTCGAACTTCTCCTTGATGACCCGTTCCGCCTCCGCGAGGGTCTTCCCGGCGGTGCTCAGGGGATCCAGCTGAACGTAGACGTCCTGGCCCACGGGCACGTCGTACTCGTCCTTCAGGTGGGTGCCGCCGCCTACTCCCTGAAGGGACAGGTACACCATGGCTTCCGTCCGGGCAATGCCGGAGAGTGTTCCGAAGACAACCGTGAAGTCGTTCGATTGAAAGCTCACAGTCTGACCGATATGGCTGCGGTCCAGGTCACCGGCTGCCACCGGCTTCTCGGACGGGCTTCCGCTGTATGTCATGAACTTCTCCTAAATAGTCGAGGGACACGTACCCAGCAGTCTATACACGGGGCCGGTGGAGCTCCGGCGGTTTCGCTTCCGGCCCGGCCCTCATCGTCAGAAGCAGCCAGACCGTCCGCGGGATCGGCCACAGGACGGCCAGTGCGAGCGCCGGGCCCAGCGAGACGCCGACGTCGGGAAACTGGCGGACGATGACGGACAGGTGGGTGTCGAACCGGGCGGGGGCGTAAACGAGGCATAGCCACAGGGCAAACCCGTCGAGGGCGAGGGCCGCAGCGGCCCAGGCCAGGGGAGTCCACCGCTTTCCGGCAGGGGCATGTCTTCGCGCTAGCAGGAACCGGAGCGCCAGCCACAGGCTCAGCAGTTCCGCCAGCAGGAGTGCGAGCGACACCGCCCAACTGTACTGCTGCAGCCAGTCCTCGTGCACCACCGCAGGCACCGGGGGCCGGCCGTGGAGAATCCGCAGGAGGTTGGTGTCGATTGCCTTCAGCCGTGAGGGGGCAGCGGTGTCATTGCCGTTGATGACCAGGGCCACGCCAAGCCGGGCGGACGGAATCATGGCCAGGTAGGTGTGGCTGTTGCCCCACTCGCCCTGATGCTCCAGGAGAAGAGGCAGCGTTCCCTCGTGGACGGGCGGTGCTGCCGGATCGGCGGACTCCACAAGCGGCCGGGTGAACCAGCCCATGGCGTAGCGCTTGGATCCGTCCACCTGGACGCGTGACTCGAACATCGCCTCAACGCTGTCGGACCGGAGGATCCGGGCGCCACCGTACCGGCCGCCGTCGAGCAGTGCCATCAGTTCGTGGCCCAGGTCCTGGGCTGACGAGTACATCGTGGAGGACGGCATTCCGGTGGTGGGTGCGGGCCCGTCGGTCTGGCGCCAGAACGCGCCGAACCACCGCGAGTAGCCGTCGGCGGCGTTGTCTGCGCGGGCAGCAGCCCGGGTCGGATGGCTGTTCGCCATGTCGAGCGGCCCGAAGACGTGCTGTTGCATGTAGTCCGCGAACGGCTGGCCGGAGACCGTCTGCACCAGGAGGCCCAGGGTGTTGTAGTTGGCACTGGCATAGCCGAATGCTTCACCCGGGGTGCCGGCAAGCGGGGACTCCGACAGGGCCCGCACCCCTTCTTCGAGTGCCGCCACGTCCTGGGCTTCGGAGGCTTCGAATGCCGTGTCCTTCGAAGCCATGCCGCTGGCCTGGTGGAGCAGGTGCCTGACCGTGATGGCCGACGACCGGCTGTCTTTCAGCGTGAACCAGGGCAGGTAGGTCTGCACCGGTTCATCCAGCCGCAGTCTGCCGGCCTCAACCTGCTGCATCACGGCGATGGACGTGAGTGATTTGGTGGTTGAGGCCAGCAGGACGGGCGTCCGGGCGGTCATCGCCCGCCCGGACTCATCGGCCCGGCCAAAAGCGGCCGAGTGCACCTGGCGTCGGTCGCGGACGACGGCGACGGCAGCGCCGGGAACCCCGAGGACATCGATTTGTTCCCGCAGGAAGGAGTCCACCGCTGCGTAAGTACGCTCCGGATTCGGGGGTTCCGTGGCCGTTGTCCCGGCTGAGGCCGCTGCCGGGGGAGTGGCACCGCCGAGGATGCTTGCAAGGAGGAAGCACAGCAATGAGCAGCGCGACGTCCACCACACTGTCCGCATTCCTGCACCTGCTTAGGCTGACCGTTCCTTTACGGTACGGCGTGGCCGGGTGGGGCACAATGCATGTCCTGGCGGATGCCTACAAGGGTTAGTTTGCAGCCGCCGTAACCGGCTCGCCGTCGCGTACAGCAGGAGTGCTGCGGCGGCGCCAGTAGGCGGCCAGGACCGCGCCGGACACGTTGTGCCAGACGGAGAAGATGGCGCCGGGCAGGGCCGCTTCGGGAGTCAGGTACTGCCGCGCCAGCCCTGCTGCAAGGCCCGAGTTCTGCATGCCCACCTCGATCGCGGTGGTGCGCCGGGACGGAACCGGCAGCCGGAACAAACGCGCAGCACCGTAGCCGAGGGCATAGCCCAGGCCGTTGTGCAGGATAACGGCCACGAGAACCAGCAGTCCGGCGGCGAAGATGGCCTTGGCGCTTCCGGCAACCACTGCAACCACCACAAGGGTGATGGCGAGGACCGAAATCCAGGGAAGGGCAGGCAATGCCTTGTTGACCAGGCCCGGCAGGAAGAGCCGGATGACAAGTCCCAGCAGCACAGGGAACAGCACAATCTGGACGATGGACCACGCCATCGAACCGGCATCCACGGGCATGTACTGGCCGGCCAGCCACAAGGCCAGCACAGGGGTCAGCAGCGGCGCAATCAGTGTCGAAACGGTGGTCATGGCCACGGACAAGGCAACGTCGCCCTTGGCCAGGTAGGACACCACGTTGGAAGCTGTTCCGCCGGGGCAGCAGCCCACCAGGATGACGCCAGCGGCCAGTGCGGGAGGCAGCCCCAGCGCAGCCGCGACCAGCCAGCCCAGGAACGGCATGATGGCGTACTGGGCAATGACTCCGATCACCACCGGGATAGGTCGCTTGGCAATGACGGTGAAGTCAGGGGGCGTGAGTGTCAGCCCCATGCCGAACATGATGAGTCCCAGGAGGGGGTTGATCCAGGGGGCCAGCCCGGTGAAGGCCGTGGGGGCGGCAAGCGCTACGGCTCCTCCGGCCAGGATCAGGAGGGGGAAAAGCGTGACGGCGATGCGGGCGCTGCGTTCTTCGGCGGCTGATGCCGTCGTCGAAGATTCGGATAAGGAAGACATACCTACCGGATTATCACAGTGAGGGTTGGCTCCCGGAATCGGTGTGAGTTGATGACGCAGGGGCCGGCGCGGCACCGTGCGCCGAGTGAACGACGCGGCGCACGGTGCACTGCGCACTAGACTCGCGCGGATTCCTTCTCGCGGTCGGCATCGGCCGACTTGTAGGACTCCCAGAAGGTGGCCCCGGTGATTCCGAGGGGCCGGGGGTCGAAGACCGGGTCGAGGCCGAGCTTCTGCTGGCGCTCAAAGTCCTTGAGCGCCTTGAAAGCCGGCTTCTGCAGCACCAGGATGCCCACGATGTTCAGCCACGCCATGAGCCCGACGCCGATATCGCCCATCACCCACGCGTCAGCGGCCGTGTTCACGCAGCCGTACGCGGCGGCGACGAGGATGGCCACCTGCAGGGCGACGGTGGACGCGCGGCCGCGGCTGGTGCGGAGCCCCGGAATCATCCTGCTTGAGGAGTTGCCCAGCAAGAACCGCAGGTTGGTTTCGGCCATGTAGTAGTAGGCGATGACGGTGGTCAGGCAGAAGAAGACCAGTGTGATGGCGATGAACGCTGCGCCGACGCCGGGGAAGACGGAGTCGAACCCGGTCTGCACGTACTGGGGCCCCACGGTGGCCGTGGCCGAAAGCAGGCCGCCCTCGGCGAGGACCTCGCCGTCTTCGCTGCCGCCGGAGAAGACGCGGTAGGCGCCGGTGGAGAGGATCAGGAAGCCGGTGGCCGAGCAGACGAACAGCGTGTCAATGTACACCGCGAAGGCCTGGACCAGGCCCTGCTTGGCCGGGTGCGACACCTCGGCGGCGGCCGCGGCGTGCGGGCCGGTTCCCTGGCCGGCCTCGTTCGAGTAGACGCCGCGCTTGACGCCCCACATCACGGCAAGGCCGATGATGGCGCCGAGGGCCGAGTCCATGCCGAAGGCGCTGCGGAACACCAGTGAGAGGATTTCCGGGAGCTGGGCGGCGTTGATGACGACGACGATGAGGGCTAGGATGATGTAGCCGACGGCCATGAACGGCACCACGAACGCCGCAACGCTGGCGATGCGCTTCACGCCGCCCATGACCACGAGGGCCAGGAGGATGACCGAGCCGACGGCCACGGCCCAGGACGGGATGGTCCAGGCGCCGCTGATCGCGGTGGCCATGGAGTTGGTCTGAACGCCCGGCATCAGGACGCCGCAGGCCAGGACGGTCACGGCGGCGAAGACGTAGCCGTAGACCTTGAAGAAGCCGGCGCCCTTGGTGTGGGCGAACGCGCGGGAGAAGTAGTAGGCCGGGCCGCCGCGGTACTCGCCGGTCAGCGGGTCGCGAGTCTTGTACATCTGGCCGAGGGTGGACTCGACGAAGGACGTGGACGCGCCCAGGAAGGCGACGGTCCACATCCAGAAGAGGGCGCCCGGTCCGCCGAAGGCGATCGCGGTGGCGACGCCGGCGACGTTGCCGGTGCCGACGCGGCCGGACAGGGACATGGCCAGGGCCTGGAACGAGGAGACGCCGGAGGCGGACTTTTCGCCCCTGAACAGCTGCTCGATCATTCCCTTGACGTGCCGCACCTGCAGGAAGCGCGAACGGATGGAGAAGTAGACGCCGGTGGCGAGGCAGAGATAGACAAGCCAGTCGCTCCAGATCACGTCATTGATGGCTGATAAGACATCGCTCATAGGTGTGGGTTCCCTCCATGGAAGAGCGTGGGTGATGCGGTTGGTGCCGCGCGTGGTCGGATGGACATAGTGGCGTACACCACACCAAAACCTGTGAAGTGTCGCACAAAGTATCGTTGCTAGTCCATTTGGTCATCCCCCGGGCAGCCTCGGACACCGTATTGGCGAATTTGTGGTACTGGGCCTGCACAGGGGCAGCCGTCGTGATCGTCGGAAATTTACGCCTGTGATCCTGGAGGAAGGTGCGGTCCGGTTTGCGGGGGCTTGTCTTTCAGCAGGACTGTCGCCGCTATGGCGCCACCAGCTGCGAACAGCACCAGTGGACTCTGCACAATCGCGCCAAGGATAGCCAAGCCTGCATCGGCGACCGGTTTTGACGCAGCGAATAAGCAGGCTACGTCTATGGCCAATGCGGCTACATAGCCTGCGAAGAAGCAGATTCGCAGCGCACGGGTTCTGTAGGTCTTGGTGAAGGCCCTTACCGCAAAGTCGTAGGCCAGGTATTTAAGACCGATGATGGTGGGGGGGGGAAGGTCAGGACATAGAAGAAGTCCACGTCCTGCGGGAACCGAAAGAGAGGGACGTTCGCGTCGCCCCGATAAACGCCGGCAGAGTGGAACCACAAACCGGCCAGATGGGCTGCGACCAACAGGATGGCCACGGCACCGAACCGCAGCGCCGCTCCAGCCCGGGTCATTCCTGTAGCCATGGCGTCAGTATGGCATTGCGTACGACGACGGCACGTCACCTAGTGCGAGACGTCGCCACTGCGTTCCACGGGCGACGCATGCCCGGGGTGACTGGGATAGGCTCCCTTGGGACCTGAACAGGCATTGCTTGGGACCGGAACAAGCATCAACTGCAAAGGGTGGGGAATACCTTGGATCTGCTGGGCGGCCTGAGCCGCGACGAACTCCGCAACTTTTCCTGGGCTGCGGCCATAGTCTTCGCACTTGTGGCCGGCCTTTGGCGTTGGCGCAGGCTCCATTGGACTGCGCTTGGAGCCGTTCTGCTCTTCGCGGCCCTCAACGCGGGTGCAGGGATCTACGTCCTGAACACTTTCCGTGATTCGCGCTGGTCGGCGGGAGGAGAACCGCCGTTGAGCGCTCCGTCGTTTTCCGAGACGCCTATCGTGGGGCAGTACTTTGGCCCCCTGGACTCCGCCCTGCAGGGAATGGTCGGTGGGGTGAACGATTTCCTGGCATTCAAGCAGGCTCTTCCCGTGGCCCTGGACTTCCTTGCCGTGTCCGGCTGGGCCCTGCTGCTCTCGTTCCCGCTCGCCGTTCTCGCCGCAGTGATCAGTTTTGCCATGGCCAGGCGCCGGGCGGCGAACTTCGAAAAATACCGTGCCACCGTTGACCTGCTCAAAGATGAGCTTGAGCAGGTCAAGCGGCAGATCTCTGCAGCGTCGGATAGCGGCCACGGCGCACCTGTATCCTGAGAATGCAGGTTGAATGGCTACAGCGGCCATCAACCACGCTCGGTTCGCGGCCGGATGACGGTCCGGAATCTTGGGCCGTCGCCTTCCACGTCGTGGATCACCGCCGCAATCGTCAGTCGCCGATCGGCTCCTCTGACGCTTGGAATGGATCTTTATCACTACCGACACGCCAGCTCCCGCGGGAATCCCGACGCCGGTCCCCAAACTCTCGCGCACACCTGCGGTGGATGATCCCGCCGTCGTGACCTGGGTTGAGTCTGGTGAGAGCATGACCGCGCGGTGGCGTTCAGCGAACGGCAGACCGGCGCCGACGCGCGTCGAAGTGGTCTCCGACTCCCTCACGGCCGATGATGCGAACCGGATGGCGTCACAGGGGATCGCGATGCTCTGGCACGGTGACTTCCACAACGCACGGCAGATCCTCAACGCCCTGGACCGCCGGGTCGGCGCCGGAAAGAGGACCGCAGGAACGCCGGCCGATCAGTTCTATCGGCACCGCCAGTCCCGCTCGCACCGCGCACGCGTTCTCGGCCTGCTGCTGATTCCTCTTGATCCGGGCCCGGTGGTGCCGCTGCGCCGCGCACCGGACATCCGGCAGGCCGCCACTGAAGCGTACGGTGACATCGGCGAATCCTCCGTTGTGTCCCTGCATGAGCTTGTCGGGGCCATTGGCGCCCACGAGTGGCGACGGAACGGAGTGTACGTCGATGCCCTGCAGGACCGCATCCACCCGCACTACGGCACGTTCTTCCCCACCCGGAGTGAGTATGTGGACCTCGTGGCCGCCGCTGCGCTGCCCTCTGAGACGCTGGCCTTCGACGTCGGAACCGGCACCGGGGTGCTGGCCGCCGTTCTCGCGCGCCGTGGCGTCCACCGCGTGGTGGCGACGGACAATGAACCGCGTGCCATCGCCTGCGCCGCTGAGAATTTCCGGAACCTCGGTGTCCAGGACCGTGCTGAGGCCGTCCTGACCGACATGTTCCCGCCCGGGCGGGCATCCCTCATCGTGTGCAACCCGCCCTGGATTCCGGCCACCCCGCATTCCAGCCTGGACAGCGCCGTCTACGACCCCGGAAGCAGAATGCTGTTCCGCTTCCTGAACGAACTCACCGACCATCTGGAGCCGGGCGGTGAGGGCTGGCTGGTCCTCTCCGACCTGGCCGAGCACCTTGGCCTGCGGTCGCGTGAGGATCTGCTGGCCGCCATCGAGGCGGCCGGGCTGAAGGTGGTGGAACGGCTCGACACCAAGCCAACGCATCCGAAGGCATCGGACCGCGACGATCCTCTCTTCGAGGCGCGCACGGCCGAGGTCACGTCCCTGTGGCGGCTTGTTCCCCGATAGTCACAACCTTCCGCCGTCGGGAATCACGACGGCGGCCAGTTCGCGGCGCCCGGTCCGTCGAACAACGCGCTGGTGCTGCTCTGGGGTACGACGACGTGGACGGCGTTGCGCTGGACGGTGAAGTCCGCGGGCGTGGCGGTCGCGATTTCGCCGTCGAGGTTCACCGGCAGCGGCTGCTCAGTGACCAGCCGGACACTCCGGCTGGTCAGGTGGTACACCTTGTCGTGTTCGATGAAGCTGCCGTCCTTGAGCAGCCGTGCGATGCTCACGTGCTCCCTGAGCGGCCCCGCCAGGATGGCGTAGATGTCCAGGGTGTGGTCGTCTATCCCTGCAGTGGGGGAGACCGTGTTGCCGCCGCCGTAGTGCCGGCCATTGCCGACGGCCACCTGAAGCAGGTTGTCCAGTTCCAGCGGTTCGTGGTCCCCTTCCGGGAACTCGAGGCGGGCCCGGAACGGCTTGCGCCGGGCATAAGCCGTTAACGTGGCGATGCTGTACGCCAATGGCCCGATGTACCGCTTCAGGCGTGGGCTCAGAGCCTCGGTAACAGCCACCGAGAGGCCCACGGACGCGACGTTGAGGAATGGCTCACCGTTGGCCCGGCCGAGGTCGATGTCCACCACCTTCCCGTCAGCGACGGTGGCGCACGCCTCCGAAAGATTGCTCGGTATCTCCAGCGTGCGGGCGAAGTCGTTGGCGGTGCCCAGCGGAAGAACGCCGAGCACAACGTTGGTGCCGGCAACGCGACCGGCGGCGTAGGACACCGTCCCATCGCCGCCGCCGACAACCACCAGGTCGTGCCCGTCCGCCAGCACCCGGTCAAGCGTCCCGGCCAGGTCTGCCCCGGACAGCACGTGGTGCACGTCGGAGATCGGCACGCCTGCCTTGCGCATCGTGTCCACGGCAAGTTCGGGTGCCGCCCCTCGGCGTGATCCGGCGTTGATCACGACGGCGGCAGAGCGGGCGTCCCGGGCAGATTTCATGTGGGCCATGTTAGGCCGCGGACCTGTGGGTTTCCTATGGCGCCTGCGGAGGAGTACGACGGCGGCGCGTGAGTTCCAGCCAAAGGAACCCAGCAGCTCGGCCGGCAGCACCCGCGAGGGCCCAGGAGGAGCCGGCCAAGGAGCCTGCGCCGAGTTGAATGAGCCACCAGCCTACGTACATGGGATTGCGGGTGATCGCATAGGGCCCGCTGTCCACCAGGATCTCCGGGCGCTCCAGGTCGAAGGTGCCCGCCGAGCGCCGCCGACGTTCGGCCAGGGCCTAGACATTGAGGCCAGCCGTCCCCACGATTCGGCGGCATGGTCGGGGCGAAAAGAACGCCGGAGTTCAGTTTCTTAGTCCACAGCACCTCATGGAGCGACCGGATCTTCAGGCTGTCCCTGTCCTGCTTCCGCCAGACGATGTTCACTCATCTTTTTCCCCCACTATTTTGTGCAGGCGCCCGGGACAATAGGGGAGTGCGGCACCCTGCCAGCTGGCCGCCGTCGTGAATTACGACGGCGACCGCTGGCTGGGTGCCCCGGTGCGGGAGTCCGCCGCCTCCTGTCCCGATCTTATGTGCGTCCGGGGACCCGGGCGCTGGAGCGTGGAACGGCTGTGCTGCTCCGGACCAGAAACTCGGTACTGATGAGTTCGTGAAGGTTATCCAGGGGTGGGGACTCTTGAATGCCGGGACCAGCGACTGGGCTGCTTTCAACTGCGCCATTGGAAGGCGCGGCCGTCTCGGACAACTTCTGCAGGAGCCGCCGTGCCGCCAGTTGTCCTTGCTTGCGGGGAAATTGCTGGATGGTGGTCAGCCCGAAAGTCTCGCCGAGCTCATGTCCGTCGATGCCCACCACGGACAGGTCGTGCGGCACCTGGAGGCCAAGGTCCCGCGCAGCAAGCATCACGCCGATGGCCATCTCGTCGGAGGCGGCAAAGACAGCGGTGGGGCGTTCTGGCATGGCAAGAAGCGTCCGGGCTTTTTTGTAGGCATCCTGCACGGTGAAGTCCGACGCTATGATCCACTCCGGCCTGATGGGCGCTCCGGCTTTTTCCATCTCGTGTTCGAAGCCGGCCTGACGCTGGTCGGAAAGTTTGAAATCCCGGTAGGGGTCGGTTCCGCCGCTCACATGGGCGATTTTTTGGTGGCCAAGGCTTAGAAGATGCCCGGTGGCGAGGGAAGCCGCGGCGAAATGGTCGATCCCGATCGTGGGGACGCCCGGCATAGGTCCGCCGATGCCCACCACCGGGCGGCGTAGTGAAAGCATGCGCGTCAATTCTTCTGTTGTCAGCTCAAGCGAGACGGGCAGCACCGCGTCCAGGCGCTGCCTCATGAGGAAATCTCCGAGCACCGCGTCCTGATGGTCCCGGTCGCCAAAAATGTTGTAAAGCGCCAGATCGTAGCCGACCGTAATGAGTTCCTCGGCGATTCCTGCCACCACTTTGGCGAAGTACCAGCGGTCAACCGACGGCACTATGACGCCGATGATGCGGCTGCGGCCCGTGACCAGGCTCGCGGCGTTATAGGAACGAACAAAGTTCAGCTCCTTGGCCGCGGCCAGCACCCGGGCCCGCGTAGTGGCCGCCACCGAGCCGTTGCCACTGAGTGCGCGGGATGCGGTACCCACGGAGACGCCGGCGCGGGCAGCAACCTCCTTTATGCCTGTCACGGTCATCTTTCCTCACCTTGGAGCCGCACCTGTACGGCGCAGGGAGCAGCCGCTGTGACTCCTCGTCTGTTCACGGTAGTGGAAAAACTGCCCATCCGCGGAAGGCAGCACGGCCGTCAATGGCTCCAAATGCGCCTGTACCCCAGCGGACTAGAACTCATTCGCTAAGAATAGCGTAAACGTTTCTATTTGTGCACTTCCCTGCTTTTGCAAGGTTACGCGCGGCCCTAGGTGGATTTGAGAGCTCTTGGAACTGCCGCTAGACACCATAAATGGAAACGTTTACACTAATTCGTGACACAGGTCACGCGGCCCGCCTTGCTGAGGCAGGTGAGGCGCATTCCTCTTTCAAAGGAGAAACAGATGAGTAGGATTCAGGGCGCTCTCGCGGTCACCGCCACCGCGATGCTGCTGCTTACCGGGTGTGGAAACGCTACTGAGGCAAACCAGCCGGCCACATCCTCACCGGCTGCGGCGGGGTCCACCGCAGCCCCAGAACGGGCAGACGCCGACCTGGTGATCTGGACCGACAATTTGAAAGCCGATCCGGTACGCGCGTTTGCGGAAGATTTTGCGGCCGACAACGGCATCAGCGTCGCCGTCCAGGTGGTGTCGGGTGAGTTCCAGACTGCCCTGGTGACAGCAAACGCTGCAGGAAACGGGCCCGATGTGTTCACCGGCGCACACGACATGATCGGTAACCTCGTGCAGAACGGCGCCATCGATCCACTGCAGCTAGCACCGGACCAGCTCAAGGGCTACACCGAGACTGCGGTCAAGGCCGTGACCTACAACGAATCGGTGTACGCGCTGCCGTACGGGATCGAAACTCTTGGTCTCTTCCGCAATACAAGCATCGCCCCTGAGGCCCCCGCGACTCTGGAGGATGCCTTCGCCAAGGGACAGGAGGCGGTTGCCGCCCAGAAGGCGGAAGTTCCTTTCAGCCTGCCGCAGGGGAACAGCGGCGATGCCTACCATATGCAGCCCCTGTACACCTCGATGGGCGGCTACCTCTTCGGTGCAACAGCCCAGGGCGACCCGAACCCATCTGACCTGGGCGTCGGAGGTGAAGGTTCCGTGGCCGCTGCCCGGAAGATCCACGAACTGGGGGAATCGGGAACCGGCGTCCTGAAACGCTCCATCAGCGTGGACAACTCGATCTCTTTGTTCGCTGAAGGCAAGGCGCCCTACCTCGTGGCCGGCCCCTGGGCCCTTAACCAGGTGGAGAAGGCGGGAATCCCCTTCGAAGTAACGCCCATACCCGGCTTCGCGGGGCAGGCCGCTGCCCAGCCCTTCGCAGGTGTCCAGGGCTTCTTTGTGGCGTCGA